>JASFKW010000196.1:0-5685 GCA_050118435.1 Gammaproteobacteria bacterium | reverse complement strand
AGTTCCTGTCGCGTCGCGGCGGATAGTTCCGCTCTTGGCCGGGGCGACTCCGACATCTCGCCCGTTGTAGCTGTCGATTCCGAGCGCAACACCGAGGCCGATTACCAGAACCGCGATCGCCCACAGCCAAGGTCGCGGGAACCGTGCAGGTGCCGGCCCCGCCTTTGTTCCGGAGCCACCCGGCTCAGTGCGTCGTTTTGCATGCGGGGCCGGTCGATTGACGGAGGCATGATCGCCTATGTCTCCTGTCACGTCCACCACCGATTGAAGACGGACCATGGTCTCGCGCATCGGCCACAAGCCACCATGGCGCGCGTCGGCACCCTGGCCGGCCATGGACACCGAGGTCTCCGAAGACTTGGTCACGGCCTCGCCGATGGCAACCCCCTCGGAATTCCATTGCCGGGGATGCCTGGCGCCCTGGTTGGCCTGGCCCTGATAACCGGTCGGACGCCGCCCCCTGACTGCGGCAGGTCGCGGCGTTTCGCCGTCGTACATACCCCCTGAGACTGTGGGTGGCTCCTGTTCCAAATACTCTGTCTCCACCCCGATGTCGCGATCAGCCGATGCACCCTCGACCTGGTAGGCCCCTGGGCCTGCGTCGGCCGGCTGGTCACTTGGACCACCATCCGCCGCTGCAGGTCCCATTGGGGCATTTGGTTCCGGGTTCCGCGCAGCCTCGACCTGCTTTTGCTGTCTCGGCAGAAAGCGCTCTAGCGGATTTCCCTGAGCCCCGCTGCCAGCTGGGTCCGGACTGTGATCCGCGGCATCGGCCTCGGGCACATCTTCCGCTGCCACCAGCAATTCGTTTCGCAGGTCTTCTATTACGCCTCGGGCATCCGCTTCGTCCAGCTCGTGCTTCTGCTCCATGCTGCCGTACAGAAACAACCGGCTGCAGATCAGATTAATGCTCCGTGGAATACCGGCACTGAAGCGCTGAACCAGCCGCAACGCCTGCTCGGTGAGTGCAGGATGACCCTGCCATCCCACCTGGTTCAGGCGGTGCTCGATATAACTGATTGTCTCATCCAGGCCCAGGGGCTCAATATGCGAAGCGGCTACGATGCGCTGTCGCAGGTGCTCCATACCCGGAGTCCGGATCAGCTCGCGCAACGGCTCCTGCCCCAGCAGGAAGACCTGCAGTAGCAGACGATGATTAAATTGGAGGTTGGCCAGCTGCCGCAGTTCTTCCACCGCAGCCGGTGACAGACTCTGAGCCTCGTCTACGATCAGCACCGCGCGCCGGCCTTTCTGACTCAGCTTCTTCAGAAATTCTTCGATTTCGAGCAGCAGTGTTACCCTGGTCTCGTCCTCGTGTTCCAGGTTGAAGAGCGCCGCCACCATTTCCAGCAGGTCCCGGCCCTCGAGCTGGCTGCTCGTCAGTGTGGCCACCTGCAGGCGGGTGCGCTCGAGCTGCGACAGAATTTCGTTGATCAGTGTCGTCTTGCCCGTGCCCGGCGCCCCCGTAATGGTGACAAAACCTTCGCCCCGGTGCAGGGCATACTCCAGGTAAGCTCTGGCCTTGGCATAGCTTCGATGCCCGAAGGAGAAGCGAGGATCGGGACTGAGCCGGAACGGGTCGGCGCGCAGCTTATAGTAGCGTTCGTAGAGAGTGAGCATATCGATCGTCAACTGAGTTACGGTATGGAAGCAGAATGATCGACGCCAGCTCTGATTGCCCCGCTCAGCCCACTATCTCATCCACCGTGTATTCCTTGAGATCGCGGGCGTGGGTGAAGATGATCAGCTCGCCAATCAGACCCAGCGCCAGGATCTGCACGCCCAGAACCACCAATAGAGAGCTCAGCAACAAGGCCGGACGCTCCGCCAGCGGCACGCCCATGAACAGACGCTCGACAATCAGCCAGACCAGGAAAACCGCTCCGACCGCGAGCGTCACGGCGCCGATCATGCCGAAAAATCGCAGCGGCTTCTTGGTGAACCTGACAAGGAAAAACACCGTGAAGATGTCCAGCAGTCTGTGCAGATACTCCCGTGGCCGATAGATTCCGCGGAAGCGGTCCTTGGGCGACTGCGAGACCTGGATCTCCCGCACCTTGAAACCGACACGATTCGCCAGGACCGGCAGAAACCGGTGCTGGTCACCGTAGATCGTCACTTCCTGCGCGATCTGCCGTTTGAATGCCCGCACCCCGCAGCCCAGATCGTGGAAGGAAGCCCTGGTAAATGATTTGAGTATCTTGTGGAACAGGTTGCGCCGCATCAGCTCGAACCTGGATCCGGCCCGCGGCCACCGGTAGCTGATCGCCATGTCGCAGTTGTCGAGCTCCGCAATCAGTTTGGGAATTTCCGAAGGCTCGACCTGATAATACGCGGGCAACGTAAGGATTATGTCGCCGGTCGCATGATCAAAACCGGCCGAGAGCGCAGTTGCCTCGCCGAATGATTTGGACAGCTTGATGATCTTCAGGCGATCGCCCCGCCGTTGCAGGGCCATCAACTGTTCAAGCTCCTCCGGGTACTCCCCATCCAGGACAAAGATGAATTCGCAGGATCGTCCGGAGCCGCCCACCCCCCGCTTGTATTCCTCGTAGAGCTCCTGCACGCTGTCGCGGCGCTCGCCGAGGGGAATGATTACCGAAAGTTCCGCTCTATCGTTCATGTTCAACTCAGTTTTTCCGACTGCAGGTCACCGTCTACAGGCCCGGACGCGCCGGTTTCCTCCTGTGCCAGAAAGCGGGCCGTGAGCGAGGACAGCTGCCCCAGCTTCAGGTCGCCCGTCTTATATATCAGCTCACCCAGCGCACCGCCCATCAGGAGAAAAAAGGCCAGCGCCCCGAACAACACGCCCGTGCCGGCAATCGGGACGGAGAACCGGCCCGAGTCCGAGAACAAACCGAGCACACTGGCCACCAGCATCCCCACGCTGAGCAATGCGGCGGGTATCGCCAGAATTGCGAACCACAGCAGAGGCCTGGAAGCAAAGGAGACAATGGTCTTGATGGTCAAGAGATCCAGCAGGACCTTGTAGATTCGCGACAGGCCATACTTGGATTCGCCGAACTTGCGCGCGTGATGCCTGACTTTGATTTCCGCGATCCGCGCGCCCGCCAGCGATGTCATGGCCGGGATGAACCGGTGCATCTCCGAATACAGCGGGACGCTCTTGATGACATCCGCGCGATAGGCCTTCAAAGAACAGCCGTTGTCCTTGATCGGTACACCCGTAACCTTGCCTATCAACCAGTTGGCAATACGCGACGGTATCTTGCGCGTGACGAGTTTATCCTGCCTGTTGAAGCGCCAGCCGACTACGATGTCGTAGCCTTCATCGATCTTCTCCAGGAACAGCGGTATGTCACCCGGATCGTTCTGCAGATCGCCGTCCATGGTGATGAGCAGGCGGCCGCTCGCGTGATCGATGCCCGCGGCCATCGCCGGCGTCTGACCGTAGTTTCTGCGAAACTTGATGACCTTGAGGTGGGGATCCCGGTCGCTCAGGCCCTGCGCAATCTCGAAGGTTGCGTCCCTGCTGCCGTCATCCACGAAGACGATCTCGTACTCCAGCCCGAGACCGCCGATGCTGTCGACGATCGACGCGTACAACGGCCTTATGCTTTCCTCTTCATTGAACAAAGGAACGATGACCGACAGGTCCAGAGGGTCGTCGTCCGGCTTCCTGGGTTGCACGTCCATGGCTAAATAACGACTTGCCACCAACAAATCTAAAGGGCGGCCCGAAGGCCGCCGCAGAGGTTTTTGTTATGCCGCATCCCGCCTGCGAGTCCGTCGCAGGTATAGGAGTCCCAACAGCGCCAGCAGTGGCAGCATCGGATCGATCTTCGACTGACGGGAAGCGGTGCTGAGACTGCAACCACCGCCACCGCCGCCGCCGGATGAGGTGGACTCCGGCACCGCCAACCCGACCGGATCGCGAATGATGCCAGCCGCGTCGGCACGATCGTGCACCCCGTCGTTGTCGGTCAGCGTCAGGGTGATGGTCCGGTTGTCGCGATCGATCACCGCTACGCCGCTATCCAGCGTCCGCCACTGATCGCCCACGCCCAGTTTGCGCACCACGGCGTTCGACGGAATCGTCACGCTCGCCGGCAGCGCCAGGGTGACCATCGCGGTCGGTCCGCTCGCCACCACACTGTAGTCATACACACCGAACGGATATCCGTACCCCGAGTCGGCGACCGCCAGATCGCTTTCCGCGTACAGCGGCAAGCCGGTTGCCCCGTTGTTGTTCGCGGTCATGGCCGAGCCGTTGCCGGACAGCGATACCTGCTGCCCGGACAGATCCGGCAGCGACAGCGCGCTGGCCGTGGGCGCCGGCACGACGAATTCCAGAACAGTGGGATCGGCCGGCGCGAACTCCAGCGAATCGATGATGCCGTCGCCATCCGTGTCGATCGGGTTGGACGGATCGCCTCCGACCTCGTCCGCGTCGCTGATGCCGTCACCATCAGTGTCGGTGAGCTGGGGGTCCAGACCGATGGCCACAGCCTGCCCGTCGGAGATTCCGTCGCCGTTGCTGTCGAGCGCCGTCACGGTCAGATCGAAGGCCGGAAGGGACGCCGTGTCCGTGCCGTCGGTGACCGAGATCACGATCCCCGATGTCGTACCCACCGTGGTGGCCGTACCGGTCAGGGCGCCCGTGGCAGTGTCAAAACTCGCCCAGGCCGGCTGATTGGTAATGGTGAAGGTGAGCGCATCATTGTCAGCATCACTGGCGGTGGGCACGAAGCTGTAGGACGTGCCCTCCACAACCGTGGTGCTCGGCGTCCCGCTGATGGTCGGCGCAACGTTGCCCGCCGATACCGACAGGTCGAAGGCCGGCAGTGAAACGGGGGGCGCTACCCCGTCGCTCACCGAGATGACAATGCCGGCGGTGGTGGTGCCGACATCCGTGCTGGTCGGCGTACCCGTCAGTGCGCCGGTGGCGGTGTCGAAGCTCGCCCAGCTCGGCGTGGTGGAGATACTGAAGGTCAGGCTGTCAGCATCCGGATCTGCGGCCGTCGGCGTGAAGCTGTAAGCGGTGTCCTGCACCGCCTTTGTCGCCGGCGTCCCGCTGATGCTCGGTGCCTCGTTGACATTGGCAACGGTCACCGCAATGTTCTGCGCGTCGCTCAGCGTACCGTCGGTCACCGTCACCTCAACGTTGTAGACGTTGTTCGCGCCCGCATCCGTCGGCGCCTCGAAGTCGGGCGCCGTGGAGAAGGTCACCAAGCCGGTCCCGGGGTTGATGCTGAAGGCGGCTGCATCGGCGCCGCCGCTGATGCTGTAGGTGAGCGTCTGCGCCGGCACGTCGGCATCCGTGGCATCGACATCGGTAACGGCGGTCTGGTTCTCGTCGACCAACACCGACGCCGATTCGCCACCGCCGTCGCTGGTGATCACCGGCGGATCATTCACATCGGCCACTGTCACAGTGATAGCTTGTATGGCAGTCAGGGCGCCTGTGCAATCGCAGTCTGCGGCCTGGACCTCAACCTCATAGACGTTGTCGCCATCGTCATCCGTGGGTGTCTCGAAGTCGGGCGCGGAGGCGAAGCTCAGCGCACCGCTCCCGGCGTCGATGCTGAACTTGTCTGCATCAGCACCGCCGCTGATGCTGTAGACGAGCGTCTGCCCCGCATCCGCGTCCGTGGCGGTCACGGTGGTTACCGCCGTTTCATTCTCGTCGATTTCCACATCGGCGGTCCCTCCACCGCCGTCGCT
>JASFKW010000195.1:0-5727 GCA_050118435.1 Gammaproteobacteria bacterium | reverse complement strand
GCCTCCCGTAGGAGTCTGGGCCGTGTCTCAGTCCCAGTGTGGCTGATCGTCCTCTCAGACCAGCTACTGATCGTCGCCTTGGTAGGCCGTTACCCCACCAACAAGCTAATCAGACATAGGCTCATCCGATAGCGCGAGGTCCGAAGATCCCCCGCTTTCCCCCGAAGGGCGTATGCGGTATTAGCCTGAGTTTCCCCAGGTTGTCCCCCACTACCAGGCAGATTCCTATGTATTACTCACCCGTCCGCCACTCGACGCCTGGAAGCAAGCTTCCATCGTTTCCGTTCGACTTGCATGTGTTAGGCATGCCGCCAGCGTTCAATCTGAGCCAGGATCAAACTCTTCAGTTCAAGTTTGTCTGTCGCTTGAGGCGACAAATCTTGGCTCGATGTTCACAAAGCTCGGAATTTCATGAGTTTGCTTCCATCGACTGTTGCTTGAGCTACGCAACCAGACCGACGCAAGCACCCACACAAATTACCTAATCTAGACTGTTAAAGAACTCGCTGGCGCCTGTCCAGCGGAGACCGGGCATTATGAGAAACTTCGCCGGTCTCGTCAATACTCTCGTTCCCGTTTCGGCGCGGGGCGAGCCCTGCCTCGACGTGGAGGCGCGCATTATACAGCCCGGCCCCAACCCGTCAAGCGCAACCCGAAAATTAGTTGCGGCGAGCTCCAACGTCCGCAGGTCGGCGCGTCGCGCCTCCCCGCGGGAGCCGCATCAGGGCTGCTGCCGTCCCCGCTGCGCGCGCCTTCGGCCAGACATAAAGGGGATGCGCGATTTCAGCGACCCTCGCCCGTCTACGATTCAGACCTCCCAGCTCGGCGGCCGGGCCGACAGCGCCGCACAAACAAGTATAGACGCCTCGCCGGGGCTTACAGGGGTATTTACTGGGTAGCGAGATTGAACCTTTTTATGGCAACAAAAGACGAAGGCTAGGAGCCTGTCCGATTTGGGCGATCGTCGCGAGCATGGTGGGAGATCAGTCCCAAATCCGACAGGCTCCTAGTCGAGCCGCACGCGCGCAAACCGGCGCTTGCCGACCTGGCACACGCAGCTGCCGCCCGCCTGGAACCGCAGCTGCGCATCGTCCACCCGCTCGCCATCGATGCGCACCGCCCCCTGCCTTATCAGGCGCAGCGCCTCGGACGTGCTGGAGGTGAGGCCGGCCTGCTTGAGCACATTGGCAATGGGCAATCCGGCCTCCCCTGCCGACAAGCGCACCTCAGGCATATCCTCGGGCATGGCGCCCTGCCTGAACCGGGCCACGAAGCTCCGCTGGGCGTGCTCGGCGTCCTGCGCCGAATGGAAGCGTGCCACCAGCTCTCTGCCCAACTCGAACTTGACGTCGCGCGGGTTCAGCCCTGCACCCACCTCGCCCTTGAGCCTGTCGATCTCGGCCAGGGGTCGAAAGCTCAGCAGCTCGAAATAGCGCCACATGAGCTCGTCGGAAATGGACATGAGCTTGCCGAACATCTCATCCGGCGCCTCCGCGATACCGACGTAGTTGCCCAGTGACTTGGACATCTTCTGGACGCCGTCCAGGCCTTCCAGAATCGGCATGGTCATCACCACCTGGGGCTTCTGCCCATAGGCTTCCTGCAGCTGACGGCCCACGAGCAGATTGAACTTCTGGTCGGTGCCACCGAGCTCGACATCCGCGCGCAGTGCCACGGAATCGTAACCCTGCACCAGCGGGTAGATGAATTCGTGAATCGCGATCGGCTGGCCCGATGCGTACCGCTTGCTGAAATCGTCCCGCTCCAGCATGCGGGCCACGGTGTGCCGCGAGGCCAGCTGAATGACGTCCGCCGCATCCATGTCGTTCATCCAGCTCGAGTTGAACATCACCAGCGTCTTCTCCGGGTCCAGAATCTTGAAGATCTGCGACTCGTAGGTCTCGGCGTTTTCGATCACTTCATCGCGCGACAGTGGCTTGCGGGTCACGTTCTTTCCGGTGGGGTCGCCGATCATGCCGGTGAAATCGCCAATCAGGAAGATCGCCTCGTGGCCCAGCTCCTGGAACTGGCGCAGCTTGTTCAGGAGCACTGTGTGTCCCAGGTGCAGGTCGGGGGCTGTGGGATCGAACCCGGCCTTGATCCTCAACGCCCGGCGCTCACTCAGTCGCTCGACCAGCTCGGATTCGAGCAGGATCTCGTGCGCCCCGCGTTTAATCTGCTCCAGCTCATCCGCCTGCGACATGCAACCCCTCCCGGAACCTGAAAAATCGACCCGAAAGGGTAACACAGCTTGGCCGCTAACCCGATGAGACTGGCACGCTTTCTGCTCAAAAACTGCCCAAATCACGGTCAGTTGACCGCACCGGGCAATGTCAGTTAGTTTGCGCAATCAACAAAAAGGGACTTCCGTCTTGTACCACACTTCTTCTCTGCGGGACTACAAACCGGACTGGAGCGACAGCCATGGGCGGAAGCGCCGCAGCCGGGGCCTGCGATGGGCGTTGCTGGGCACGGCATCGGGGCTCGCGCTGGGGCTGTTTTCTCTCACCTCTTTTGAAGCAAATGCCATTAAAGTCAAAAAGTTAGACCTTGACCTTCCGCAGGCCACAGCGCCCCTCACGGCCCCGCTGGAAGCCGTCACCGCAACGGCGGAGCCGCTGAGCGAGCCGCTGCAGACGGCGATTGCGGCACAGGAACAGATGCCGGGCACCTGGCACGAAGTCACGATCCAGGCCGGCGACAGCCTGGCGCGGATCTTCTCCAGGCAGGAGGTCCCGGCGCGCCAGCTGCATGAGCTGATCGCCAGCAGCAAAGAGGCCAAAAAACTGACGCACATTTATCCGGGGCAGAAGATCCGGATGCGCACCACCGCGGAGCAGGGCCTGCTGGAGCTGGTTTATGAAATCGATGCGCTCAACCAGCTCCATGTGGTGCGCGAAGACGGCACATTTCGCACGGCGCTGGTCGAGCGTGAGCCCGAGCGGCGCACCGTCAGGTCGGCCGGCAGCATCGAGGACAACCTGTTTCTGGCGGCCCAGAAGGCCAGGCTGCCGGAGAACATCACCATGGAGCTGGCCGGCATCTTCGGCTGGGACATCGACTTCGCCCTGGACATCCGCCGGGGCGATCGGTTCGCCCTCCTCTACGAGGAGCTGTACCTGGATGGAGACCGAATCGGGACCGGCAGCATTCTGGCAGCCGAGTTCGTAAACCGGGACAAGGTGCATCAGGCGGTGCGCTACACGGACGATCGGGGGCGCACCGACTATTACGACCCCACCGGGCGCAGCATGCGCAAGGACTTCCTGCGCACGCCCGTGGATTTCTCGCGCATCAGCTCACGCTTCAGCACCGGGCGCAAGCATCCGATTCTGAACAGGATCCGTGCTCACAGGGGCGTCGACTATGCCGCCCCCACCGGGACCCCCGTCAAGGCGACCGGTAACGGCAAGATCGTGCTGCGGGGCAAGAAGGGCGGTTACGGCAATACGGTCGTGATCCGCCACGGCAGCAAATACAGCACACTGTATGCGCATCTGTCGCGTTTTGCCTCGGGGCTCAGAACCGGCAGCCGGGTCCGGCAGGGCCAGATCATTGGCTATGTGGGCAGCACCGGGCTGGCCACCGGCCCCCACCTGCACTACGAATTTCACGTCAACGGCGTGCACCGCAACCCGCTGACGGTGAAGCTCCCGGCGGCCGCGCCTCTGCCCAAGCAGTACCGGGAAGACTTCAAGCTCGCCTCCGAGAGCCTGCTGGCCGAGCTGGACCGGGCCAAGACTCCCGCGGTCGCGTTACGCGAAGAGTGAGGCTCGCAGGTTTCCCGGCGCGCGCCGGCTGTTAAGCCCCTGCTTGCCCGATGTGGCGTCCACCCGCCCGACTCAACGAAGGTCGATGGGCACGTAACTGCGTCGCTTTTCCCCCGCGTACACCTGCGTGGGCCGAAAGATGCGATTGTCTCCCAGCTGCTCGCGCCAGTGGGCGAGCCAGCCGGCGGAGCGAGCGACCGCGAAGATGGACGTGAACTGATCCGGCGGAATCCCCATTTCGCGGTACAGGATGCCCGAGTAGAAATCGACGTTGGCATAGACCCCCTTCGGCGCCAGCCGCTCCTCGCAGACCGATTCCAGGGCTATGGCGGTCTCGAATAGCGGCCCCACGCTGCCCTCGCGCCGGTCCATAAGCTCGCGCATCATCTTCTGCAGTATCGTGGCTCGGGGATCCTTGACCTTGTACTCGCGGTGGCCCATACCCCAGATCTTGGCCTTGGTGGCCAGCTTCTTGTCCAGCCACGGCTTCACGTTCTCGGGTCGGCCGATCTCTTCCAGCATTTCCACCACGCGCTGGTTCGCCCCACCGTGCAGCGGCCCAGCGAGCGTTCCCACCGCCGCGGCGATGACCAGATAGGGGCTCGCCAGCGTAGAGCCCGCCACCAGGGCGGCGAAGGTCGAGGCATTGATGGTGTGCTCAGCGTGCAGGATCAGACAGGCGTCCATGATGCGGGCGAGCAGCGGATCCGGGTCCTCGCCGCTGAACATGTACAACAGGTTCTGCGCATAGGTGAGATCCTTGCGCGGGGAAAAGGGGTCGTAGCCATTTCGCACCCGCTCCCACATGGCCACGATGGTCGCCATACGCGCGACGATCTTCACCGACATGTTGTGGACGTAGTCGGGGTCATCGCACAGGGTACCGCCGGTCAGGCACTGATCGCCCGGATAGAACATGCCCAGACTCGCAATCGCAGTCTGCAGCATCTCCATGGGATGGCCGGTGGCGGGCAGGTATTTCATGATCTCGCGCACGTTGTATTTCACGACGCGGTTAAAACGCAGCTCCCGCTCGAACTGGGCAAGCTGCTCGCGGCTGGGCAGGCGGCCATTCAACAGCAGCAGACAAGTCTCCTCGAAGGTGCTGTAGACCGCCAGCTCCTCGATGGGATAGCCGCGGTACGTCAGGAGACCCGCCGTACCATCGAGGTCGGAAATGTTCGACCGGGTCGCGGGAACCCCTTCGAGGCCGGGGAGATATGCATTCATCGACGTCTCCTGATAACCGGTAGCCGGCGAATCGAGCCGTGAATCCGACACCGCATAGATCCGGTATTCTACAGCGGTTCAGGAACGCCGGGCCATTGGAGGGCGAGCGGGTGCAGATCGTCGATGACCGGATCGCCGCCTCGCTCCGCGGAGGCGGCCCCGATGAGCTTTCAGATCCTTCGGCGGCGACGGCGCGACCTTCCGGGGTACGCGGGCGCACGCAGGTGAATTCTGCCGCCGCGGTTTGCGCGCAGCCAATAAAAAAGGGCGCATGCTGCGCCCTTTTTCATCGCGTTGTCGGATGGCGTGATCAGGCGGAGAAGGAGGACCCACAGCCGCAGGTGGTGGTGGCGTTCGGATTGCGAATCACGAAACGCGCCCCTTCCAGGTCTTCCTTGTAGTCGATCTCCGCCCCCACCAGATACTGGAAGCTCATCGGATCGATCAGGAGCTTCACACCGTTCTTCTCCACCTCGGTGTCGCCGTCGTTGACGGTCTCATCGAAGGTGAAGCCGTACTGAAAGCCCGAGCAACCACCGCCCGTAACAAAGACCCTGAGCATCAGGCCGCTGTTGTTTTCCTCTTCAATCAGGCTCTTGACCTTGGCCGCCGCATCGTCGGTAAAGACCAGGGGCTCATCGGTCGGGTTGAAGTCCTGTGCAACGCTCTCCGTCATCGTTGTCTCCCACGCAAGCAGATTGTGAAACTTGCGCATGAGTATGCATTT
>JASFKW010000194.1:0-5873 GCA_050118435.1 Gammaproteobacteria bacterium | reverse complement strand
GGCTACGAGGACGTGGCCTTTTTCAACCGGCTGTTCAAGCGCATCACCGGTCTGACGCCCGGTGTCTACCGGCGCAACTTCCGCCTCCCCTTCGATACAGGGCGGTGAGGGAAAGCATTGGCTGCTAGGCCGCCATGGTTGTCTTCGCCTGAGATACTGTCTAACGTATCGCGTCCGGTGCCACGCGCCAACGCGCCGCTCAAAAGCCTACAAGCCACATGAAGCAAGTGATCATAACCGCCAGGTCAGGACGTGCCGTTGTTTTCTGCCCGGCGCTTGTCCTCACGCTGTCCCTGTGGCCTTTTGCCGCGGGCGCTGCCGATGACTCTCTGTCTCGCATGGAGCGGGAGGTGTTCGAGGAGCTGAACCTCGCCCGCACCCAGCCGAAACGGTACGCCGAATTTCTCGTGGAAATGAGACAGCACTTCAACGGCAACCGCTACCAGCGTCCCGGCCAGCCGTTCCTGATCACTCGGGAAGGCGCATCGGCTGTCAACGAAGCGATCCGTTTTCTGCGCTCCACAGAACCGTTGCCCGCCCTCGAGCCCTCCAGGGGGCTTTCGTTGGCGGCCCGGGCTCACGTCGAGGACCAGCAGGACGGCGCCATGGGTCACACCGGCAGCGATGGCAGCCGACCCTGGGACCGGATAGACCGCCACGGGACCTGGCAGGGCGAAGTGGCGGAGAACATCGCCTACGGCGGGCACAGCGCGAGGGCAGCCGTGAGTCAGCTGATCATCGATGATGGTGTGCCGGATCGTGGGCATCGCGACAATATCTTCAATCCGGAATATCGGTTCGTGGGCGTGGCCTGCGGTCGGCACGCGCGCTTCGAGCGCATGTGCGTCATGGACTTCGCCGTGGCTTACCGGGAGCAGAGCGCCGAAACAGACGGGCAGACGCGGAAATAAGCAAGCACGCAGCAAGGCGAAATTTTATCCGATCGCCGTTGCGCGGGACGCCATGAATCGAATGACCTGAACAGGCTGGACCAGCACCCATGAACGAAAGCTCGCTCTGTCCCTGTGGATCCGGTTTGCCGCTGGATGCCTGCTGCAAGCCGTTTATCGACGGCACGGCCAAGGCGCCCACCGCCGAGGCGCTGATGCGCTCCCGCTATACCGCCTACAGCCTGCAGGACATCGACTACCTGGAGTCCACGCTGCACGGCGCCGAGTTGCGCGACTTCGACCGGGACGGAACCGCAAAGTGGGCGCGCGACTCCAACTGGCTGGGGCTGGAGATTGTAAGAACGTCGGCGGGTTCTGCGGAGGACAGGGAAGGGACCGTGGAATTCAAGGCCCGTTACGAACGCGACGGCGTCATCCAGGAACACCACGAAATCTCGCTGTTTCGAAAGTTCGATGGCCGATGGCTGTACACCGGCGGCAGGGGCGTTGCCCCCGCGCAGTTCAGGCGCGAGGCCCCGAAGACGGGCCGCAACGACCCCTGTCCCTGTGGCAGCGGCAAGAAATACAAGAAATGCTGCGGGAAATGACCGGACGACGACTCTGGGAAGGCCGGCACGGGGCCCTGAACCTGAGGTCCTGCGGCAAGGGCCATCGGGCCGAGTCACAAGGCTTGTTCAAAGCACTCCGGCTCCTTGATTCAATCCATTACAGTCGCTGCTGGATTAGCCCGCGCCCCGGGTCTTTGCACCGGTACGCACTATACTCGCGGTACTGAATCAAACCGTCGGCTACCTGACGGCCTTTATCGGCATGGGGGTATTCTCCCCTTCTTAAAGCAGACCAGAGAAGAGTGTTGCAATGCCTAGAAAGCTAAAGAAACCGGCTACGTCCGTAACTGTGGTCAGGACGATGGATGAAGACTGGGCTGGGTCCTGCCCAATTGCCGTCAATACGAGCGGAATCGCAGCGCCGAAGATGGCGGCGATAACCATCGACAGAATCATCGATATCCCGATGACGCCCGCCAGCCCCGTTGATCCGCTCCAGACCCACACGCCGAGCGATGTGGTAGCTGCAATGGCGGCGCCGTTCCAGAATCCGGCGGACATCTCTTTAAAGACTACGCGCGGCCAGTGACGTGTTCGAATCTCGCGCAGCGCGAGACCTCGCATGGTGACTGCAAGGGCCTGGGCTCCGGTATTCCCCGACTGTCCCGCTACCACAGGTAGTAGTACCGCCAACGCAGTGTATTGGGCGATGGTGCTCTCAAAAAGACCGACGACTGCCGCCGCGAGAAAAGCAGTCGCCAAGTTGATGTGCAACCACGGCAGCCGTTTGCGCACAGCAAAGGAGACATTCGACAGCGCTCGTTCATCCCTGCTGACGCCCACCATGGTCTGCATGGCCACCGTGGCCTCGTCTTCCGCGGCCGCCACGAGGTTGCGATAACGAACTACGCCTACGAGGCGCTCTTCGGCGTCAACAACCGGCAGATCGGTGAGCCGGTAGCGTTCAAGAATATCGACGACATCTTCGCGAGGCGCGACCGCGTTGACTACCGCCCGGACCGGTCGCTGAATCTCTTCCAGCCGCGTCGCTGCGCTCGCGGTCGCGATATCCTGGATATCCACTTGTCCCTCGAGGCGGTTGTAGGCATCCACGATAAAAAGCATGCGCATACCCCGCCGGCGCAACGAACGGATGCGGGTGAGAGCTTCCTGCACCGTTGTATCGGCTCTCAACAGCAGCACACGCGGATCCATCAGGGCGCCGGCGCTATCCGCTGGGTAGATGAGAATCGCGCGCAACTCGTCCGCATGGGCCTGGGGCAGCCGCGTTAGATACCTTTCCCGAGCCTCTGGGTCGCGGATGGATAGCATCGCCGCGGCGCGGGACGGATCCATATGCCGCAGTACTTCCGCTACCTGCGGTTCAGGGAGCGCGTCGAGCGCCCGGATGCCGATGTCCGGCGACAGCCGTTCCCAAACGGAGACCGTTACCGATATAGGCTGCCTCGACAGAACGTTGGCCACCTCTGCGGGTGGCCGTGGTTCCAAGAGCTGCATCGCCTCATCCGGATGATTCTCGACGAGATCGCGCTGCAGCATCTTGATGGCGCTCTCGAGTCCGGGCTTCATGTCAGTCTTCCGCCTTGTCGCGGGCCACCCGCCCAGTGTTGCCGACGAACAGCGCACTCACCCCGATCCAGAAGATGTCAGCCAGTGCACGGCGCGTTCTGTCGAGCTCGTTATGCTCGGCGACCTCAGTCAATAACGCTTGTTCGCCGTGCATTACTCTTGAGCGCCGCAGCACACCCTGAAAAATGCCTTCGCGGTTCACGACCGGCAGGCTGTCGTGGGTCAACCACGCAGGATTATTGGTCACCGTCTGTAATGGGGCCCGTGCGTTGAGCACAATGGAGGCGGGTCGCATCACCCTCCGGACCATGCTGCGATCACGCTGCGTGAGAAGGTCGCTTAGGTCCACTACGCCCGCCAGATGACTGTGCTCGTCCAATACAAAGATTATCTGCCCGGTGCGCTGACCGGCGCGTCGAAACAGCCGCAGTGCGTCGCTAACGCGGTGGTGTGGCGAAAAAGTCACCACCTCCGCGTCCACGAAAGCGCCGATCACTGTCTCTGAGTAACGCAAGCGCAGCCGCAGCCGGGCGCCAAGAGCATGCGGCATGACCGCAAGCAGCATTTTCACCTGATCGCGCTGCATAAGGCGAAGAACTGCCGCCGCGGCCAAAACGGGCATTCGCGCCAGTATTTCGCCGCCTGTCCTGGTCGTGAGCTGCTCGAGGCACCGGCCGGCCGCTTCCGGTGCCATCTGCTCCAGCACGTTTGCTGCCAGCGGGCCAGGCATGGCCTCGAAGATGGCCTTTATCTCACCGACATCCAGACGCATCAGAGTGCGGGCAGCAGCAGCCGGGCGCAAGGCGATGTAACCTTTCGTGACAGGATCAAGCACGCTCGCCTGACTCCTCCTCGATGACCAGCGCTACGTTTTCCAGAAATTGGCGCGCTGGAATCCAGGCCTCACCCTCCGCGGTTTCCACTATCACGGCGACCTGCGTCAATTCCAGGATCTCGCCCTCAAAGTCCTGAATGCGCACTCTCTGACCCGGGCGGTAGGACTTTCGCACATAGTGTGAAGCCATCACATTACGTACGGCATCTCCCGCACCGATGCCGAACGCGAGCGCGCCACTGCCGAAGAGTGCTGCGGCTGCCAGTATGATGATGTCTGTGAATACAGCTACGTCGAGGCCGAGTTGGGCCAGTGCTAGGAGTAGCGTGAACGCCAGGATGAGGCCCGCCGCGAGATGTCCCAGGGCGAGCCCGTGCTGGAAACCACTGGACTCGGCAACAGCCACGATGAGGTTCCGCATACCGCTGCTGATGAGGTAACCGACAAAAAGAATGAAAGCGCTAATCAAGACTCGTGGCAGATAACCAAGCAATTGCAGCACCCAGTTCGCGAAAGCGATGAGCCCAAGCTGCTCGGCTGCTGCGCTGACGGCATAAGTGAGAGTGATCCAGAAGGCGATCTCGCCCGCGACCTTCGACATTGACCACCGTGGTCGGCTCACCTCCTGACCCAGCCACCGGTGGATGACAGCCAGAATTGCGTCGAGACCTTTGCCGAAGCGGTGAACCAGCCAGCGCACGGCAAAAGCGGCCAGCCAACCGATAACCAGTAGAGCAGCTGCCCCTAGCAGGTTGGGAAGAAAAGTCTTCAGCGCCAAGTTCAACTCTTCCAGCGCCTCTTCCAACCAGAGACCCGGGTTATCAATCAGGCTCACCCCGATCTCTTTCAGTGCAGAGGGCGGCGGTGTCGCCGGTGGGGCGGCAGGTGGGGCGGCAGGTGGGGCGGCCATGGCTATCTCTCAGATAATCGTTTCTTCGCTTCCGTCCAGAGTATATCTTACATCCTATAAGGCCGGATCATGATTTACCGGGATCGTTATGTAGGGGCGATCTGAAAGGACTTTGACCTCATAGACGGCGGCGTCCCTGCGGAAATAGCCAGTACTAAGTTGGCGACGCCGGTAACGCCGATGATTGCGAAAAATCATCCAAACAGCGAGCTATCGGCGCACTCGTGATACGCACAGAACATTTCAGGGCGAGACTTGGAACTGGCTGCTTCGGTTGGCTCCTTCTCTATTAGTCAAATATTCACCGATGCTAAAGGGCTTGCTTTGAGCCGAAGTCGGACTCACAACGTGAATCAAGTCCTACCTGTGACATTCAATGCGATGACGGGCAGCCCTGCCGGAGCTGCCCGGGTGGCACGCCGAATTCCCGTTTGAACGTCCGCGAGAAGGCCGCTTCGGATTGGTAGCCGAAGCGATCGGCTAGCACTGCGAGCGAGTCCGTAGCCGCGGCTCCTCACCTTCGACCTCAAGCCAGCCCTGACCGCCCGTCACCACGTGAAACATCATGCAGCCCTCGAACGGCGGCATCTCGATACCCCAGGGCGCGGTCAGCTCCGAGCGGCAATACAGCGTGCCGGTCAGCCGCAGCAGGTGCAGTGTCTCGCCGAGCGGATCGGTGGACCCGGGAATACTGGTGTCGGTGCGCAGTTCCACGTTCAGCGTCTCGCCCTGTGACTGGCCTGGCCATCCTGCAGAAATGGACGAACTGCAAATAGATGTAGACGATATGCGATTAAAAATCCAGGCCATGGCCCCCATACTCTACAGCACGAACGAACCGAATGTTCGACCAAACCCAGGGTCATTCGACATCGGAGGCCGCGTCGACCGGCGCCTGCGTGCGCTCGGCCATGCGACGCGCCCCGTGTCGCGCTCAACCAGGTACCCATCGACGCCTACATCAACGCGCTGCAGGCGCAGGGCGTGCCCGAGGACATGCAGTGGCTGCTGCGTGAATTGTTCACCGTCGTATTCGACGGCAGGAACGGCCGAGTCATGCCGGGTGTAGAACAGGCGCT
>JASFKW010000193.1:0-6021 GCA_050118435.1 Gammaproteobacteria bacterium | reverse complement strand
GTAACCGAAGAATTCTATGTCCGGTTTGAAGATCTCCTCGACGACGGCTTTTGTCTCACTGTCGTAGTAGCTCCTGTAGCTCTTGTCCTCGCGCGATCTGTTCTCATGAGGCAATACTTGCCGGTCTATGTTGATCGCAGCGCAAATTTTGTCGAAGTCGTTCTGCAGATTTTCGAATCTGCCGATGAAATCGACAGCAACTTCTCCCTTTTCGTCGGTGAGCCACTCCAATTGCGGCAGGAACATCTTTGGCCAGTCGTGATATCTGGGGTCTCTATCGACGTAAGTCGATCTGACCCAGTCGGTAAAACTTGCGTCCGCCGTAATTTCATTCTGAGAAGTCCAGATTCGAAAACGGAACTCGGAAACGACCTTGTCCCATGGATTTCTCACAAAACAAAACTTGAACATCGACGCGAATTTTTCTACTCCCAGAATCTCGCGCAACTCCATCGCTGTATAATGATTATAGAGGTTCTTGTCGATTCCCAGGGCGCGAGACAGACTCAGGCCAGCAGTTTTATTGATCCACACGAACAGGAATTTGCCTCGCTGCACGGTGTAGCCACGGAGAACTTCGTCCCGTGAAACATTCGCAACCCAGTCATCTCGATACGGTTTGCGTTCTCGATAAGCCTGCCTAGCGTTCTTCTCGAAAAGTCTTTGTGACATGGGTCTACCCGGTCTCGATCATGTAACGGCCCGCGACCCTAGTATATGGGACGATGCCCGGAAATGGGTCGGAAAACAGTTGCGCTTTAGCTTGGTCTATTCATTAAACTGCCATTTTCATTGAACTGCCATCTCCTAAGCTGACTGGTAAAGGGTGCATTCCGGGGCAACGGCGCGCATGGAACGGGCGCTTCGACGGGAAGCGTCCTGCTGTTCGTCTTGGCACTGTCATTCACATCAATGCGATGACGACTCTTCTCCCCGCATACAAAGTGCCTCAAAAAGGGAACTCAAGTTGATATGGCTCCCCAGCCATTTCTCAGACACATTGCGTCTGACTCCCGGAGTGAGAGCGCCTGAGCAAGTAGAGACGTCAGACGCGCAGTCGGCAGTCGCCGCGGTCTCGACCGGTACCATCCGCACCGTTCGCTAGTCGCTCACGCCCGACGGGGATATCTCGGCGAGGAGACCTCCGTGCAGGTACTGAAAAACCCGCGGCTGCCTGCCCAATCGAAGCTCTAATCTGCAGCTGCACCGACTTGGGTCAGCGTATCGACTAGCTGTGCGGTATGGCTAGGATCCCCGCCGTATGTCGTGCGCTCGGCGTATTCCCTGAAGCGTGGCACCCCCTTGAGCTTCCGCAGTATCGCTTCGGCAATCAGCTGATATCCCGCCGCATTTGTGTGCCAGCCATCGGCCTGCATATACATCCGACCAAAGGTGTCGATCGGTGCATAAATGATATTTGTACCTTCCTCAGCATCGACTGCGTAACGCCTGATGTCAGGAATGTCCACATTTTGCCACTCGCCCTCGTCACCACCACCGGTGTAAACATAGAAAAGCGTGGCTCCGCGAGGCAGCCGCACGCCAAGAGACCACACCTTGTCGCCGGCCTTCTGGTCGCCATGGGTGCCGTCGTCATACATGGCGATCCGGTTGGGGACTGCGTCTCCAAGCCGGGGGTGCGTTCCCGAAATATACATGGAATCGACCACCCGGTGGTCCGCCGAGTACACACGGAAGATGACCTCGACTTCCTGGCTCCTGCTGGGTTCCACCTGCACCTGCGGCGTAAGGCCGAGCTTTTCCTCAAGATTTCGTTCCATATCCGCGCGCGCTTTGCTGATCAGTGCCTGACTGTCTACCAACGGCACGCCCTCGGCATTCGCAACACGGCGCAGCGCGGCGAGATAGGGCGTATTCCATAGCTCGTTAAACAAGAGTACGGGACGAACGCTGTACTGTTTGGCCAGCTTGACCATGTCGCGGACGTTCGTTTCATAATCAGGTGGTGAGACCCGTGTGTATGGCTCGAGTGTTTCATAGTCGGCAAATTCATGTGCCGCCCGTCCGATCCATGCCTCATCCGACGTTCCCGCCGAAGGCCCGACCTTTTTCATGTAATCCCCGATCGACCAGGGCTCGTACTGGATGATGTCCGCTACGTACCGCAGCAGTTTGAGCAGCTCGAGCGAGTCCAGGACTTCGCCCACCCTCTTCGACAGCGTCTCTGGCTTCGCCTGCGTGGACATGTCTTTGTCACGGTATCCGGCAACCGAGGAATCATTCATCGCGAAGCCGATCAACAGGATATCGGGCTGCAGCCGCTCGATTTCCTTGCTCAGCAGCAACAAGCCCTGGTGCGAAGTGTAGGCAAACACACCCAGATTCAGCACCTCGAAATCGGCGTCCGGGAATTCCTGTTTCAACAACGCGCTCAAGCGCTGAGGGTAGGCATCCTGCTGATCGACATTGGCACCGAAGGTCCAGGAGTCGCCGAGGCAAACGATTCTGAACACCGACGGATCCTTCTCCGGCGTGAATTCAACATCCCTGAAGCCAAGGGAGTTGAGCGAAACCTCCCATACCGGGTTATTCTCGAGCGATTGCGGGATCGTGGGCCAGAACTGGCGCAGCAGCACAGTGCGGTCCTGCTCGCGCTCAACCGGACTGTATACGTCCATGTAGGTTCGCTGCACATTGCGACGGTTCCTCCAGACAAGCTCGTCGTCTGGCTCAAGAATCCGTAAATCGTCTATCCAGGGAGGCACGGGACCGAAGTCCTGCGCCGCGTTGTAAGGCAGCACCACGTAGCTCACCATGTTGTTTCTTATCTCGTAGGCAACGCGGATCGCAATCTCCACGATGCCGAGAACAACGACAACTGCCAGGGCCGTTTTTGCTGATTCTTTCAACACGCTTTTGTATTTCAATGGATCAACTCCGGGCTCTTGTTATCATCCAGCAGCTGAATATTCGACATCGTTGAGATTGCCGCCCGCCACGCCTTCGGCCTCGCGGCCAGAGGCTGAATCGCTCGCAGTGACGAATATGCTCCACTCAATCAGAGCTTAAAGCTCAAAACAAAGTGTAAATAAATGGGGCCACCGCTGAGCCCTGCGTCAGCACAATCAGCACACCCAGCAACAGCATGACCACGATGATGGGGGCCAACCAGAACTTCTTTCGGGCCCGCATGAACCCCCACAAGTCTTTGAGTAATTCCAGCATCAGAACGGTCGCTCCACGTTATCTTTCGGATGGTTATCGCTTTTGACCCGATAGGTCGACGCCGCTGTGTCCCGCCGGCGATGCATCGGGTCCCTGCCGAAAAGCCGCATGACCAGCCCGAACGGCAGAAAGACCCCATAAAACAGGATGCCCAGAATCACGCGGGTGTTGATCCAGTTCATGACCTGTCCGAACTTCATCCAGCCCGCGTATACCGGACGCAGGCTGCCGGGCGCCAGCAGGGCCCAGAGCCCCAGGGTGCCGCCGAGAATCCAGGGCCAGGCCGGATACCCCAGGTCGAAGATCCAGGGAATCACGAGCCCGAACAGGAGCACCACAATGGCGCCGGTGGTGAGCCCGAACTTCCGGTAGCCGTTTCTGTCGAGTGTTGCAGCGGTCGCGCTCATGGCTCAGTCCAGCTCATACTGATTTCGCCAGTCGACCTCTTCGGTCCACTCCGGCTGGTCTTTCTTGGCGAGCAGAAAGTTTTCCAGCACCAGATAATCCATCTCGGTGCGCATGAAGCAGCGGTAGGCGTCCTCGGGCGTACAGACGATGGGCTCACCGCGGACATTGAACGAGGTGTTGACCAGCACCGGACACCCGGTTCTCCTTTCGAAGGCTTCCAGCAGGCCGTGAAAACGGGGGTTGGTGTCCGGGTGAACGGTCTGCACGCGTGCCGAATAGTCCACGTGTGTGATCGCCGGAATCTCCGAGCGGGGGATGTTGAGCTTTTCGATGCCGAAGAGCGCTTTCTGCGCCTCGGTCATGGTATGGCACCTTTCCTGTTTCACCGGTGCGACGAGCAGCATGTAGGGGCTGCGACGGTCGAGCTCGAACCACTCCGATACCCGTTCGCCCAGCACGGCGGGCGCGAACGGGCGGAACGATTCCCGGTACTTGATTTTCAGATTCATCACCGACTGCATTTTCTGGTTTCTGGGATCCCCGATGATGCTGCGTCCGCCGAGCGCGCGCGGGCCGAATTCCATGCGTCCCTGTGCCCAGCCGACCACGTTTCCGGCGTCCAGCAGCTCGACCAGGCGCGGCGTCAGCTCGGCATCGTCCAGGAGCTCATACCCGGCCTTCACCGAGTCGAGGTAGGCGCGGATGCACGATTCACCGTACCGAGGCCCGAGGTAGGCCCCACGCATCGCATCCCCGCCATTGACCTGGCGCGGCTTTTCCAGGTACTCGTGCCATATCGAAAGGGCGGCGCCCAAGGCGCCCCCGGCATCGCCGGCCGCCGGCTGGATCCAGATGTCCTTGTACGGTCCCTCGCGCAATACCCGCCCGTTGGACACGCAGTTCAGCGCCACGCCCCCCGCCAGACACAGGTAATCGGTGCCCAGCTCCCGGTGCACATTGCGGGCAATTCTGAGCACGATCTCCTCGGTCACCACCTGGATGGAGCGCGCGATATCCATCTCGCGCTGGGTGATGTCGGATTCCGGCTTGCGCGGCGGGCCCCCAAACAGCTTGGCGAACCGCCCGTTGGTCATGGTCAGACCGGTGGCGTAATTGAAGTAGCGCATGTCGAGCCTGAAGCTGCCGTCCTCCTTGACGTCAACCAGTCTGTCGAGAATGACGTCGACGTATCTGGGCTCGCCGTAGGGCGCGAGCCCCATCAGCTTGTACTCGCCGGAATTCACCTTGAAGCCGGTGAAATAGGTAAAGGCGGAATACAGCAGCCCCAGGGAGTGGGGAAAGTCGATCTCCCATTGGGGCTGCAGCGAGCTTCCCTCTCCCAGCCACACTGAGCTGGTCGCCCATTCGCCGACGCCATCCAGGCACAGCACGGCAGCCCGCTCGAAGGGGCTCGGGAAAAACGCCGACGCAGCGTGCGAGCGGTGGTGGGCCGTGAACAGCAGGGGTGGCAACTCTCCCTTGGCGCCGGCGCCGTTCCCGACGATGGCGGCCAGCTCCTCCCTGAGGGTGGTTTTGAGAAACAGCTTGTCCTTGAGCCACACCGGCATGGAGGCCAGGAAGGACTTGAATCCCACGGGGACAAAGGCCAGGTAGGTTTCCAGCAGCCGTTCGAACTTCAGCAGCGGCTTGTCGTAGAACACCACATGATCGACCTCGCTCAGGCTGAGGCCCGCTTCCGCGAGGCAGTAGCGGACGGCGTTGACCGGAAAGCCCGCATCGTGCTTCTTGCGCGAAAAGCGCTCTTCCTGGGCGGCGGCGACGATGTTCCCGTCGGTGACCAACGCCGCTGCACTGTCGTGGTAGTAAGCAGAAATGCCGAGAATATTGGTACTCATCACCCGCAACAACAACCGAAAAGGCACTCAACGGCCCGTACCGGGCACCGCGCCATCCGCACGCGCCTGGGACTTTCGACCGGGCGTGCGTTCCCGTCCTGGAACCCGTCACCGGTGACGCCGAGACGCGTGCATCGCAGCCTTCATCGGGGAGCCCGGATGCACGGAGCTCCGCCTGCCGGTCGAGAGTCAGAGGACGCGATTTGCCTTTTTCGACTTAATTATCAGCTAATTATTATACACTCCACCCCGAGCCCGAACTGCAGATCCAAGGCGCAGTATCTGTCTCTTTTCCGCGAAGCCGGATATGGCGAGCTCGGCCGTCCCACAGCACCGGACCGCCGCCTTCCGACGCTTGCCGCCGACGGCTCTCCAAATGACAGAGCCGACAGCGCTACCTTCCGGCCTCCCTCCGGAAGGCTCTCTTCCCTGGGCAGCGTTCGGCCGGGCGTCGCGCCGAACCGGGCTTCTTGAGTAGTTTAGCCCATTTGCGACCGGACAAGAACAAAATGTCTGCTTCCCTGGCGCGCAGCGTCGCCTCGGGTACGGCGCGATGGGGAAATCCTGACGC
>JASFKW010000192.1:0-6059 GCA_050118435.1 Gammaproteobacteria bacterium | reverse complement strand
GCTTCACTCCCGAAGTTGATCACCAGCACATTCTGGCGCATTCCTTCAGGCGCCATGCCAGCAACCAGCCGTCGGATCGCTACAGGCCCGATTTCCAGGCAATCAACGTCAAGACCGGATTTGCGGAGTGCCTCGAGATACGCGACGACTGCTTCGCGCCTGGCAATCGCTACCAGAGCCGAACGTTCGTCGCTCGGGTTTTGACTACGGATCGGCAGATAGTCGATAACGTAGTCGCTGAGACGACCGTCAAGCCGGTCTCCCATCAAATTAAGAATCACGCCCGCATCGCTCTGCCTGGCATTAACCTGGTAGTTCACGGGCATGATGCGCGTTTCGCCGCTGGGCATGGCAGTTACAACTTTGCGACCCTTGAACCGCGCCTGACCCAGCGCCGCTCTGATCAATTCGCGCAGCTTTTGTGTTGAGCGCAATAGATCGGAGCGGTCTTCCTCGTAGCTTACCGAAGCCCTGGCACGTACCTCGATGGCACCATTTGGCGCAGTCTCGAGCTGCACGAGATGCAATTCCCTGGCCGCACACTCCAGGCCGATTGCCCCGACGCGGTTCGACCGGGCAGCGGGTGAGAGGCGCTGGATCGCTTGATTCAGTGCAAACATGGAATTATCCGGGCTTCCCGTCCTCGCATTGCGCAACAAGGTACTGTTCCTTACACCGCATGTATCGGCTGAAACTCGCTTATTCTTCAAAAGAAAGTGGTATGTCAGGGAGGTGCACTTCTCCCTGGCGGGGCAAACAACCTGTCGCTCGGAGGCGACGCCGGATGTCTCAGTTAGGAAAGAAGTCGCACGCTGTCAGCGCAGGCACTGCGGGACTGCGGCTGCTCGGAAAGGGTCCGCATGACAAGGTTGACCGGGCCGGAATAGCTGGCTTTGCGATCTTTGGCCTCATAGAGGGCTATGTCTGCCTCCCGGTATGCGTCATGCTGGGTGATGCCGGCGCCCGGCGGAACGGAGACGAGTCCGACGCTCATCTGCACAAAGAAACCGTTCGATTTCTCAAGTGACCGTGAGCTCCGAACGGCCTCAACCCCTGATTCAATGAAGCTGGCCGGATCGTCTGCGGCAAACAATATCGCGAACTCATCGCCCCCCATTCTGACGAAGAATCCCTCTTTCCCGACAACCTTATTGAAGCCATCCACGACGCAACGCAGCACTATATCTCCGTAATCATGGCCGTAGCTGTCATTCAGCGGCTTGAAGTTATCGATGTCCAGCAGAGCAAAGTGGCGTGTTTTTCCGGCTGATTGCCACGCGGACATCTTTGCATCGAAGACAGAATTCAAATAGCGGCGATTCCAGGCACCGGTGAGTGGATCCTTGTGCGAAAGGTGCATCATCTTATGATGCGCCTTCTCCAGGTCGAATCTGACGCGAATGTCGGCCTTCCTCACTGATGCATTGCGCGTGACCAGCGCAAGGCTGATCAGCCCGGCACTCAACATAACGAACTGGAGCGCCCAGAGCGCTCCATGATCAAAGCCGGTGGGAGCTGACCAGGTCGATACCGTAAAGGTGCCATAAATCAGGGTCACAACGATCAGCCCTTCACGAAGGCCCCAGGGAACAAGGGGTATGACCATGAAGAGCAGCGTCACACTGGCAAACAGGGCTGTGCTCAAGGTCGAGGCCTGATGGGCAAGCAGGACAAAGGCGGTGCCACTGACCATCAGTAAGGTGGCGCCCAGCAGATAGATTGACTTGGTATCGTGCAGTGCGCGTGATGAGAATGCGACGTGCACGCACAGTATGCCCAACAGGCCCAGTGTATAGATGTGCAGTTCTTCCAGGCCAAAGTGGACGTGAAACGCGATCTCGACGGCGTACAACGCGAACAGCAGTACGCTCAACGCCATCAATCCCTGGCGGGCATCCTGGACGGTCAGTCTCTGGGCATACAGCGCGACCTCTTCTGCAGCAAAACCCGTCGCAGACCAGGCACTTCGAACACCATCAAGTAACTGTTTATACATCGTAATTTGGAATTCCACGTGTTGCTGCATGGAACCGTCCGACCTGCCCTGTAGTCGGCCGAAGCGCCAGAAACTTCAGAGACCGCAGGACGGGTAGGTTGGTGCTGAGCGCAGCGAAGCCCAACGCGAAGCGGGCAGCACAGTCGTAGTTTCCAACGCCATCCCAAGAGCGCAATTGCAAACAGCCGCTGGATTACATGCTCTCGACTGGTTCAGGGAACACACTCAACCTGGACATTGTCGAACCAGACCCTGTCCATAACTCCCATGCTGGGGGAGCTGCGCAGCCGTATCGCGGTCTGGGAGGAAATATGACCGCTGATGTCGTGGCTCGAGGTCTGGTAGCTGGCATCATTGCTCCCGCCGGCGATGCGCGCGATCTCGGTCCACGGACCTCCGGTGCCGGTGGCAGATACGTAAACGGCGACATAATCATCGCTGTCGTCGAGGGCCTCGCGCCGGTATTCGAAGCTCAGGGTTGCCGCGGTTGCACCACTGAGATCGACCTCGCGCTCGACCCCTTCTCCGCCGTTGTCATTGTCACGGATCTGCAGCTGATAGTTGCTCTCATCGGCAGCGACCTGAACGTCACCCTGGTTTGCGCCATCGCTTTCACCGACTTCGAGCCAGGGGTTTGCCCATGGCGTGATAGAGCCGTCGTCACCCTCCCAGTCCTGGCTGTCGAAGCTATCGAGATAGGTACCGTCACATACAAAGGGTTCACCACCACCCTCGGTATTGCCCGTCCCCCACTGCAGGGCACGCTGCACAATCAGCTGACCATTGGCGTTGAGGTAATCCCAGTCGAATTTGGCCGCGGCAGCCCTGCCCAGGGGAAGGGTCACGCGGCGCCCTGCGGCGGGGCCGCCGCCGCTCGTCTCCATACCCTGCTCCAGCGCGACCAGAGTGCCTGCGCCGCCCCAGCTGGCCAGGATTTCTGACCCAGGCGCCGGGGTCCCGGACACCGTGACACCCTCCATGGGCGCCGAATAGATCGGAAGGGAGCCGGCCCCGAACGGCGCGGTGATGTAATGACTGCTGCTGGTGACGTCAACGGAAGCACCGACCGCTGTTGCACTGCCGGCGGCGATCCCCAACTCAGCGTTGAGATCGCCCTGCTCGCTGACAACGCCAATCGGGGCACTCGTCAGCTTGGTGCCCACGGCGGCACTCGAGGCGGTCTGGAAGACATAGACCACGTTGTGGCTGCCCAGGTTCGTGTCGTAAACGGCTTGCGTGGCATCGTCGGATAGTGGAGTGACCGCATAGCCCCAGGACTCGAAGGTCGACTGCAGAGCTCGTTCACTGGCAGTCATGTTGGCGGCATCGGCCACAATCAACAGAACGTTTCCGCTGCCCTGGGGTAACAGGCAGGCCACGCCGCATTCGCAGCGCACGGTCACGGTAAGCCGGGGATGATACTGTGGGCTGGTGGCGTCGTCGCTGCTCAGAAAATTGATATCTCCGACGGTGCCGCCTCCCTCGCGCAACAGGAAGCCGTAGTTCGGCGCACCGTCACGCCAGGCCTGAACCTGACGGCTCACGTTCCATGCGTACCAACCGGGCGATGCGGTTGGCAATGAGACGCTGTCAATCACGGTCGCATCGTAGTCTCCGCCGGGTGTGGTCCACGGATTGCCGCCATCGTATTCATCGTAGGTCACACCTTCGCCAGGGCCCGGCCTCCCATCATCATAGATACCCTCAACCCAGCCGCGCCGGATTGCATGAAGATCCAGCACGCCGTTGCTTACACCCGTGCCGTCCTGCAGATACAGTTCCAGCCTGGCATCGGCGATTCGAGCGCCCGGCGGCAAGGAATCGAGCGCAAAGCGGATCAGCACATTGCGGCCGGTGCTGAGGTTGAGGATGGGCGAAATGCCGAAATTCTTGCTCTTGTAGGCCCCGTCGCGAATGTAGGCGTCTTCGAGCTCAGGGCCGGGCTGCCAGACAAAGGTGGAAGCCGGCTGGTACACGGTGACCGCTTCGCGGGTCAGACTGCGGCTGACGCCGCTCTCCAGGGTGCCTGTGGCGGCGACGCTGGCAGGCGAGGCAGCACCGCTGACTGTGACGACTTCCAGCCTCGGTCTTTCGTCCACGGTGCTCCATTCGCGGCTCGCGTATGTGGAAAGGAGAGCGTCAGAGGACGCGATCAGCATGATCCCATAGTTGGGCTGGGCGCCGTTGACCCAGGCCTGGACCTGCGCGGTGAGGTTGAGCTTGATCCAGACGCCATTGTCGGACTGGGCCGGGATCACGGCGAGCGCCTGACCATCGAACCGCTCGCCGACACTCGTCCAGGTTGCATCCCCCTCGGCCCAGTCGGCCGTGACACGGTGCACGCTGACCGGGCCCTGGTCGTCGCCGGTGGTGGCGTAAAGCCAGACGGTGGCCGAGCCGATCGTCGAACCCGCCGGGATCGCGGCGAGGTCGAACCGGTACAGGGCACGCATGCTGTCGGCGGCCTGATTCTTTGCCGAAAGCTCGGTATCCAGGCCGTAGTTGGCCGTCGGGGCGGATTCCCTGATCCAGGCATCCTGGTCGACCGACAGCGTGTAGACCGTACTGCCGGTCCCGGTCGTCACGCTGGCGTTGTAGGCGTCGGCGCCCAACGGACTACTGGCCAGAGTGAGGTCGCCGCCGCAGCCGCTGTTCTGCATCAGCCATTCAGCGTGCTCGAGACCGGACTGGGCGAGCCGCTCGGCCTGCCTGGCCTCTGCCTGACTTGTGACGGCTCGAATTTCCACCGAGCCCAGTTGAGTCACGGAAAACGCGGCCACCGCCACCAGGGTGATGAGCAACACCACCGGCAGAAGCACGAAACCGCAACTGCCTGACGGACTGTGCCGTGGAGTTACGCTCAGGGACGGGCCGCGCTTCACAGCGCCCCCCCGACACGTACCCGCGTATTCAGGCTCACTGTTTCGCCAGTAACGGGGCTGGTCAGCTCGAGGGTCAGATCCACCAGTGCGTCCTGTCCCGCGACAGTCGCCACACGTTCAACGCGGAAGCGTGAAACATTTTCGGCAATGGATTTCGTGACGAAGTCGCGCCCGTTGAGGCCGCCGCTGCCGTCCTCGTCCCAGGGCACGGGCGTTCGTTCCACCAGGGTGCCGCTCTCCATGTAGAAGACCACGGGGTTGTACCAGTCGTCGGACTCACTGCCGTCTTCGTCGTTGTCAGCAGCGGCGCTTTCGTCGATCGCGCCGTCGCCGTCGTCGTCGACGCTGCATACTCCCGGGCAACCGTCGGCGTTGTTGTCACTCCCGGGGTCCTCGTCGATGTTGTTGTCTCCGTCATTGTCGATGCCATCGATGCGATCTTCGTTCGCGAAGGAGTAGGCCTCGTCGTCGTCGGCGTTGGAGGTGCTCTCGTCGACGCTGCCGTCGCCGTCATCGTCAATCAGATAGATACCGGAAGCCGAATCAAAGTCCCGGTCGGCTGGCAGATCCTCATCGATGCGGCCGTCCCTGTCGTCGTCGGCGTCCGGAAAGCCGTCAGCGTCCAGGTCCTGGTACTCGGGTAAGGTCGCGGAAAGCACAGCCGTAGACAGAGTACTGTCGCCGATCGGCGCTGTCGGTGGGACAGTCTGCTCGCGGATGTTTTCCGGCCAGTTGGTTGCCGGCACGTCGTTTAAAGGCAGCAACAGCAGGCGCGAGTTGCTCACCGCCTGGACCATGCGCTGCATGGCGAAGCCCGCCTGTCGGGTCAGATCGTTCTTATCCTCTACCGCATCCTGCGTGGCGGCCACCTGCCCTGCCACGCCAGTAAGACCCGCAATCAAAATGGCTGCGATGGCGAGAGCGATGAGGAGTTCAATGAGCGTAAAGCCGCCCACCAGCGCGCTGCACCGAGCGGAACGACACGGTGTGCATCCGACTGAGTTAACTACCGGTTCCGTACGCACTCGTGAGTGCCTCGATGTCGAGGGTGGTTCCCGGTATTTCCACACGCACCCAGATCAGGTCGCCGTCGGTCCCGGTGAAAGGGTCACCGTCGCCATCGGCATTGTCTCCGTCGTAGCGCGAAAGAAACACAGTTCGGACAATCTGCCGGCCATCGG
>JASFKW010000191.1:0-6101 GCA_050118435.1 Gammaproteobacteria bacterium | reverse complement strand
TCCGCGAAATCACTGTGCAAATGCCGTCTAAATTTGGCTGGGATCAGTTGGCTGTGCGTTCCGTTGAGAAAAGGGAAAAGCTCGACCTGATCTTCAATCCGAAATACTCCGTTCCATTTCTGGCCGAGTGCCCCACCGTATTCGTGTGTCACGGGCTCGATTGGTACGTGATGCCCTGGGGTTCCCGCTTTACCGACAGACTCAGCCACCGGTTTCTGATCCCCCGTTACGCACGAAAGGCGGACGCGATCATCGCAGTCTCGGACGATACACGACGCCATGTCATCGATTACCTTGGGGTCAATCAAGAGAAGGTCACGCGGATCTACCTCGGGGTGAACGAGGACTTTCTGCATCCCCTCGATGCCGACACGCTACAGAGGGTACGCCATGCACGTCGGCTTCCAGAACGATTTGTCATGTACGCCGGGCAGATCTATCCCCCTAAGAACTTCGGCAACCTGTTGCGTGCTTATGCACGCATCGGTCCGCAACTGGGCATACCCCTGGTTGTCGCGGGCACGCACACGTGGGGGTGCGAGAGAGACCTCAAACTCATTCCCAAGTTAGGACTCGAGTCCTGGGTCATCCGAACCGGCTGGATCGAACATCAGGCGCTTCATGCTTTCTATATGCTGGCCGAAGCCCTGCTGCTGCCCTCGCTGTACGAAGGTTGCCCGAGTCCTTTGCTGGAGGCGATGGCCGTGGGCTGCCCGATCGTTACCTCGAACCGCTACGGCACCCGCGAGATCGCCGCGGATGCGGCACTTCTGGTGAACCCTAAAGACGTCAGCGATATCGCCGGTGGGATCGAGCGTATCGTCACCGAACGGGAAACCCGAGAGCGACTGATACAGGCCGGTCACGAGCGGATAAAGGATTTTGACTGGGCGACCTGCGCCGGACAAACGCTGGCACTCCTGGAGAAGACCCGTCATTGCGAAAACGGCGCCAGCGCCGTCGGGAGCAAAGTTGAGAGCACCGCTACGCAGCGGCACACCAACAACGAGAACGAGCGATCCTATGCAGGCAAATAGAGCCTCCCGCCGGTCTGCGCCTCCGGCGCACCGCCCCGGCGAAAACGGAGCATCGATCGCCGTTATAATGCTGACCCTGAACCAGCGTGAAAAGACACTGCGCTGCCTGTCGAGCTTCGACCACGTCACGCATCCGTCACACCGCATTCTGTTGTGGGACAACGGTTCCGAGGACGGCACCCTCGCAGCCGTGCAGGAGCGCTTTCCCCATGTCCTGACACACCACTGCCCAACCAACCTGGGTGTTGCATCGGGCCGAAATGCGGCAGCCGACCTGGCCATCGCGCGATTCTCACCCTCGCATCTGCTCTTCATCGACAACGATATGGTCGTCAGCCCGGATTTTCTGGACGCACTGTTCGCACCGTTTGTGACCGGCGACACTGCCTTGGCGCAGACCGCGGCGAAGATCAAATTCATGGAAGATGGGCGCTATTTGTATTCGGCGGGGGGCTCACAGGTCCGTTTCTGGCTGGGCACGACACAACCGGTTGGTCACGGTGAGATTGATCAGGGACAACACGATAAGACGACACGCTGCATTGCACAGGGAGGCGCCACCCTGGTAAGAGTCGACATCTTCCGGGAACTGGATGGATTTGACCCGGTGTTTAACCCTTATGGGCCTGAAGACCTCGATTTCTCACTGCGCGCCCGGGAGGCCGGTTATTACAGCCTCTACATCCCGCAGGCAGTCGTGTTCCATGAGCGCAGCCAGACCTTCGAAGGCGGCCGGTATACTGAGCGATACGCGCGCAACAAGGCCCAGAAGTGGCTTCTGTTCATGAATCGACACGCCACGTGGATGCAGCGACTCGGATTTTATTTCGTCGGTGCGCCCTTCCTGCTCTGCCGTGCACTGATCCGTGAGGGACGCAATGGCAACCTCGCCGCAATCAAGGGGCTCATCGGCCGGGTGAAATACCAGTAAGAGACTCGATCCCATCCGGCAACGAAATGATTCAATGAACGGCGGATCAGCTATCGACATCAGACCCGTGGTGCACGACGTCACCTTGGTCATTCCAACCCTCGGCCGCGCCATTCTGCACGACAGCCTGACTGCAATCGCCGCCGGTGATGCGTGGCCGGGCCGCCTGATTGTCGTCGACCAAGGCTCGGCGTCCGACGTCCGCCGCTGGATGGATGGGCTGCGCTCGAAGGGCATGGATGCCCGGCATTGCCCCTCGTCGCAGAAAGGCCGAGCAGCGGCCGTCAACCGTGGCCTCGAACAGGTTGAAACCCGCTTTGCCGCCATCACCGACGACGATTGCCTGGTCGAACCCGATTGGCTCTCGAGCCTGGTCCGGCGGCTGCGCGAAGCGCCCGATACCATCGTCACCGGCCGCGTGGAGGCCGAAGGCGACGAACCTGCCGTTGCACTGATGACCGCGCGCGAGCCTGCGCTCTACCGGCGACCCCTTCTCCAACGCGACGTGCTTTGCGGGGGCAATATGGGGCTATCGCGGGAGGTGCTTGATCGTATCGGTCTGCTCGATGAAGACCCGCGCCTGCGCGCTGCCGAGGACTGCGAGTGGTCTTACCGGGCGCTGCGGGCCGGTGTCCCCATCGCCTACGCCCCGGAGGTCGTTGTCCACCACTGCGGCTGGCGTGATGAGGCGCAACGGGCCGACCAGTATCGGTCTTATGCCCGAAGCCATGGCGGCTTCTATGGCAAATACCTGCGCCAGGGTGACCTGTTCATCGCCCTGCGGGTGGTGATCCACCTTCTTCGCGCCCTGAAGCGCTGGGTGGCGGGGGCCGTGACCGGCAACCGGGACAAGGCCCTCAACGGCCGTGCCTACCTGACCGGCTTGCTGCCGGGTATCTGGGCGGCCATGCGCAGGAACGCGCGCCCATGACCGCTCCGCTGGCAAGGGTGGCCGGAACGGCCCTGCTGTGGAAGGCGGTGCAGCTGTTGGGCGCCAAGGTGATCTTCCTGGCGCGCCTGCTGGTGCTCAGCTACCTGCTGGGGCCGGAGGAGTTCGGACTCCTGGCCATCGCCCTTTCGGCGATCGGTTTCATGCTCGCCGTAACCGACTTCGGGATGACGGCCGCACTCGTGCAGCATGCCGAAAACGATGACCGTCACTACCATGTCGCCTGGAGTGTCGGCGTCATCCGCGCGCTGATGATCACCGTCGTGGTGTTCGCTTCCGCCCCGCTGATCGCGGGACTGTTCAGCGAGCCGCGCGCGACGGAGCTGTTGAGGGTGCTCTCCCTCACACCCTTGCTGGATGCCCTGGCCAGCATCAAGGTGGCCGACCTCACGCGACGGTTGGAGTTTCGCCCTCTGGCCTTCATCGGGCTGGCACAGGCGCTGTCCAACACCGCTGTCGCCATTGGTCTTGCCCACCTGCTCGGGGTATGGGCTCTGGTCGCCGGTGTGCTGGCGGGATCTCTGACCCGCACGGCAATCTCCTACGTCCTGGCCCCGTACCGCCCCCGCCTGTTGCTGGAGCCAGCGGCGCTGCAACCGCTGATTCGCTTCGGTCGCTGGATATTTCTGACCGGATTGATCGCAGAGCTCGGGGGCATGCTCCTCAAGGTGGTCATCGCCCGCCGGCTCGGCACCGCCGAATTGGGGCTCTTCTACCTGGCGAACTCCATCGCCACCCTGCCCGCCCAAATCGCCGGTGAGCTGGTGGGCTCGGTCGCATTTTCTCTCTACGCCCGGCTGCAGTCGAACATCCACCAGGTAACCCGGGCCTTTCGCACGATCCTGACCGGTATGGGGGTGTTGCTGGTACCTCTGTCCGCTCTGTTCATCGCCTTGGCGCCTCTGCTGGTCGACACGTTGTTCGACGCCCGTTGGGCAGGAACCGGTCCCATTATCCAGATCCTGGTGCTGAGCGGTCTCATTGGTCTTTTCGGTGATGCGGCCGTTCCGCTTTTCAAAGGAGTCGGTCAGCCCTACCGAATCACTATCCTGGAGATCGTCCAGTCATCACTCGTCATCCTGCTGATCTGGGGCCTCACCGGCCATTACGGGCTCATGGGCGCGCCCATGGCCATCTTGGCGAGCATTACCGCCTCCCAGGCTGTCAGCGGCCTGTTCGTTTTCCGCCTGCTGGATCATCCCTATCGCGGTCTCAAGCAGCGCACGCTTACCATCATGGGCGCGGCACTGGCGGGGGCACTTGCCTCTCTCGTCGTGACCCGTTTCCTTTCCGGGATCGCCGCTCTAGTTGTTGCGGGGACGACCGGCGTGCTGATCAGCGCGGGAATTATTCTGAGGTACAACCACCGCCTCGATCTCGGGCTCGTGCAGGACTTCTCGAGAGCCTTCCCGCAGATAGCCGCACTGTTGCGCGTCTCGCCGCACAGGGGCGAGACGCGCGTGCGAGATAATCACTCAGCTTGAAGGAACGCCGATGATCGTAAGCCGCATACGTGCCAAGCTCAGAGAAAAGCTGCCTTATCCCATCCGCCGCCGATTGATGAAGTACAGTCGCTGGCCCCCGGTCGGGGGCGTCGATTTCGGCAGTCTGCGACGGACGAGGCCGATCAGCACCGACTGGGGCTTTGACCGGGGAATCCCCATCGACCGCTACTACATCGAGCGTTTCCTGGCCGCGCACGCCATGGATATCCGCGGGCGCGTGCTGGAGGTTGCGGACAACGAATACACGCGCCGCTTCGGCGGCGACCGGGTGACGCGCAGCGATATCCTGCACGACACGGAGGGCAGTCCACGGGCCACGCTGGTGGCGGACCTGGCCCACGCCGACCATGTGCCCTCTGACACCTTCGACTGCATTATCTGCACGCAGACCTTGCAGTTGATCTACGATGTGCAGACAGCCGTCGAGACCCTGCACCGCGTCTTGAAACCCGGCGGCACCCTGCTCGTCACTGTACCGGTCATCACCCAGATCAGCCGCGCAGACATGGATCGCACCGGCGACTACTGGCGTTTTACCAGCGCCGCAGCGAAGCGACTGTTCGCCGAGCGCTTCCCGGGCGGGTCCGTCACCGTCGAGGTCCACGGCAATGTCCTGGCTTCGGTCGCTTTCCTGCACGGGCTCGCGGTCGAAGAGCTCCAGCCCAGCGAGCTGGATTATCGGGATCCGGACTATGAGATGCTGGTGACGGTCCACGTTGTCAAGGCGCGGCCGCCTGCATGAATTTTCCAGGGGCCAGGACTTTGCAGATGTCCGTGCGCTGGTTGCGCAGCCGCTTCACCGGCGGCGCCCTCGTCCTGGGTTACCATCGCATCGCGGAGCCCGCCTGGGACCCCTATGAGCTGTGCGTGGCTCCGCACCGCTTCGCTCAGCAGCTCGAAATCCTGCGCAATCACACCAACCCCGTCCCGCTGCCGGAGCTGATCCGAGCCCTGGTGAATGACAACCTGCCGCCGCGCACGGTCGCCGTGACCTTCGACGACGGCTATGCAGACGTCCTCACGCACGCCAAACCCCTGCTCGAACGCTATCGAATACCGGCGACGGTCTTCGTCGCTACTGACTACCTCGGCCGCGAATTCTGGTGGGATGAGTTGGCGCGACTGCTGCAGCCACCCAGTCCACTGCCGACCCAGCTCTCCGTCGCCGCCGGGAAAACGGCGATCGAGTGGTCTCAAGACCGGACCGGCCGCGGTGATCCAAGGACAGCGCTGCTGCTCGCGCTGTGTGACGGGCTGCGCCCCCTGCCGGAAGAGGAACGCCTTCAGGCCATGGAACAGGTCCGGGATTGTCTCTCACCCGTGTCCGACAGCGGCAAGACCAACCCGCGCCCCATGACAGCAGACGAAGTGCTCGAGCTGGGCACGGACGGACTGGTCCAAATTGGATCACACACGGCGAGCCACCCGGTGCTCGCCGCCCTGCCCCTGGCCGAGCAGCGCATGGAAATCCAGGGCAGCAAAGCCAGTCTCGAGACACTCATCCAACGCCCCGTGACAAGCTTCTCTTATCCCAACGGATCTGCAACCAAGCAGACGTCGCGGCTGGTACGCGAGGCGGGCTTCAGCTGCGCCTGCGCATCCCAATGGGATGTCGCCAGACCGGGTAGCGACCGCTTCCGTCTACCGCGCTTCTGGATACCAGATCTGGATGGAGTCGG
>JASFKW010000190.1:0-6110 GCA_050118435.1 Gammaproteobacteria bacterium | reverse complement strand
GCGTGTGGCGGGGCTGGGTCGCCTGCGGCTGCTGGAGGAGCCGCAGGCGGCGTTTTACGACTGGCTGCTGCGACACGCAGACGGCTTGTCTGGTGCTCTGGCGGGCAAGCGCCTGGTGCTGGTGTGCGATGTGGGCGGCGGGACCACGGACCTGACGCTGATCCGCATCCACATGGCGCGGAGCGGGCCGGAGATCACACGCGTCGGGGTCGGCGATCACCTGATGCTCGGCGGCGACAACATGGATCTGGCACTGGCTCACCTCGCGGAAAGCCGCCTGGCCTCTTCGGGGGCCCGGTTGGGCGGCGCGCAGCTGGCGCAACTGATGCAGCAGTGCCGTAATGCAAAGGAGCGTCTGCTGTCCGAAGCGCCACCGGAGACAGCGACCGTCACCCTGCTCGGTGCCGGCGCCCGTCTGATCGGCGGGGCGCGTTCGACCGCGTTGAGTCGGGACGAAGTGCAACGGATGGTGGTCGACGGTTTCTTCCCGGTGAGCGCGCCCGACGAGCCGCCTCAGCGTGTACGCGGCGGTATTGTTGAGTTCGGTCTGCCCTATGTGGCCGATCCGGCTGTAACGCGACACCTCGCCGCCTTTCTGGCAAGCCACGAGGCGGCTGGACGCGCTGCGCTCGGCGATGCTGCGCCGGCGCCGGGCGCGCTGCCGGTTCCCGACGCGGTGCTGCTCAACGGGGGTGTATTTCGCAGCCGGGCGTTCAGCGGGCGCCTCCTCGAGGTCCTTGGCGACTGGCGCGGCGGCGGTGTGGACCTGCTCGAGAACCACGACCCCGAGCTGGCGGTGGCACGCGGTGCGGTCGCCTATGCGCTGGCGCGCGACGGGACCGGACCGCGCATCCGCGGCGGATCGCCGCGCAGCTTCTATCTGTTGCTAGACCATGAAGGGGGCGGAAGACAGGGCATCTGTCTGCTGCCCCGCGGCAGCGACGAGGGCCAGAGCGTCGAGCTCACGGAACGGACTTTTGCGTTACGCGTTGGACAGCCGGTGCAGTTTCATCTGGTGTCATCGAGCGCGGATACGCCCTGCCGGCCGGGCGAGCTGGTCCGACTCGAGGCCGAGCAGTTCCATTCGCTGCCGCCCATCGCCACGGTGCTGGACGCGACTGCCGCCGGAGGGCTCGCGGAAATTCCCGTCAACCTGGTCGCGGCGCTGACCGAGACGGGCACACTCCAGGTTCACTGCGTGAGGGCCGACGACAGCGCGCAGCGCTGGCAGCTGGAGTTCCAGCTGCGCGGCCGCGCGGCTGCGGCCGGCCCCGGCATCAGCGTGGAAACCCACCCGCGGCTTACCGAGGCCGCGGCACTGATCATGCGGATCTACGGCTCTCGCTCCCGTGAGGTGAGTCCCAAAGACGTGAAGCGATTGCGCAGCGATCTTGAAAAGACCCTCGGCCCACGCGACCAGTGGGAGACGCCCCTGCTGCGTGAGTTGTTTGGAATCCTGCTGGAGGGGATGGGCCGCCGGCGTCGTTCGGCCAATCATGAGCGGGTCTGGTTCAACTTGGCGGGATTTTCCGTGCGCCCGGGCTTCGGCTACCCGCTCGACGACTGGCGCATCGACCAGCTCTGGCCGCTTTTCGAGCAGGGCGTTCAGTTCGTCCCCGAAGCGCAGGTCTGGTCGGAATGGTGGACTCTGTGGCGCCGCGCGGCCGGTGGGCTGAATGAAGCCATGCAGAACCGCATACTGGACGACATCGCCTATCATCTGCAGCCGCCGGGCAAAGCGGTGATCAAGCGCCCGCCGGGCCCGAAGCGCCAAGGCTATGACGACATGGTCCGCCTCGCTGGAGCGCTGGAAAGGGTGCCGGTGGCGCGCAAGATCCAGATCGGCGATTGGCTGCTGACCCGGCTCAGAAAGGCCAGCGAAGGCCCTCAGTCCTGGTGGGCCGTCGGCCGTATCGGTGCGCGTGTGCCGTTTCACGGCAGCGCCCACAACGTTGTGACGCCCGATGTCGCCGGGCAATGGCTGGCGCAGTTGCTCAGGGTCGACTGGAAGAGGCATGAAGCCGCGGCTTTTGCCGCGGCGATGATCGCCCGCACCAGCGGTGACCGGGAACGCGACCTGGACGAGGAGGTGCGCCAGCGCGTGATAGAGGCGCTCGGTGATCACAAAGCGCCCGACGCCTGGATCCGCATGGTGAGCGAGCTGGTTGAGCTGAGCGAGGCCGATGAACGCCGTGCCTTCGGGGAATCACTGCCGCCCGGGCTCAGGCTGATTCACTGATCCGGCCGGACAGCCGCCCGCCTGTTCGAGCGGGCTGGAGCCGGTCTGGCCTGAGCACTGGCTTCGACACGAGGCTCTGTTGTGTGGTCATGCACGTCGGGGCTGCACATCGAGCGTGCTCAGTCGCCGTTTGACGCGGGCCACGGCGTCGCTGATCGCCTTGCGCTGCTCCGTGTCGAGATCCCGATAGCGCAGCCACACGCATTGGCCATTGTTCACGAAGGGATAATGATCCCAGGGATGGGGCCAGGGAGGTCCGGACACTGCCTGTTCCAGACTGAGGGCCAGGATGATTTCTGATGCGACGCGCATGAATATCGCCTCTTCCGCGTTTCGGGAAGGCACGGCGTGAACCGCTCGAGTCCGCCGTCGTCGACGGTGCGGGCCATGTTACGCGCGAGCTGTTAAGGGAATGTTAATGGCAGCGCCTCTTGCCGAGCGCAGGATGGCAGTAATGGAGACCCGTCGGGAAGCGGGACGCAAGCAGCTCCGGCATAAGGGCCGATAGCTGATGCCGTATTGCTTCAGCCAGCGGCGAAAGCGTTCCAGTTTGGTCTCCAAAGAACAGGTTGGAGGCAGCGAGTCCAGGTAGCGGCCATATTCTTCCCTCAGCTCGAGCTGCCGCTCTTCAGGCAGTGAGTCCCAGGGTGTCAGGTTCTCGTCATCGCTCGTTTCGCTCATATTACGGTGGCCTCCGCTCAAACCGGATTCCTCGAAGCGAATGATCCAGTAAACAGTCAGCAACAATAAGCTGTCAACCTATCGGAGCTCCAATCGCTTGCCGCGCCGGCGCCGCACAGACATCTGCCAGACACAGTTGACGATCAACCTACCCAGCAGGCCAGTAACCGTACGCACAAGAATGCTACCCGCGTAGAGTGGCAGCCAGATACTGTCCAACCGCTCTATCAGCGAGCCGAGGGTGAGGTCCCCCGCTAGCTGCCAGCGGGGGTGCGCGCAGCAGCCAGTGCTCGCTGACACGGCCCTGGTCAGGATTGACGAGCAGCACGCCGGCTCGCAGTGCGCCGAACGATTGTTAATCAACTCTTAATCCAATCTTAACGCGACTGTCATCAAGGCGAGCAATCATACACCGTTAAGATAAGGCGTTATAGACGCTGAAGGCAGATGATCAGCCACGCCGTACAGAATGCCTTATCCAGTCCGCCGAACGTCCTCGGCCAGTATTCCTGTTCGTGCTCGTACTCACCTGCCGTCGCCGTCAGCAGCTGGAAGACATCATTTTCCATGACTGCTAGGCGATGGGCTTTCAGGGGCAGTTCGGGCGTCCGGTACAAGCCCGGTTGGCTCAAGCGCAGTCTTTCAGCTGAGCGGGTGGGGTAGGGGTCCGTAATCAGGCGGAACGACCCGGCCGGAGAGATTATGGAATCATAAGGAGGCGGCGACACCGTAGAGGCGAACGTGAGATCCGCTGTCACACCCAAGCATTAAAAATGACTGGGGGCTCTGTGTGCGGACGTGGCACGATTGGGGGTAAGAGGCATGAGATACAGCAACCAGCGCCTTGTGATCCTGGATGCGGATGGCACTACTGTTGATGCTTTTGACGCCATTGGCAAGACATTTTCGCAACACAGGATGGACCTTGGCGACATCGTGCGTTTTCAGAAGCGCCATAATATCTTCAAGTACCTCGGGGGGCTGAAGGAGTTTCCGGGAAACCTGCGCAAGCAGATCAACAAGAAGCAGCGCAAGGCTCTGATACATACGCTCACGGAAGTCTATCGCGAGGAAGGCGAGCTGTATGTCTGTATCGCAGGCATGATCCAGCAGCTGCTGGAAACACCGGGCCTCCGGGTTGGCGTGGTGTCACGCAATATCACGCTTGAACCGCTGATGACGCTCAGGCGGGTGTTTGAACGCAACGGCGTGGATCCGGAGGGCTTCGACTTCTTTGTGCACCTTCCGTTGAAGGAGGACAAGCTCGCCAGATTCCGGGCTATCCGGGAAGAGTTTGGTGTCAATCCGGCGTGCACCTGTGCGTGCGGGGACGAGCGCAAAGACTTCAACGCAGCCATTGGGTGCGGGATGCACCCGTTTATGGTGTCCTATGGTTTCGAGAGCTTCGAGCGGCTTGAAAAGCGGATTGGTGTGCCGCGCGAGCTGATCTCAGTGAGTCCGGAGCAGCTGCGTGACCGTTTGTTGCATGCCCTGGCCATTGGCGGCCGTGGACGGGATGCTGATTCTGAACGGCAGCAGCGCGACGGCTCACGGCCGATCCAGGAAGAGGAGCCGGGTTTCAAAGCAGCGAGCTAGACGCCGGCTGCGTCGTTACGCGGTTACGCGGTGCGTGCACCGCGGGGAATCCGGTGTCTGCCGATCGTGATTTCAACTGTCCAGCTGGATGGTCGTTGCCGGTGTTCCAGGCAGACCATTGACACCTTCATAACGGAGGAAAAGGCCGTCGGTATTTCGGAACCAGTAATGAGCGTGCCAGAAGCGGGACAGAAATCCGCTGAGCGCGATGCTGACCTTACGGGCGATGAAACGTCCCGCGCGCGTCGTGACCGGCTCCTCCTCGAGTCTGCTGGCCTTGAGCTTAACGGCATCGATACTGTCCGGTCGAATGGTCCAGAAGACCACCGATTTTAGTTGTGACTGGCTGAAGCGACCCAGAGCATAGGAGAGCGGCTGGAACCAGGGCGATTCGTCGATCTGCAGGTCTTCGCGGACGGTGTCGACGCCGCGCGTCTGTTCGAGGTGAATAATATTACCCGTCCGGCGGGCGGTGATCTCTCGATCTCCCTGGCGGACGCGCCATTCCAACGTGTTGCCCGATTCGTCGGACCGATTGAAGTAGGCCTTGTCGGGCGTCAGCCACCGGGTCTCAACAGTGCCCCCGCCCTCCCGGACGATCCAGGTGTGGGTGGATGCGAGTGAACCGGTTTCTTCGATATACGTGTGCTGCCGAACAACTTCCGAGCAAAGCACGTTTGAAAACGCGGCCGGCAGACAGCCTAACAACATGGGACCATTGAGACGTTGCCGCAGGCGAGACGAGCCTCGCCCGCTAACGCTGGATCGGGCTTCACGCGTGCTCTGATATTCCATCGTCTGGCTCGGTTGGGAAGGCTTGCGTGCTCAGGGCCCAAAGTCTGCGCCGGACGCGAGCCAGCGCGTCGCGGACCTGTTTGCGCTGTCCGGCATCCAGGTCCCGATACCGAAGCCAAACATACCCGCTGGCTGTTATGAAAGGGTACAAATCGCAGGGATGCGGCCAACTGGGGCTGGTGGATTGCTGTTCTCTGCTGAGTGCCAGGATGATCTCTGAAGCGACGCGCATGTGGTTACCCCTTTTTAGCTATCCCGGGATGTCTGACCCATGCCCTATGAGCCGTATATCGCAGCGTACACCCACGATCTTACGGTGAGTTTGTTAAGAAATTGTTAATGCCAGTGCCAAGACTGATAGGCAGAGCAGCCCTGAGCGGTGTGAGCGCACCATGCGTCGAAACTGTCGCATCTGGCATGTTCAGGAACCTATTCGGAGCGGCTACTGTTCATGCCGAGCGGATGAAATTTTTGTGACGGCGTCATTCTTGATAACGCCGTAACAACCTTGGTCTATCACACCTCGGGAGTCTATTGGAGGAGTTCGTTGCGTGCCAAAGCTTCTTTCTGGTGGTACCGAGAGTCCCTTCAAACTTGGGGGAGTGGTGAAAACGCCTTTGCTCCATCCCATAAACAACTGGATCGAGTCCTTCATTGAAAAGGCAGCCGGGCTCCAGACTCTGGATCACCTGTACCGGCAGCTGCCCGAAGCCACGGGTCAGATCGGCTTCCTGAGGAACGTTCTCGAGTTGTTCAACATCCGCTATAGCGTCAATCAGCGCGACCTCGACGCGATACC
>JASFKW010000189.1:0-6345 GCA_050118435.1 Gammaproteobacteria bacterium | reverse complement strand
CAAGATTCCATAAATCCGCGATCTGACCCCCCATGGCTCTGAGAATCGTCTGCAAAATAAGCCGTGGGCCGGTAGCATTGACCCAGGGACTGAAAGAAATTCAAAGTTTAGGCTCGTGTTGTTTTCTCCTCCCTATGAAAATGATCGGAACAGTTTCTGGATTTTTAACTCCTCTCGCCCAAATTCGCCATTCCGGGCGAGACCTTTCGTGATCTCGCCAGATTCGGGACTTTTCAACCACCGATCTGGGGCCGTTGATCCCGCAAATATAGGATCAAGTCCGAACTGCAAGTGTTTGCCGGCAAGGGACCTGCATCCGAAATGGAAGCAGTCAGCTTGGTACTGCCAGGTATGAACAGGCCCGGAATAGGAACATGGATCGAACTACTGCCGACTTCATTGCTAGTTGACGAAAGAACATCCACAATTTTATCGGTATTTGAACCATCATGCGGGTCAGAGAAGGACCTGTAGGCAAGCGTTGTTCTACAGTTGCCTAATTCGGTGGACCCGGAAGTCGCGATGAGAACACCCTCAAGCCGCGAATCGAATGGGATCGTAAGTTCCTCGGCAGCAAAACCGCTGCTTGCGCGCACCGACCGCATATAGATTCTGTTGATAAGTCCGTCGGATTCGACGTGGACCGACAAGGGGTCGGTATTGACGATGCGGACATCTTGTACCGCTGGGAAAGAGCCGATATCAACTGGTACCGGATCCGGCGACACAATGTTGACGTCCTGCACTTCCGGGAATTGTTCGACCTGTACCGGCAAGGGCAGCGGATCTTGGATGACTACGGACTGCGCCGGAGCCGGCACAACGTCTATTGGGTCTGCCTGCGTCAGCGACGGGAGAAAAAGCGTACTAAAGAGAAAGAATATCTTTTTCATATTTGCCTCCAGTAACAGTGACCACAGGAAAGCAAATCGCCAAGGCCGCCAACGGGGAAGACCGGCCAGTTCCCGATCTCCACCGACGGCCCGCGAAGAGCAACAAGTGCTGCAGAACTTACCGTTCATGTCTCGCAATCTTACTCACACTTTCGCCCAAAACAGTTCATTACGAGGTTGCTGCGTATTCCGGTCATCGCGCACACCATCGGAGCGTAGCAACGCAAGCAGTTTAATACCGTCCCCATGCCACTGGAACGGTGTCCGCCATCGCTGCGGAATCTCGTCCGTCATCTTGGTGTAGCCACGTAAAGGAAACGCTCCAACAGCAACAATCAAGAGTAAACGGGCGGCTCTGCACATCACGCGCCTCCTTACTTTTATCAGTTCCCTTTATGTCGCTTCTTACACGTTTGTTACGGTCAAGGACATATGATCTCTTCTTCGCATTCGAGCAGGACCCCAGATATGCTTATTCTCCCCTTACCCAATCCGGGATTCGCAGCATCCGTGCGGAACACTTCCCAGGCAACATTTTCTCCAGGAGGAAAATACCAGCGAATGTACTCAGCTCCGGCAAAATTGTCCTGTGAGCCAGAACCAAAGGATCCCTGCAACGCTACTGGAATATTAAGCCCCGCCCCTCCAAGACCGAACGATTCCAGACCACCAACGAGGCGAACATGCACGGGCGTCTGGCCAAATGACAACGACAACGACACCGAAGCTTGCTGCGCCACGAACATGAAGCTGTCTGGGACCTGGAAAAACACGCCACCTGCGATGAGCGGATTTGCGGCAAGTTCGAAATCGATCATATCATCGGTCTGAATTGGGCTGACTGGTTTTGGGCCTGCAAATTCCGGTGGCACTGCGTTAGCCGGAAGCGCCCACGTCGCTGCACCGAAGGCTATTACGGCTGCCATTAATGCCAAGTTGTTGGACATTTGCTCCCCTCGTGTCCAAGAGGTTCTCAATGTCTTCATGACATACCTCCTGTAGCGTATCTGTACTTTCTATAGCGGCATGATTTTGACGCTATCACTAACGGCGTCTTCATGACTGTTGATGCTTCAACCATAGCAGAGAACCCCTAGGGCAAAGGACGAGGGCGAAAAATCAGGGAATCCCCGATACACCACTGCTTCACGGGAAACGATCGCGAATGTCACTTTCGGGTCGAGTCCCGCCGTTTAGAGAAGCCGAATATAAGCGTTTGGTGTAGGACCGGGTTCGGTCAGAAACCCGTCATTCAATACCCCGTCGACTCAGGTTTTTGGTAGGGCCGGCAACGGTGAAAACCGGCCAACATTTGCCGTTTCCCTTATGCTAACGAACCGTCAAAAGGCAGCAAGAACATGACCGCCTTGTGACCCCAGGATTAGGTCGTCTCGTGTCCTTTAGCGGAAGCGTGTATAAGTAAAGCCTGCCGGACTAGGTTGGAGTTGCATTTGTTATCAGAAACCTTCTAGAGGAGGCAAACCAAAACCCCGCCATGGAGACGGGGATTTTGGTTAATTTTGGTCGCTTGGTGGTTCTGGCTTATAAGGGACAACCTTCGTCGTTCGCCTGCTCAAGGAGATTCTTGGCTGACTCAAAATCGCCAGTGGTATAACCCAGTTGAACTATTGCTATCACCTCATCCGCAGTGAGCATATAGCTTATAATTGGACTAGTTGAATTTAGATATGCTGCAGCAGCATGTCGCCCCAAGGCATTCGTTCCACCACCTTTTGCTTTTAGTGCTTCGAGCAGGGTAATCTCACCGCCGTTAACACCAAAAACAGCAGTGAACGAATCAGTCGGAGACACTCCACTCCACTGACCAAAGTGTATTTGCTGCTTCCAGTAACCCGGAGTACATCCCTCATAATCCGAAGCCCATGCCGATATGGTTATAAAGGTAGTCATTGTGATGCCAACTATGGCTTGCTTTATTATCATATGAATTCGTGACATCTCGCTCTCCTCCTACTGTAGTATTTCGGTTGCGGTCGAGTTCAACTTCCCTCTCATTTTTCATTCTAGCAGTGTCGCCATTGCTGTCGATCACATAAGCCGATATTGCTTCCAACGTTCCCTGTATAAGCAACCTTTGCCAGTCCTGCCCTAGATTCCGAATCCGCCGCTGACAAGCCCAAGTATCTGAACAGTTCAATTAATCACCCACGCGCCCTTGAACGTAAGGACTCTGGCTCGCAGTATGACGCGACCACCTCTAACAGGAGCGACGCGACAATGATCAGGGATACCGCGCGCCTTCCGAGTGAGAACGAAGTTCAGGCACGAAAAGAGCTACGCACGGCCCCAATTGAGTTCGACTGGCCGTTCCAAGCGGGTGTATCGGAGAAGAATGGTGCATGGTACGTCATCCACCGGCTGAATGCGCTTCCGGACCACATCCAGGCTCAGATATCCTTGATCCAGTCCAGCAGGATCTGCCAGAACAGCGTCACGATGATCAAGTTCCTCCGCGGAGTGAAATCGGCCAGAAGGCAAGTCAGGACTTAGTCTCATTGGCCACGAACCTTCGTTAGTCTTGCTATCCGTTCTTCCATTCTTGCTTTCAAGCTAAGATCCGATGGAAATCGGGTGCTGATCCCATTGCGTCGGGGATGCACAAAACGGCCCGAAGAATATTCGAGCACAACGCCCGATTTGGCTTGCCTACATTCCGTAACTGGTCCATTGAAACCTGCGTTCTGCGAACTCAGTTTTCCCGGATGATCGTGTCGAGGTGATCTGCCAGGCGCAGGCTGAGCTGGACGATGGTGAAGGTGGGGTTTACGTGACCACTTGAGGGGAACACGCTGCTGCCTCCGACGTAGAGATTGTCGATGCCGAATACGCGCTGGTTACGATCAACTACGCCGCGCAGGGGTGAATCCGCCATACGGGTGGTGCCCATGTGGTGATATCCGGCGACCTCATCGCTCGAGGGTCCGGGTAGTGGGAGTTCCGGCTCGAGCAGCCACTGTGGCAGTCGGACCCGCCCCAGGTCGTCGGCCGCCATGATCTGGCCGGCATGGAACGCGCTTTGTCGTATTGTGCGTTTATCCAGTTCGTTTAGCTGCCAATTGATTACCACGCGTCGTTTTCCAAACCGGTCGAGCTCGTCGCCGAGTGTGATACGGCTCTCGGGGTCAGGACTCTGTTCGGATGCGGTCTTGAAACACACATCGAATGAGCGGTGGTTGTCGAGCGTCGTCTCGCCATTTTGCGGAGGTCCGAGCAGGGCGTCTGAATTACACACGAACTGCATCAGCCTGCTGCGAAACTCGGTCTGTTCGTCCGGCTGGCACATGCCTGGCTGCGGCGCCAAGCGCAGACCGAAACTGAGAATCTTTTCTTTGTTCTGAAGCGCCTCGGTCGGTTCATAGATTGCGGGGCGAAGGCTGCTGCAGGCAACACCTGCAAGGCGTCGCAGCGCGGGATGCGCATGATTGACGATGGCGAAGCCTGTGGTGAAATGTGGATGGTCCATGAAGAAGCGGCCCACCAAACCGTGACTGTTGCCGACGCCGTGCTTCATCTGACGGTTGGCGTTCAATAGGGTGCGCGGATTCTCGATACCACCGTGGCAAAGGACGTAGTACCGGGCCCGGACAGACCGTTGTTTTCCGTCATAGCCCGCCAACCAGAATGCAGTCACCGTATCGAGGTTTTCGTTCAGGTCGATGTCGACCAGATTAGCGTTAAGCATACACACGAGGTTGCCGGAACGCGTAACATCTTGGCGGAACTTCTCACCCAGCCGCGCCGGCGGCTCGCTATAGCGGAACGCGGTTTTTCTCAGTGCCGAATACTCCCCGCCTTGGAGCAGGTAATCAGCGACCTCCGGCGTATGCACGTGCAGGATCCTGCCGGTTTCGGCAAAGTAGGGATCCAGATCCGCCTTGCTGATCGGCCATCCGCTGTAGGGTACGTGTTGGCGCACTGCGAAGTCGCTGGCATGCATTTCGCGACACCATCCTCCCCAGTGATTGGATGTACCGCCAAAAAACCGTTGCCGGCAGGCGTGCGGCTCGAAGTAGGCAAGGCCGCTGTTGGCCCCCTGGTAGACGTTGTTTGACCTTTCTGAAAACTGCAGACCACCCGCTTCCAGCAACAGCACGCGACGCTTGTTCCCAGCCAGCTTCAGCGCCAGCGGCAGGCCCGCCGGCCCGGTACCGCTGATACAGATATCAAAGACGCTATCCAGCAGACCGTCATCTGCTTCGGTGAAAGCGATAAGCATGTCCAGTGCTACTTGGGATCGTCCTCGCGCAGGATCCAGCCCTTGTGGAGGATCAACTCGGGACGATGGAGGCCGATGCCGGGCGCGCGGCTGACGGGTGCTCTAGCACGCGCCGTGGTTAACAGAGCGCCGAGACACGACGTCAGGAAAACCAGAAACGCCCGTCTGCGCAACATCGCGCTTCCTTTGGTGATTGTGGTCACTACAGTGTATGGCAGTTCATCGCGGAAAGAAACGCGTCGATTTCCTTTGTTGCCGTTCGGGGCACTATTTGATAACGACGCGCCGCTGGTACCAAGGGTTGACGAAGACAAGTCAGGTTTCAATTTTTTTGACCACGGGCCTTCTCCAGTCTCGCTATGCGTTCTTCTAACTCGTCCACCTCGATCACCCTAGCCTGTGAAGAAAGGGTGGTCATGAGCGAGGTGGCTTCGGCAGGAGTCATCTTTCCGGCTGACACCGCCCGTACTATCGACGCGGCTTGCTCCGTGAGGCTTGCTTTCAGAGGAAAGCAGACCGGCTGATCGACCGGCCGCAGGTTGGGTAGAGTTCTGACCGTTCGGTGAACCCATCTTCTCTGACGGGCTTTTCTCGGTCATGTAGGTGCCCACCTCTTGGTAAGTGGGCACCTGACATGGACAACGGCGCATCATCAAGGGTCATCAAGAGCCGTCGACGACAATCGCGCGAGTTAAAGGAGCGTATCCTTGCCGAGTGTCTCCAGCCCGCTGAATCATTCGCAGCCGTCGCGATCCGGCACGGGCTGAAGCCCCAATCTGGTCCACAAATGGCGCAAGTCCCTGCAGCGACCCGCCCACGGCGAGTTTATCCGCCTGCCGGCGCCAGGCGCTGAGGCACTGGGCCCGGCATCCGAGATGGAACCGCCCGCAGCACGTCGTGTCACCAACCAGCGCGACACCATTCGCATGGAAGTGCCGACGCCGCAGGGTCAGCTTGTCGTGCATTGGCCGGTGAGTCAACTGCCGCAGTCCATCGCCTGGCTCCGGGCCCTGACACGGTGATGCGCATCGACGAGATCTGGCTGTCGCGGGAACCGCTGGACCTGCGGGCCGAACCGGATACCGCGCCGGCCCGTGTCATCCAGGCCTTCGGTGCCGCCAGGCCGCATTGCGCCTACGTCTTCGCCAACAAGCGTGCCAACCGGGTGAAGGTGCTGGTGTGCGACGGCTTCGGGATCTGGCTCGCCGCACGGCG
>JASFKW010000188.1:0-6362 GCA_050118435.1 Gammaproteobacteria bacterium | reverse complement strand
CCGCCGGCCCCAGGTCGGCGTGTGGCTGGACGGCGCTATACCGTTTCGGGCCGAAACCAGCCGCGGTTATGTGCAGGGCGTGCAGGCGCAGTATCTGCAGCGACTGGAAAGGGAAAACCTGTCGGCACCGACACCGGCAGCGCCGGTCGATATCGAGACCCGCTTTCGCTACAACCAGAATTTCAAGAGCGTATACGCGATGGTGCCCGGGGTCATCATGCTGCTGCTGATGCTGATCCCCTCGATGATGACGGCCGTCGGCGTGGTGCGCGAAAAGGAGCTGGGCTCCATCACCAATCTCTATGCCACGCCGGTGACGCGGCTCGAGTTCCTGGTCGGCAAGCAGCTTCCCTACATCGCGGTGGCGATGGTCAGCTTCGTCAGCCTGCTGGGTCTCGCCCTGCTGCTGTTCCGGGTGCCGGTCGAGGGGAGCCTCGGCGCGCTCACGGTTGGCGCACTGCTCTACGTCGTCGCCAGCACCGGCTTCGGCCTGCTGGTCTCCAGCTTCGTGCGCACCCAGATCGCCGCCATTTTCGCCGCGGCCATCCTGTCCATCATGCCGACCATCAGCTTTTCCGGTTTTCTGTCGCCGATTTCCTCCCTGTCCGGCGGCGGGCGACTGGTGGGCTACGGCTTCCCGACCAGTTATTTCCAGAAGATCAGTGTAGGCACCTTCACCAAGGCGCTGGGTTTCGGCGAGCTCGTCGTCAACTACCTTGCGCTGACCATTTTCATCGTGGCGTTTCTGATCCTGAGCCTGCTGCTGCTGCGCCGGCAGGAGCGCTGAGCGTGTGGGCCAGCCTGAAAAATATCTATCGCCTGGGTGTGAAGGAGCTCTACAGCCTGCGCAGCGACGTGGTGATGGTGGTGCTGATCCTCTACACCTTCAGCTATGCGATCTACACCCCGGCCCAGCACGCGCAGACGGAGCTGCGCAACGCTTCGGTGGCGATCGTCGACCACGACCATTCCCGTCTCTCGCAGCGCATCCGGGACGCCTTGCTGCCGCCGTATTTTCAGGAGCCCGCGCGGATCGATGAGCGCGACATCGACGCGGCGATGGACGCCGGCCGCTACACCTTCGTGCTCTACATTCCCGCGGAGCTCGAGGCCGACCTGCTGGCGGACCGCCGTCCGACGCTGCAGCTGAACGTGGACGCCACGGCCATGACCCAGGCGGGCCACGGTGCGAACTACATTCAGCGCATCGTCGACCAGGAGGTCGGTCACTTTCTGCGCGGGCAGGACAGCGAAAAGACGAGCCCGGTCCAGCTGGTCATCCGCGCGCGCTTCAATCCCAACCTGCAGTCGCGCTGGTTTCTCGCCGTCATGCAGCTAATCAACATGATCACCCTGATGGCCGTCATCCTGACGGGTGCCGCCCTGATCCGCGAACGCGAGCACGGCACCATCGAGCACCTGCTGGTGATGCCGTTACGGCCGGTGGAAATCATGCTCGCCAAGGTGTGGGCCAACGGGCTGGTGATCGTGGTCGCCGCGACCCTGTCGTTGTACCTGATGATCCAGGGCCTGCTGGAGGTGCCGGTGGCGGGCTCGGTGGCGCTGTTCGTCTCCGGCACCGCCCTGTATCTATTTTCGGTCACTGCGCTGGGCATCTTCCTGGCCACCCTGGCGCGCACCATGCCCCAGTTCGGGCTGCTGGCGTTTCCTGTGTTCATGGTCATGAACCTGCTCTCCGGCGGCACCACGCCGCTCGAGAGCATGCCGGAGCTCCTCCAGTACCTGATGCAGCTGGCACCGTCGACGCACTTCGTCGCTTTTGCGCAGGGGGTTCTCTATCGCGGCGCCGGTCTGACCATCCTGTGGCCCAGTCTGTTGGCCATCACGGTCATCGGGGCGGTGTTCTTTGCCGCGGCGCTGCGGCGCTTTCGGATCACCGTGGACAACGGTCGCTGAGCCGCGCCGGGCGATCAGATCCAGCGCTTGATCCGGAAAAGGACCAGCAGGCCAATCGCCAGCCCGGCCATCCCGCCAAGGGCGACGAAGTAGCCGTAGCGGTAGGAGAGCTCCGGCATGTGCTGGAAGTTCATTCCGAAGATGCCCGCGACCAGCGTGAGCGGCAGAAAGATCGCCGAGACCACCGTCAGCACGCGGACGATGTCGTTGGTGCGGTGGGCGACGGCGGAAAAATGCAGCTGCACCAGCGCTTCGACATCCTTTTGCTGCTCGAGCGCGAAACGGGTGACACGCCCGATGTGCTCCATCAGATCGTTGAAGCGAACCGCCAGGTGCTCGTCCATCTCCACGTCGGTTTCCTCCCGCCACTGGGTGATGGCGTCCTCCTGACCTTCGCACAGCAGCGACAGGGATCGCAGCTGGCTCTGATAACCAAGCAAAGCCATCCAGTCGCTGTAGGGGTGATGCGGATCGAGCAGCTCATGACGCCAGCGCTCCATCTGCTCGCTGAGCGGCTCACGCATGGCGAGAAACCGGTCCACCATGGTGCTCATGATCTGGTGCATCAGACCCTGACTGCGCCGCGGAATCCGACCCTGGCGGTTGAGCAGCCGTTGCTTAACGGCCGGCACGGAGCGGCCGTCGGCCGGGCGCACGGTGACCAGAATGTTTTCCAGAAGGAAGAACGCCGTGGGGCGGCTGGCGAACTGGCCTTCGTCGCTGTCCGGCGCCAGGCCGCGCAGAATGATCATCTCGTATTCGTGCGTGCCGTCGTAAAAGGACGGATGCCGCGGGTTGAGACTGTCCTTGACGTGTCCCTCGTGAAGGGTAACGCCGCTGATCTGCGCCAGCCGCTGAACCCAGTCGCCCGCGTGCTCCCGGTCGACATCGAGCCACAGACACCCGCCCGCCGGGCGACCCTCCACCGACGTCCACCGCTCTGGATCACCGCTTTCCGGAATGTAAATGATATCCATGCTGTCACCCGTTCGTGCCGCCGGGGCCCGTCAGCCCGGGGGGCGACCCTCGGCCGCCGCGCGGCGGCGATCCTTGCACCCGCCCCTGCGACCGTCCTCTCAGACCGTCTCGTCCGGCGGCTGCAGGGCTTTCTGGAAGGCCTCGACCTGATCCGCGGCCTCGGCCACCACGTGGAAGCGCGCCACATGGTAGAGCGCCTCGCCCTCGTTGGCCAGCGGCAGGTTGGTGCAGCCGATCACGACGCCGGAGTAGGGCGAGAGAACCTCGAGCTCTCTGCCCCCGAAAGGGTCGGAGATCACGCCGATCGGCTGGTCTTTTTTCACACGGCTGCCCAGGCGCACCGTCTGGCGCAGAATGCCGCTGATCGGTGCCCGCACCCAGCCGCTGGCGCGCGCCACCACCGGCTCACGGCGGGCGCTGGATTTCCTTTCCCGCGGCGGCAGCATCTCCAGTGCCCGCATGACGCTGACGATGCCCCGTACGCCCGCCCGGATGGGCACCTCGTCGAAGCGCAGCGCCTCGCCACCCTCGTAGAGCAGCATGGGTATGCCGTGCTCGGCGGCGGCCTCGCGCAGCGAGCCGTCGCGCAGATTGGCGTTCAAAATGACCGGCACCCCGAAGGCATAAGCCAGCGCCGCGGTCTCCGGATCGTCCATGTTGGCGCGAATCTGCGGCAGGTTGTCGCGGTGCAGCGCACCGGTGTGCAGGTCGATGCCGTGCGTGCAGTTCCCGACGATCTCGGTCATGAAAATGTGGGCCAGCCGTGCGGTCAGAGATCCCTTTTCCGAGCCGGGGAAGGCGCGGTTCAGGTCGCGCCGGTCGGGCAGGTAACGCGACTGGCTGACGAAGCCGTGGACGTTGACGATGGGCACTGCAATCAGCGTGCCCCGCAGGCGCCGCAGCACGGCGAGACGCAACAGACGGCGGATGATCTCGACCCCGTTGATTTCATCCCCGTGTATCGCCGCGCTGACGAACAGGCTCGGACCCGGGCGCTTGCCCCGGATCACGTGGACCGGCATGGTCAGCGGTGTGTGAGTGTAGAGCGGGGCGACCGGCAGATCGATGGTGGTGCGGCTGCCCGGGAGCAGGGTGACGCCATTGATGCTCAGCGGCCTGTCTGCCAATGCGGTCAGCCTGTCCCGCGGGTCCGGGTCTTGTAGGGCTTCGCGTTCTTTTCCAGAAACTGGACGATCATCCCCGCCACGTCCTTTCCGGTGGCCCCCTCGATCCCCTCCAGCCCGGGCGAGGAATTCACCTCCATGACCACAGGACCGTGATTGGATCGCAGCAGATCCACGCCCGCGACGTTCAGGCCGATGATCTTCGCCGCGCGCACCGCCGTGGAACGCTCCTCAGGTGTGATCCTGATCAGCGTGGCGTTGCCGCCGCGGTGCAGATTGGAGCGAAATTCACCCTCCTTGGCCTGACGTCGCATGGCGGCAACCACACGGTCGCCGATGACGAAGCAACGGATGTCGGCGCCACCGGCCTCCTGGATGTACTCCTGGATCATGATGTTGACGCGCAGGCCGAAGAACGCCTGCACCACGCTTTCCGCCGCCTTCTTGGTTTCCGCCAGTACCACGCCGATCCCCTGGGTTCCCTCCAGCAGCTTGATCACCAGCGGAGCCCCCCCGACCATCCGGATCAAGTCTTCGATGTCGTCCGGCGAATGAGCAAAGCCGGTGACCGGCAGACCGATCCCTTTGCGCGCCAGCAGCTGCAGCGAGCGCAGCTTGTCGCGCGCCCGGGTGATGGCCACCGACTCATTCAGGGAAGACACACCCATCATTTCGAACTGGCGCACCACCGCCGTACCGTAAAAGGTCAGCGAGGCGCCGATGCGCGGCACAATGGCGTCGAGGTCCACCAGGTTTTCGCCTTTGTAGTGAACGGCAGGCTTGTGCGACGCGATATTCATGTAGCAGCGCGCCGTGTCGATCACGCGCGCCTGGTGGCCGCGCTGTCTGGCGGCCTCGACCAGGCGCCGGGTGGAATAGAGTGATGCTTTTCGCGATAGGATGCCGATTTTCATCATCTGCCTGGATCGAAGTCTGGAGCGCCGAAGCACTCGCGCCTGAGCCGTGAGCCTGTCCGACACAACGGTAGCATATCAGCTGTGCGGCGTCCCGAGCCTGCCGAGCAGATAAGACTTGTCCGGCTGAATCATGACCCGCTCGTGCATGGCCGTTCTGCCCAGCAGAAGTCGGAAACGCATGCTGTCCCGGTTGGTGAGGGTCAGCTCGATGGGCCAGCTGAAGCCATTCATAAACAACCGCGTTTCGATGACATAACGCTTCTCGCGGTGGCCTCCCGAATCCGTCACCCAGCGCTCACCGACAATCGGCGCAAAAAAGAAGTGCTCGATATCGCTGCGCCGCTGCAGCGGGTGCACGCCGATCCGCAGGCCGTCGACGCCTTCGACCCGCGCGCGTCGCACCTGAAAGGCGTGCAGCGCCGAGGTGCGCGCGCCGGTGTCGATCTTCGCCTTGATCCGCTCGATGCCGAGATCGGGCAGGGAAACCCATTCTCGCCACCCGATGATGGTACGCCCCATCACCGGACGCCCGTCGGTGCGCTCCGGGGCCCTCTCCGGTCGTGGACGCTCATCGCTAACGGATGGCCGGGGTCGGCGTGTATCCGCCAAAGAAACCGATCGCCACGATGATCAGCAATCCCAGACCGCAGGTGATGAGCACCAGGCCGAGGAGCTTGGAGCCGAGCGTCATCGGCTTGGATGGCGGGTGCACCAGATACTTCTCGAGCTGCCCGCGTTCGACCAGCCGCTGGTACTGCAGCCAGTGGTCGCGCTTGAACTCCTCGAGGGACTGAACGCCGGTGAACATCACGATGTCCGGCGGCGGCAGCTTGTCGGGCCGGAAGTGGTTGTTGAAGAAATGCACCGTGAACAGGAACACCGCCGCAAGGAACGCCTCGTCGCCGTGCACCAGCATGACCACGTTGAACACCCAGCCGGGGAAGATGGAGGCGGTTACGTCCGGGAAGGCCAGCATCAGGCCGCTGCTGCCGATCACCGCCATGCCCCAGAACACCGCCCAATAGTCGAACTTCTCCCAGTACGTCCAGCGGTCGAACACCGGCTTGGGCCCCTTGTTCACAAACCACTTGAACATACCCCAGGCATCCTTGAAATCCTTCCAGTTGGGCACCAGCGAGTCGGGGCCGAACCAGCGGAAGCGCTTGCCCTGGCGGGCGATGTTGGCCCCAACACCGATCAGATGCAGGAAGAAAATACCCAGCATGATCGCAGCACTGATGCGATGAATGAGGCCGGTCGCCTGCGGCCCCCCAAAGGCGTCGACAACCACCGGCGCCCAGGCGGTATAAGAGTAGAACACGGTCATGCCGGTGAGGATCAGCACCATGACGCTGATTGCAAACAGCAGGTGTCCGAGACGCCAGATCGGCCCGAAGCGCCGGATCTGCCGGACTTCGCCCTGCAG
>JASFKW010000187.1:0-6365 GCA_050118435.1 Gammaproteobacteria bacterium | reverse complement strand
GGCAACCCCTCACCGGTCTTACTGACGGACCTTCGTGAAGGCCGAGGCCAGCACGTTGGCGGTGTTGTTCTCCAGGTCCAGCTTGAGGTCGTTGTCGCTCAGCTGTGCGAAAGGAGCATTCACCGCACCGTTGGTGACGGTCTGGGAGCTGAAGAAGCCCTCGCCCTGCACCGCCACGGGGGCGTACTGGCCGCCCTGCTTGATAATGTTGGCGCCGCCGCGCACGTCGGAAAGCTCTTCGCTCGCCAGGTCCTTCTTCATTTCCAGGTCTTTGATCATCATGGTCAGGTTCTCCCAAGTTAAGTTTCAGTCATCAGTCGGTCGGGCTGAGATCACAAAGCCCGACGTCGGTTTCAAGGTTGCCGGGCTTGTTTCAGGTCCACGACCCCGGTGTTGCAGTCGCTGTGCCAGGTCACGTCTTGGCAACTGAAGAATCTCATAACCAACTGTTTTGTCGGACTTTATTTTTTTAGGGAGTAATTCTTGCGCTCACCTCGCAGCGCCTGCGCGCCTGCTTTGTTGGACGTTGCAAAACTAACTTTCAGACAAAGTGCGGCGCCCCCCAACAGCCCGATCCAAGCATCGCGCGCAACGCCGAGCTTGCAGTTGACGGCCTCCAGGCCGGACATCCACAGACGCGCCGCCTCCTTTCGTTCATCTTCCTTGAGGTCGCCTTCGAGCGTCTCCCCTGGTTTCTCCCGGTAGCAGTGGTGCGCTTCGTCGTTGATCACCAGAGTACTCTTCATGCCCATAAGCTCGGGCATCGCCCGCTGCAGCATTTGCCCCTCCATGTCGAGCGTGTTCAGCGGGGCGCCGTGCCCTGGAGCAGTGCGCGTCCGCCCTTGGACAGATCGATGCGCTCGCGGAGCCTGAAGGCATGATAATTAGTGATGACGATCTTCGCCTTTCGAGGTCGGGGATCATGTCGCCCGGGACCAGTTCGCGGATATGGTAGTAACTGGCCGGATCGTTGGGCTGCAGCATGCGCAGGCGGTCGCGGATGGCCAGGCCCGGTGCCACCACCAGGAAGCCACGCGTGAAACGCTTGCTCTGGGGATGGCGGACCGCATTGATGGTCTGCCAGACGATCAGCATCGCCATGACGGTGGTCTTGCCAGCTCCGGTTGCGCGTTTCAGCGCCAGGCGCATCAGCTCCGGGTCGGCATTGCTGTTGGCATCGGCGAGGTGATCGAGGAAGCGCTTGCCCGTGTCGCCGGCCTTGGGAGCCACCTTTGTAAGCCAGATGGCCATCTCGACGGCCTCGATCCGGCAGAAGAACGGGCGAATGCCGCCAAACTTGTGGTGCCGCCAGTGCTGGAGCAGGCGGGCCGTCTCCGGCGTAACTTGCCATTGGCTCGGGTTCGGCAGGGTCCGCCACCGGTCCACTTGCTGGCGGATGCCATTGATGACAGCGGTAGATGACACTGCTGCGCCTCGCTCGACAGGCCTTTGCCTTCGTCGAACAGCAGGGACGTCTGCTCCGGCGCACTCTTGCGCTTCTTAGGCTTCGCAATCGGCGTGATGGATTCGGCGCGGCGGCGGGTTTCTATGATTTTCTGGGTCGTTCGCACCCCAGTGTTTAGATATGCAAGAGCTATTGTTCATTGTGGCTCTGCTGTGCAGATTGTCTGACACGCCGACGCAACGAGCACCAAAGCCAGCTTCTATCTGCTGGGTATATTGTGAGATCGGGAATCCGAACGCAATGCAAAATTCACACTATTCGGATCAAGTGGCGAGGAGCAGCGCTTGAGCGGAACGGACACCTTGAACGGTCTGGCCCGCGCACCACCCGTTTCCGGGACGCAAACGGCAAGGCCGCCCGGGCGATCACGATCACCCGGGCCCGATATTTGGAAGCGCGGCTGGCTTCGTCTGCCATCTACGCCGACACGGCTAATTGAATTGGCTTGTATTCAATCGCTTGCTGTATTTCCCACCGACGCAATATTGCGCAGACTCGAACTGTCCCGTTCCGCTTCCGCCTTTTGCCAGGATTCAGTTAAGGCTGTTACGCGGCCTTTACACCCAGCTTCGCGCGCCAGCCGGGAAACAGCATATCCGCATCGCCGGGGAATGATTCGAAGGCACGCGCGAATTCCTTGTGCTCCCTGGCGTATTGCAACGGATCGGCGCCCGCTTTCCAGCACTCGTAGGCCTGGCGCAGCGACCTGGCACCGGCGGCCGGTGAGTCGATGTGACCGTAGGCGCCGCCGCCCGCGGTATTGATCACATTACCGTGGCCCAGGTTCTCGAAGAAGCCCGGCAGGCGCAGTGCATTCATGCCGCCGGAGATGATCGGCGTGGTGGGCTTCATGCCGTACCATTCCTGGCAATAGACCGGGCCCTGGCATTCGTCGCGCTCGATCATGTAGGCGATGACCTTGTCGTCGGCCTCCCCTTCCATCTTGCCGTAGCCCATGGTGCCGACATGAATGCCGGAAGCGCCCTGCAGGCGGGACATCTTGGCCAGCACGAAGGCGGTGTAGCCGCGCCTTGAGCTCGGGGACGTCACCGCGCCATGGCCTGCGCGGTGGTAGTGCAGGTACTGCCCGGGGTACTGACGGCGTGCAGAGGTCACCATGCCGGGGCCGCCCACGTAACCGTCCACCAGGAAGGCGAGCTTGTCGGCGTCGGGGCCGAAGGTCTCCAGGGCGAAATCGGCGCGCGCGCACATTTCGAAATGGTCGTCAGCGGTGATGTTCAGGGAAAACAGCTTGGCTTCGCCCGTTTCATCCTGGGCTCGCTTCATGGCGTCGTAGACCAGCGGCAGGGTCTTCTTGAGCGGCGCGAACACCTGGTTGCCCTGCGGCTCGTCGTTCTTGATGAAGTCGCCGCCGAGCCAGAACTCATAGGCGGCTCGGGCGAAGGGCTCGGGACGCAAGCCCAGCTTGGGCTTGATGATGGTGCCGGCGATGTAACCGCCGTCCCTCACCGGGCGGCCGAGGATGCGCCACAGGTCGGAGATGTCCCTGGAGGGACCGTCGAACATCTGGATGGCGCGCTCGGGGACGTAGAAGTCGATCATCTTGGCGTACTCCACGTCGCCCATGCCCTGGTTGTTGCCGACGGTGAGCGTCAGCAACGACACCATCATGAAGCGACCGTCGGTGACGTTGCGATCGAACAGTGCCAGCGGATAGGCGATGCGCATGTCCTCCTTCTTCTCGTCGATGTGGTAGACGAGCGCGTCCACACCTTTGGTGAAATCGTCGGTGGTGCAGACCTCGACGTTGGTGCCGGTGGAAGATTCGGCGGCGAAGTGGGCGGCCGTGGCGAGGTAGCCGTAACCCGCCTTGGGCTTCATTCTGTAAGCCACCAGGATGTGGCGGCCGCCGGCGATGAGATCGGCTTCCGTAAGTTCGAGATTGGCATAGCGGCTGGATTGATCGTGGGCCATGTAACTTCTCCAGATGATTGAATGCTGGGCCAGCGACATGACGGTCGCTGGATGCTGATAGCACTATAAATTACATGGTCTATAAGTTATATTAAGTATTTCTTAGATTATCTCAAATATCTTCTGATGATTAAGCCTACCCTACGCCAGCTGGAAACCCTGGAAGCGGTAGCACGCTGCGGCAGCTTTTCCCGTGCCAGTAACGAGCTCCACCTTTCCCAGCCTGCTGTCTCCATGCAAATCAAGCAGTTGGAGGGATCTCTCGGTCTGCCCCTGTTCGAGCACATGGGCAAGCACATCCACCTGACCGAAGCCGGGCGGGAGACACTGCGGACAGGGCACGCCGTCGGGCGCGAGCTCGCCAACCTGGAGCAGGCGCTGGCGGACCTGCGGGGCCTGAAGGGCGGAACGCTGACAGTGTCGGCAGCCAGTACCGCCAGCGTTTTCGCGGCCCGGCTGATGGCCCTGTTCCGCGCGCTGCATCCGGACGTGCGCATCAGCCTCAACGTGGTCAACCGGGAAACGCTGTTGCAGCACCTGGCGGGAAACACCGTCGACCTCGCGCTGATGGGGCGGCCGCCGGAAGGACTCGACCTGGCCGCCCGGCCCTTCATGGAGAACCCGCTTGTGGTCATCGCCGCGACCAATCATCCGCTGGCCGGGCTGCCTCAGGTCCCTCTCGAACGTTTTCTCGAAGAACCGCTGGTTGGCCGTGAGCAGGGTTCCGGAACCCGAAGCGCACTGGAAAAATTTTTCGCGGAACAGGGGCTGACTTTCAAAGCGGCCATGGAAATGAACAAGAACGAGGCGATCAAGCAGGCGGTCGAAGCAGGGCTCGGCCTGGGGGTCGTGTCATTGCACACGGTTCAGGCGGAACTGGCATCCGGCCAGCTGTGTGTGCTGGATATACGGGGTTTTCCGCTGGAACGGCAATGGTACCTGGTGCAGCGTGAAGGGAAACGCATGAGCCCCGCGGCTCAGGCATTTAGCCAGCTGGTGTTGGACGAGGCGCAGCGGCTTGCGTCCTAGTTCTCTCGCTTCAACATGCGGCGTACGCGGGTCTGTCCCATCTGGAGGTGGAAGCAACCCGCGCGAGTAAAGATTCCGAGCACGCTCGCCTGTTCGTGCGAGTGAAAGAACCCTTCGCGCATAGAATGCGCGGGTACATGAGCGAAATATTCGTAGTAGCTGCGCTTCTCGCAGTTGCAGCGATGGCTCTGGCGGGATTGTCGCGAAAGCATTCAGTCAAATCCGCCGCCAGCCTTTATCGGACCGCAGGCGCTTTGTTCACCCCCGGGGCGGTCGGCTACTCCCACACCTCAAAACAATCGGCACCGACCTCCTCCATGGTCCTGCAGCTCGTTACCAGATTGGTGCCCTCATAGTTGTTCACTAGCAGAACCATCCAGCTGGTCCCGTTGGCGCATGTCAGCGCGTAGTATGCCGACCCATCCGCATCCTTTCCCTTGTATATTGCGTCGGTCGCAGCACACGGCTCTGCTCTGCGAGTCACAATGCGGGCGAGCTTTCTGGTGCGCTCCGGCGTCGGCATCCGCTCGACGTCGGCAATGCGGTTGGACAAGGAGATGCCAGCTGGTGAAGGCGCGGCAGCCGCGCTGGACGCCCGAGGGTTGGTCTTGATAAAAAGCACAAAGCCCGCCACGGCGACGGCCAGAATGAGCACGATAAACACCGCATCGGCTCGCCCCGACTGAGAACGGCCTGCGACCCTCCAAGCTTTGCGCTTTTTCGCCTCCATTGCCATCGAGCGCCACCCCCTCCGACTTTGCTCTCGCGGAAGTATAGACCACGACGCCCGCGTCGCTGAATTCAACCCTTATTTCGCTGCGGTCATCAAGGGACATCGATAAAGTCGCCAGAGATCGCTGCCGAACCTACAATTCTATTAATTTCTAGCCGGTTATGCCCATGCTCGAGGTCGCCGGGCATCTGGCTCGAAGGGGCATTGAAGGGCGGGCTCCTGACCGAACGCGGCTGCAGTAAAAATGACTCGCGCTGCAATGACGGCGAGCACCTGACGCCCACGTGGAAACGCCTATATGGGATTTCCCTGAAGCTCGGGTAACGACCCTTCCCTGTCCTTCGGCTCGGCTGCACGAACGGATCAAGATCCGTTGAAATCGGGCGTTTACTTACTCTCCGTCCGCATTTGCAAGACTTCGGGCGTGGTCCGGTGTCGCAACAGGCGCCTTCCGGCCCGGCGGTCTCTCACCGGTTCAACAGCGGCGATGCCGGGTGCCGCAACGGCTTCGAAATCACTGCCGGCGCCAAGCGCAGTTTGCTCGGCGGGCATCGCCTTGGCAGGCTCGGTGAACGAATTCGCTGTTGCGCCGTCCGGGCCACCGGCAACCGGCGGCGGCGCCACGATCTGTTCTATCGAAGCCACTCCCTGACGCTCGTCAGAGTCTGATTGTCCGGATTGAGGCTCAGGTGTCGCCTTCAGATCGGCCGACGACGGCGGTTCCCGCCCGGCCACTGGCGACGATGCGTCGGCTGTGAGCTGTCCAGCATCGCCGCTTGAGGGGCGGACGCCGCCCGAGGTGTTCAGCATTTCAACACACGCCTGATAACTGCTTTCGATGCAGGAATTGGGGAGTTCCTCGAACAAATGTTTCAGCACCTCCAGGCAGTCGAAACAATCAAGTCGGCGTTTCTTCTCGGTGCTGCCATACAGCAGAAGGCGGCTGCAGGTCTTGTTGATCTGGCGGGGGAATCCATCGGCGAAGCGATGGATCATACGATAGCTGCGTTCGTCGAACGCAGCATCTCCATTCCAGCCAGCGCGATTCAGACGATAGTGTATGTAGGCACGTGTCTCGTCGAGACTCAACGGCTCGAGCTGACAAGCCGCAATCAGGCGCTGATATAGCGGTTGCATCGCCGGTCGCTGAACGACATCGAGCAGCTGTTGTTGGCCCACAAGAAAGATTTGGAGCAGCGGCCG
>JASFKW010000186.1:0-6393 GCA_050118435.1 Gammaproteobacteria bacterium | reverse complement strand
AATTGCACGTCGTACATGCCTGGGAGGCGATCAGCGAGAGCGCCATGCGCCACGGGGCATTCATGAGCCAGCCGGAAGACGAGGTTAACGCCTATGTCGAAGAGGTACGGCGGCGTCACGCCCAGCTTCTGGATACGGTGATGCAAGAGACGGGCGCGAAACTGGGGCAGGACGCTATGGATTACATAAAACTCCAACGACATCTGCTGAAGGGATCGGCGCGCAAGGAGATTCCGGCGCTGGCCAAACGTCTGCAGGTCGACTGCATCGTCATGGGGACGGTGGCGCGCACTGGCGTCCGTGGGTTCATCATGGGCAATACCGCGGAGACCATTCTGGAGCAGATCACTTGTTCGGTGCTGGCGATCAAGCCACCGGGCTTCGAGACGCCAGTAACGTTGGAAGATTGATCGCGTATGCAGGGTCTTTACGCAGCATTGGCGTTATTTCTGTTGCTGAACCTCGGCGCGGGCATGTGGCGGGTGTTGCGAGGTCCGACAGCCGCTGATCGCATGCTGGCGGACAGCTGTTCGGCACTACCGCGGTGGCGATCCTGTTGTTGCTGGCCGAGGTGACGGGTAGCGCGGCGCTGCGCGATGTGGGGCTGGTCTTCTCGCTGCTGGCAGCGGTAACGGCGGTGGCGTTCGTGCGTCGTACCTGGACGGAGCCGGAGGGTAGCGATGACGCCCGGTGAATACCTGACCGCGGCACTGCTGATCGTTGGGCAACGTGTTCTTCCTTGCCGGCACCTTCGGTCTGCTGCGCTTTCCCGATGTCTATCCGCGGCTACATGCCTTGACCAAGGCCGATAATGTGGGCCTGGGTCTGATCGTGGCGGGCCTGGCGATTCAGGCTGCGTCGTGGGCCGCGGCGCTGAAACTGCTGTTGACTTAGCTGTTGGCGTTACTGGCGGGTGCGAGCGTGTGCATGGCGAATTCTTAGTCACGCATAGATCAGCCGCAGGCATCTCGTTGAAGCCCGTGCGTGACTTTTGACAGGATGAGTGATGCATTGTCCAGCATTGTGGTGCGACGTGAGCGACGGGCGCCTTCAAACAAGTGCTTGATTTCAAAAGATCGGTAGCTGCAAAGGCTGTCTCATAACCCAAAGTGCGTTGGTTCGACTCCTTCAGGAAGTGCTTGTAGTTCTGAAAAACGATCCAAGATAGAATACGTATCCTATTTGCGGGACTTTCGCGGAACCTGTTATGCGCCGTTACGCGTTGTCCTGCAACTGGTGCAACGGGCGCCCCGATTGATTACAGTAAATACAAGTAGTTATAATGCAACTTACGGAATGGGGTGCAGGTGGTCGGAGGTTCAAATCCTCTCGCCCCGACCAATTCCAACCGGAACCGCGGGCAGGCCTCGACGGGACTCATGCGCACTCCGGAACAGATGCCCCGGCGTGCGCTCGTTCATCAGCAGATCGTGATCGCGGGTTTTTCAGCCGGGTGCCGCTCCGGTCGAATGACGGTTTCTGTGTTTGTTGATCGGGAACGTCGCGGGGGCTTTGATCGAGCAGCCGAGTCAGTCTGGCCATGCCATATCAAACCGATGATCTGAGAATTGTGGACGTTCGCGAGGTGGTTCCCTATGCGGAGCTGCAGGCGCAGTACCCGGTCACCGAGCGCGCCGCCGAGACCACCCACAAGACCCGCCAGGCGATTCACCGACTGCTGCAGGGACAGGATGACCGCCTGCTGGTGATCGCCGGCCCCTGTTCCATTCACGACCCCGAGGCTGCGCTGGAATACGCGCGGCGCCTCAAGGAAGTCCGGGAGCGGCTCGCCGACGACTTGCTCATTGTCATGCGGGTGTACTTCGAAAAGCCACGCACCACGGTGGGCTGGAAGGGGCTGATCAACGACCCGGATCTCGACGGCAGCTTCCTGATCAACAAGGGTCTGCGGATGGCGCGCAAGCTGCTGCTCGATATCAATGACGCGGGGGTTCCTGCGGCGACCGAATACCTGGATCTGATGTCGCCGCAGTATGTCTCGGATCTCATCAGCTGGGGCGCCATCGGTGCGCGTACCACCGAGAGCCAGGTGCACCGCGAGCTGGCCTCGGGATTGTCCTGCGCGGTTGGGTTCAAGAACGGCACCGACGGCTCGCTCAGGGTGGCCATTGACGCGATACGCTCGGCGTCGCAGCCGCACAGCTTTCTGTCGCTGACCAAGGCGGGCCGCTCGGCGATCTTCTCGACCGCCGGCAACGAGGACTGCCACATCATCCTGCGCGGTGGGACGCGGCCCAACTACGATGCGGCGAGTGTCGCCGAGGCAGCCGCCGCCCTGGAGAGAGCCGGGCTGCCGGCGCGGCTGATGATCGATTTCAGCCACGGCAACAGCGCCAAGGAATTCCGCCGCCAATTGCTGGTGGGCGATGACGTGGCGGGGCAGATTGCCGCCGGCGACGAACGGATCATGGGCGTCATGATCGAAAGCCACTTGAAGGAAGGCCGGCAGGACTGCACCCCGGGCGCGCAGCTCGCATTCGGTCAGAGCATTACGGATGCCTGTCTCGGCTGGGAGGATACCGTTCCCCTGCTGGAGAAGCTCGCCGCGGCGGTACGCGCGAGGCGCTCGCACAAGGTACAGGTCTCTGCCTGAAGGCGTTCTCGAGCTTGGTAGGTTGGGCTGAGCGCAGCAATGCCCAACATGGAAGCTTTATCGGGCTCGAATCAGCGCCGACGTTGGGCATCGCTGCGCTCAGCCCAACCTACGCTTGGTGTAGCGGGGCGGGTTGGTGAGATGGTCAACCCCTATGTCGTTCGCGCGGCCAGCTTGCGTTCCCAGTCCAGCGAGGTTTTGACAATGAAGTCGAGGTCGTCATAACGGGGCTTCCAGCCGAGCACCGCTCTGGCCTTGTCGGCCCTGGCAACGAGGGCCGGCGGATCGCCGGGACGCCGCGGTTCTTCCTGGACGTTGATCGGGCGGCCGTTCACGCGATTTACGGCATCGATAACCTCTCTTACGCTGTAGCCGTGACCGTAGCCGCAGTTGAGCGTTACCGACTCGCCGCCGTTGCCGAGGTAGTCCAATGCCCTGATGTGCGCGTCGGCCAGATCGTCGACATGAATGTAGTCGCGGACGCCGGTGCCGTCGGGTGTGGGGTAGTCAGTCCCGAACACATAGAGCCGCTCGCGTTTCCCCACGGCGACTTCCGCCGCGACCTTGATCAATAGGGTGGCTTTTGCGGTGGACTGGCCGATGCGGCCGTCAGGATCCGAGCCCGCCACATTGAAGTACCTCAGTATCACGTGGCGCAGACCGTTGGCGGCGCCCAGGTCGCGCAGCATCATTTCGCTCATCAGCTTTGAGGTCCCGTAGGGATTGATCGGTGCCAGCGGGCTGTCTTCGGTGCAGTAAGTCCCTTCGGGGATGCCGTACACTGCCGCCGTGGAGGAAAAGATGAAATGCTCGACACCGGCCCGTGAGCAGCATTCCAGAAGGTTGCGCGTCGAGCAGGTGTTGTTGCCGTAATACTTTAACGGATCGCTCACCGATTCGGGCACAATGGTGTGGGCGGCGAAGTGCATCACGGTGTCCACGGCATGTTTGCGGAGCACCTCGTCGACGAGCTCGCGGTTGCCGGTGTCCCCGACCACCAGCTCGGCACCCAGGACTGCATCTGCAAAACCGGTCGACAGATTATCCAATACCACGACGGCCCTGCCTGCGCCCGTCAGCAGTCGGACCACATGGCTGCCGATATAGCCGGCGCCCCCGGTGACGAGAATCTTGTTTTCAGCCACTTCCGTTCCCGTGCTGATGTGGTGTGCGCATCTTAATCTTTGAGAATGGACTGGTCCAGCGCCGGTCGGATTGGCGACGATCGGCAAGCGTCTTCTTCAGGAGCCTGCGAGGATGCCCGACCTGTTGTGAAGCGCTCGGGTGACTGGGGGGCGGAATCGCTTGCTCGCCGCTGCGGCTCATTCGGACGAGACCGTCGTAAGGCGCTGGCAGGCTACCACGATCACGGCGTACCTCTCAGACAGCCGGGAGCGCCAGAAGCTTCGATGGGATCGGATATTCACATCGCTGTACTCCTGTCCTGAGGACATCGATGTGGTCCTGGCCGTGGCGCACTGTTGACAGATCCCGCTGGTCAGGCAATGTGCGCACCTGAGGCGACATCATTATGAGGACATGCGGAAAGCGCCCTCCGTGGCGCTTATTTGGACCCGCTCTTTTTAAGGTACCACCCGTCTTGCCACGCCCGAGTACGCGCTCTCCAAACCCTGGACATCGCGTGTGGTAACGACGAAGTAATAGGTGCCCGAAGGTAAGTCGGAAACTGTTATCGAGTTGGTGTAGGCATCGTTGACTCTGATTGCATTGTCATACTCACCCCGGTTGGTACCGTAAAGCAGGGTATAACCCGCGATTTCCCATAACTGCAGCGGGTCGCCGTTGCTCCTGGTTGTGGGGGCAACCCAGCTCAGTTCCGCATCGCCTGTCCCCGTCTGCGAGCCGGTGGTGTCGGTCGAGCCTGTGGTGCCGTCACTCGTGAGATTCGTGGTGCCAGTATCGGCTGTAGTCGATGTGCTCGCAGTCGAGTCCGTCACCCCGTCCCCGATGATCTCGATGGCGGTGATGGACGGGTTCTCCACATCGTGGATCAACTCGATGTCGAGCCGGCCATCACCGACCGTCACGTTGTAGGTCTTGACCAGCGCGGTGTAGCCGCCGACTTCCTTGAATACGTCCAGGTTATCAGTTACGCGCCGACCCTCGATATCGATGTCGAACACCCGTTTCCCAACGCTGAGCGCACCACGCCACGTCTCGGCAAAATGCAGCCTGACCCTGTAGCTTCCGCTCGCCACCGCAAAGCTGTATTTCAGCTCCGGACCTGATCCCTCGTCCCACCGCGCCGTCTGATAGAGATAATCGTCCGCCGTTGCCGCAATCGACTTGCTGCTGACGCTCGCCAACCTACCGGTGTTATAACCGCTGTCACTCAACCACAGATTACCGTTGACATCGGTGTAGCCGTCTCCGCCCGCGTTGATCCGGATGACTTGGCTGCTACCTCCCGACTCCGGCACACTCTCTGGCTCTACATTCGACGCATCGTCCCCGATGATCTCGATGGCATTGATGGACGGGTTCTCCACATTGTGGATCAGCTCGATGTCCAACTGGCCATCTTCGACCGTCACGTTGTAGGTCTTGACCAGCGCGGTGTAGCCGCCGACTTCCTCGAATACGTCCAGGTTATCAGTTGCCCGCCGACCCTCGATGTCGATGTCGAACACCCGTTTCCCAACGCTGAGCGCACCACGCCACGTCTCGGCAAAATGCAGCCTGACTCTGTAGCTTCCGCTTGGCACCGCAAAACTGTATTTCAGCTCCGGACCTGATCCCTCGTCCCACCGTGCCGTCTGATAGAGACGATCGTCGGCCGTTCCGGCAATCGTCTTGCTGCTGACGCTCGCCAACCGACCGGTGTTATAGCCGCTGTCGGCCAACCACAAATTGCCGTTGACATCGGTGTAGCTGTCTCCGCCCGCGTTGATCCGGATGGGGGTCGCAAGGCCCGGCGCAGCATGGGCGGGGGAAGCTAATTGGAAGAAAAAGGGAACAGCGAACAAGAAAAACCGTTTCAGCTTCGCAGCCGACAAGAAAAAGTGCATAAGAATTTCCCGTCATCCTAAATCGGCTACCTGTCAGTAAGTAGCCCGAAAAAATGGACCGGCACCGGCACACGTGGCCTGAGTGCTCGCGTAGCGCATATTTCTTGATTTGGAATGCGCCTGACGGGCCTTCATCAATAACTATGCCAATGGATGTAATTATCTGATATATAGGTGAAATTCGTGAAAGGCGACCAACCCGGAACAAAACGCGACGAAACAGCCCCCCCGATTTTTGTTGCCAGAAGGGGTCACCGCTTCGGTCTCTTTTGCACAATAGGCTGATTTTTAGTTATTTATCGAGTTGCTGTGATACAACATCGCATCAGCGGTGGGCTATGCGAGACTGCCGAGCGACAAAATTCCGCCACGGCGACTTCCAGGGAAGACCGTAAGTGCACCCGTAATGCTGGGAGTCTTTCGGTGTCGCCTAATCGTAGACAGGGGCTCCGAGCGGGAATCTACGATCCGGCAAAATACGCTGCGGACCGAGAGTCGCAGCCAGCGCGTTTTCCTACCCGTCCTCGCGGCTGGCCACCGCTCGAGCTTCGCCGGGCGGATCGGACAATTTTACGGTTACTATGCGTCTCTGTACCTGCCAAGGCTTTTGACGTTTAAGGCCTTTGACGTTTATCGATATTCGAGATAGAGTCGAAGGAATTGAATGTACCTTCTCTTAATCTATCGCAAGACCAGTGCCTAGTGGCTTAACAGCTGGACGGTGGGTCCCAAAACAGATTCAAATCAGAT
>JASFKW010000185.1:0-6512 GCA_050118435.1 Gammaproteobacteria bacterium | reverse complement strand
CGATGGCCCGGGCGTCGAGCGGCTCGACCTCCAGGCGCGCCTTCCAGGTCGGCGCGTCCTGGAGCGCGCCGAGGGACGCCTTCAGGCGGGTGTCGACCGGTGTCCGGGTGCGGTGCTCGAGCTGCAGGCGTTGCAGGTCGCCCCTGGCGGTCAGCTCCCCGCTCACCTCGGGGAATCCCTCGCGCTGCAGTGTATAGCCGGCGTCAGCCGACAGCGGATAGTCCCCGGCGGGGGTCAGCTCGCCTTCCAGGGACAGCGACAGGCCTGCGCCGCTGGCCTGCAGCCGCTGCACCGACAGCGTCCGGCCATCGAAGCGCAGTGCGGTGTCGATATCCCGGGCCCTGAACAGCTCGGCTCCTCCGGCGCTCCGGATGCTCAGATCCTTCAGGCCCGCCTGGGCGACGTCGATGGCCAGGGGCAGGCGGATGTCGGGGAGTGTCACCGGCCCGGGCGCGGGCGGCGGCGCGTGGTCGGCGGCCGGCGCCGTCACCACCTCGACCCTCTCGAACTCCAGCAGAGAGACCTTCAGCTCGCGCCAGAGCAGGCGCGCCGGTTGCCAGTCGAGGACGGCGCGCGAGATGCCGAGCTGAAAACCGGCCTCGCGATAGCTGAGGTCGGTGACGGCCAACGGTCCGGCGAACCGCCCTTCGAGCGAGCCGACCTCCAGGGTGGCGGGCAGGGTTGCCTGCAGCACGGCGAGCGTCCAGCGGGTTCCGGTTTCGGTGAAAACCGCAGAGGCGGCCAGTGCCACGCCGAGCAGGAACACGGTCAGCAGGGCGGCCAGCAGGCGGCGCAGCGTGGTCACAGCTCCGGCCCGAACACGAGGTGCAGGCGCAGATCGCTGTCGGGGCGGCTGATGCCTTTGGCGAGGTCGATGCGCAGCGGCCCCACCGGCGAGTACCAGCGGATGCCGACACCCACGCCCTGCTCCAGGCCGATCTCACTCCAGTCGTCGAAGGCGTTGCCGGTGTCGAAGAAGACGGCGGCGCCCCAGTTGTCGCGAAACCGGTAGTCGAGCTCAATGCTGCCCACCAGCTTCTGCTTGCCGCCGACAACGTCCCCCTCGTCGTTGCGCGGGCTGAGGCGCTGGTAGCCATAGCCGCGCACGCTGTTGTCGCCGCCGGCGTAGTAGCGCAGAGCCAGCGGCAGCTCGTCGAGCTCGTCGATGAGCGTCGCGGCCACCTCGCCGCGCAGCAGCACCCGGGTGTTGCGGGTCAGGGATTCGATCAGCTTGGCGCCGAGTATCGGCTGCAGAAAGGAGACGTCAGATATCAGACTCTCGTGCCCACCGCGCAGTTCCAGGGAATAGCGGCTCCCCGTGCGCTGGTAGCCCGTCACCCGGCCTTCGAACCGCTCCAGGATGCCGCCCGGCACCAGCTGCAGCGTCTGCCCCTTGTCCGGCCCGACCTGGTAGGAGTCTTTGCGATAGTGAAGATACAGCGTCTCGATCCAGTTCGGTCGCGGGCTGACCCGGCGGCTGAGGCCCAACAGCGAGGTTTCCTCCTGGCGGTCGCTGTCGGGATGGTCGTTGATGCGTGAGGCGCTGATCACCCACTGGTCGGTGCGGGGATTGCGAAACGGAATCACGTAGCCGGTGGTGAGGCTTTCCTGCAGCTCGGACAGGCGCAGCGTGGAGAAGAAACGGTGGCCTCGACGGTTGACGCGGCGGTTTTTGTAGCCGACGGTGCCGCGCGCGCCGGTATCCGTGCCGTAGCCGAGCCCGAAGCTGTAGCGGTGGCGCTTGCCGGGGGTGGTCATGACCTCGATGGGCACCTGGCGGCCTTCGGTCTGATCGGGCTGCGGTGAGACTTCGACGCTGGAGAAATACTCGCTGTCGTACAGGGCGCCTTCGAGCTCGAGCAGCCTCTCCGTGGCGTAGGGCTCGCCGGTTTTGATGTCCGAATAGCGTTCCATCAGATCCCGGTTGATGACGAAATTGTTGAAATCCACTTCGCCGAACTGATAGCGGATCCCGCTGGCCAGGGTCAGGTGAATGTCGGCCCGGTGCCGTTCGGGAAACACGCGGACTTTGTGCTCGGCGAGGCTGGCCTTGAGGTAGCCTCGGTTGAGCGCCGCGCGCAGCAGCCGTTTCTTGCCGTCCTCGTAGCGGCTGTGGACCAGTCTGTCGCCCCGCTGCAACGGAAATTCGGCGACCAGCCGGGTGAGGACCGGGTCGTCCGCACCTTCTCCGAGGATGTCGATGTCCAGGGTCTCCACCTTCACCGGCTCACCGGGATCCACCTGGTAGACCGCTTTCCACCCTCGCCCGACGGACTCGATCTGCGACTCGATCGTCGGCTCATAGTAGCCGAACGGCTGCAGCGCCCGACGGATCTGGCCGGGCGCCTGCCTGTGCATCCGCCGGACCCGCGCTTCCGTCAGATCGGGCGATTTTTTCTCCTGCTCCATGGCCAGCAGTGCAAGCACGTTTTGGCGCAGGTCCTTTTCCAGGCCGGAGACCTCGACCTCCAGGCGTGGCGGGTCGGCGCCCACGCCCGCACCCGCCCACAGGCAGCCGCACAGCACCAGCGCCAGCAGCAGGCTTCTGGGACCGGGGAAGGGCATCGGAACAGACGGCTCGGGTCTCCGCGACCAACGCCGGACGCTCGGGTGATTCATTGTCGGCGCGGATCGCTAACCAAGCCGTCCCTGTCACGCGGACGCCACAGCGTCCGTGGTGATCTCATAAAGATCCCTCGCGGTTGGCTCGGGACGCCTGGGCCGGATTGCCGCCCGCCACGCCCTCCGGCCTCGCGGCCAAAGGCTGCATCGCTCGCAACGACGGGTGTATTGCAGTTGATCAGGGCTTCCTCAGCTCTACGGCATCTCTACCGCATCGACGCATTGAACAGCGCCTCCCTAGTAGTCTTCCAAATATCATATTGCAGGAGTACCAGCATAGTCTCCGCGCATGATCGCTCCAAGTCCGAGCGGTTGCCTGGAGCCGGATCCTGCCGCTGTGGGCAATGGCCGCGGGCGGTGGGCTGAATGGCTGCAGCGACCCGATGATGTTAGACTGTTGGGCTCTACGGGCTTCGGGTCGGAAGCTCCGAAACGATTTATGGTGGCCCGTGCCGGTCCCCTCGCGACAACAAGCTGTGAACCCGGTCAGGCCCGGAAGGGAGCAGCCGCAGCAGTGGACTTGGGCGCCGGGGTGTGGCTGGCACGGGTCACCGCCCTATCGGTCGGCGACGGCCTGTATAATCACCCGAGCCCCCTCGAGCTCACCGGATCAGTCATGAGTTACCAGGTTCTGGCGCGCAAATGGCGCCCGCGAAAATTCGCCGAGATGGTCGGACAGGAGCACGTGCTGCGGGCCCTGATCAATGCTCTCGACAACGACCGCCTGCACCACGCCTACCTGTTTACGGGCACGCGGGGCGTGGGCAAGACGACGGTGGCGCGGATCTTCGCCAAGTCGCTCAACTGCGAGGCCGGTGTCAGCGCCGAGCCCTGCGGGCGGTGCAGCAGCTGCCAGGAGATCGACCAGGGGCGCTTCGTTGACCTGATCGAGGTCGATGCGGCATCGCGCACCAAGGTCGAGGACACCCGCGAGTTGCTGGATAATGTGCAGTACGCGCCCACCCGCGGCCGCTACAAGGTCTACCTGGTCGACGAGGTGCACATGTTGTCGACGCACAGCTTCAATGCCCTGCTGAAGACTCTCGAGGAACCACCCCCTCACGTCAAGTTTCTGCTGGCGACCACCGATCCCCAGAAGCTGCCGGCCACGGTGTTGTCGCGCTGTCTGCAGTTCAACCTCAAGCGTCTGCCCTTGCCGACAATTGCCGGGTACCTGGAACGCCTGCTGCAGACCGAGGACGTGGCGTTCGAGCAAAGCGCGCTGCGCCTGCTGGCGCGTGCCGCCGACGGCAGTATGCGCGATGCGCTCAGCCTGTTGGATCAGGCCATCGCCTACGCCGGGGGACGGGTCAGGGAAGCCGAAGTGCGGGCCATGCTGGGCACCCTCGAGCAGGCGTACGTCCTGGAGTTGCTGCGCGCGCTGGCGGCCGCCGACGGCGCGGCGCTGCTGGAGGCCGTGGAGCGGCTTTCCCAGCGCACTCCCGACTACGAAGGCGTGCTCGCCGAGCTGCTCACCTGTCTGCAGCAGATCGCGATCGCCCAGGCTGTGCCCGCGGCGCTCGACGAGCAGCTGGAGGAGCGCGAAGCGCTGCTGGAGCTCGCGCAGCAGCTGCCGGCCGAGGATGTCCAGCTGTATTACCAGATCGGTTTAATCGGACGCCGTGACCTGCAACTGGCTCCCGACCTTCGCGGCGGGCTGGAGATGGTTCTGCTGCGCATGCTGGCGTTCCGCCCCGACTCCGAGAAGCGGTCGGCCGGCGTGACCGGCCCGGCCAGGCGCCGGGATGCCGGACCGCGGCAAGCCGCGCGTGAGGAGGCGGGGATGGCACCGGAGCCGACACCGCCCGCCGCCGCGCCGGCACCGGAGGGGAACTGGGCTGGGCTGATCGGGTCCATGAAGCTGAAGGGTGTGCTGCGCGAGCTGGCGGTGAATTGCGCGATCGGGCGCACCGATGGTGATCGCTGGCATCTGCTGCTCGATCCCGGTCACCAGCAGCTGCTGAGCAAGGAGCGTCAGCAGCGCCTGGAGCAGCAGCTGCGGCAGCGCCTGCAGCGCGATGTCCGCCTGGAGATCGAGGTGGAGGGCGGCGCCGAGGCTACGCCGGCACAACAGGCGCGGCAGGAGGCCGACATGCGTCAGGCGGCCGCGATCCATGCCATCGAGTCGGATCCGAATATAAAAGCGATCCAGCAGGCCTTCGATGCGACCCTGCATCCGGAGTCGATCCGCCCCGTGGAAAGCCAGTAATTCTTTGACCTGAGGTGAACGCAAGATGAAAGGTGGACTTGGAAACCTGATGAAGCAGGCCCAGCAGATGCAGGAGAGCATGCAGAAGGCCCAGGAGGAAATCGCCAGCATGGAGGTGACCGGGGAGTCGGGCGGCGGGATGGTCAAGGTGACCATGACCGGCCGTCACGAGGCCCGTCGGGTCGAGATCGACCCGAGCCTCATGAGCGATGACAGGGAAATGCTGGAAGACCTGGTGGCGGCGGCTATCAACGATGCCACTCACAAGGTGGAGTCGGCCACCCAGGAGCGGATGGCCGGGATGACGGCGGGCCTGAATCTGCCGGCCGGCTTCAAGCTGCCATTCTGAGGCGGCCGTGTCACCGCTGATACGCCAGCTGATAGAGGCCCTGCGCTGTCTGCCCGGCGTCGGCAGCAAGACAGCGCAGCGTATGGCGTATCACCTGCTCGAGCGCGACCGCGAGGGAGGGCGTCAGCTCGCGCGGGTGTTGGCGAAGGCCATGGAGGAGGTCGGCCGTTGCCGGGATTGCCGCACGCTGTGCGAGACTGAGCGCTGCGCCCTGTGCGCCAGTGGCAGCCGCGATGCGTCATTGCTGTGCATCGTGGAGACGCCCGGGGATCTGGAGGTTCTGGAGCAGGCCACGGATTTCCGCGGCCGTTATTTCGTGTTGATGGGGCATCTGTCGCCGCTGGATGGAATCGGCCCCGAAGAGCTGGGGCTCGATCAGCTGGCCGTCCGGTTCGCACGCGGCGAGCTGCAGGAGGTGATCCTCGCCACCGGCACGACGGTCGAGGGTGAAGCCACCGCCCAGTACATCAGTGACCTCGCGCAGGCTCATCGCATCCGTGTCACGCGCATTGCCCACGGCGTGCCCATGGGCGGAGAGCTCGAATACATCGACAGCGGCACGCTGTCGCACGCCTTCGCAGGCCGTCGGGATTTTGCCTGATAGCAGGGTGGATGAGTCAGCCGACATGCGCTGGCTGCACGCGCTGTGAATACACCACTGTACGCTCGACGGCCGCATCCCCGCGGCCGGCGGTCCCGCCGGCTCGTGCCGGCAGATGCGCGCAGGCTCAGTCTGGCGGGGTGACATCGGCGGGCATTTGCCTGCGGTCGCCGGGCACGTTAGGCTTCCGCTCCAGAGCCCGACAAGGGGCGTGCCGCCCGGGAGCGATCATGACCGATTGTCTGTTCTGTAAAATGGTGTCCGGCGAGATCGAGCCCGACAAGGTCTATGAAGACGAGGCCGTGCTGGCGTTCCGGGATATCGATCCACAGGCGCCGACGCATGTGCTCGTGGTCCCCAAAGAACACGTGTCAACCCTCAACGAGCTGGATCGGGACAGCGCCGGCCTGATCGGCAAAATGATGCTCGCGGCGACCGAGGTCGCAAAGCGGGAGGGGATTGCAGAACCGGGCTACCGGACCGTTCTGAACTGCAATGAGCAGGGTGGTCAGTCGGTGTTTCATATCCACCTTCACCTGCTCGGCGGCCGCAGGATGCGCTGGCCGCCGGGCTGAGCGTCGGCGCCTGGTCTCAGCCGGCCTCCATGGCCGCAGCCAGGTGTTGGTAGCTTCCCAGGCGTTGCCGACTGATGCTGCCGCTGCGCACCGCGGCCTGTACGGCGCAGCCCGGCTCGCTGAGGTGCCGACAATTGTGAAAGCGGCATTGCCCCA
>JASFKW010000184.1:0-6516 GCA_050118435.1 Gammaproteobacteria bacterium | reverse complement strand
AAGGAAATCAGCATGGGGGTGCGCAAGGCCGGTGACGTGTTCGGCGAAATGGCGGTGGTGCGCGATTATCCTCACGAGTCCTCGGTCCGCGCCTCCTCGAAGACCGAGCTGCTGTTTTTCCCGCGCGCGCGTTTTGCCGCCGTGCTGCAGCGCAACCGGGACGCTCAGACCTTTGTCGCGAGCTATGTCGCCATCAGCTCCCTGGGCGGCTTCGTGTCACGGCTGTTCAAGCTGCGCGGCAAGGTCGACAAGAACGAGATCGAGGAATACATCCGCAGTGTCGGCATCAAGCGCGTGCGCGCCGGCAGGACGATCCTCGAGCAGGGCAGCGCCGACGACCGGCGGCTCTACGTGCTGCGTCAGGGCCGGGTGCGACTGGTTCACAGCGAAGGCAAGACCGAATATCCGCTGGGCAACCTTGACCAGGGTGAAACCTTCGGCGAAAAGGCCTGTCTGCTGCGCCAGGAGCAGCCCGCATCCGTGATCGCGGAGACCGACGTGGTGCTGCTGGTCATCCCCGAGCGCACCGTGCATTTCATCCTGGAGCGCAATCCGAAGCTGCGCGAGGTACTGGAAGAGCGCATTCGCTTCTTCGAGCGCGATCTGGAGCGCCAGAAGCTGCTTTCCGAGCGCAGGAAGCGGCCCGTGCTGATGGATCTCTGGTCGCGCCCGGAATCGGGCGAGCGCGTCATCAAGCGCTTCCGGCTGGTGGAGCAGGCCGAAGAGATGGACTGCGGCGCCGCCTGCCTGGCCATGATCTGCCGCCATTACAGCATCCCCATGACGCTGGGCAAGCTGCGCGAGCTCGCCAACGTGACGCGCGAAGGCGCAACGCTGGACAGCCTGGCACGGGTGGGAGAGTCGCTCGGCTTCACCACCCGCGGCGTGCAGTGCACCTACCAGGCCCTGCTCGGCTTCGAGCTCCCGTTCATCGCCCACTGGGAGGGTTACCACTACATCGTGGTGTACGGCCTGTCCAAACACCACGTGTGGGTGGCGGACCCCGGACCCGGATTCCGCAGGATGACCGTGGCCGAGTTCGAAAAGGGCTGGACCGGGACCTGCCTGCTGTTCACCCCCGGCAGCGACATGGTGCAGCTGGCAGCCAAGCGCTCGCCCTGGGTTCGCTTCGTAGGTTACCTGAAGCCCTACAAGAAAATACTGGCGCACCTGTTCATTGCCACGTTCGTCATCCAGATGCTCGGCGTGGCACCGCCGATCATCATCCAGCACATCCTCGACGAGGTGATCGTGCACGAGAACGTCTCGTTGCTGCACATCCTGATCGTCGGTCTCATCCTGGCCAGCCTGTTCACCCAGCTGACCTCGCTGATGCGCGCCTTCCTGTCCAATTTCATGATACGGAACATGGACTTTTCCATGATGTCGGGCTTCCTGAAGCACGCCCTGTCGCTGCCGATTCCGTTCTTCGCCAAGCGCAAGACCGGCGACATCTTTGCCCGTTTCCAGGAAAACCAGACCATCCGGGCCTTTCTCACCGAATCGACCGTCACCACGCTGCTCAATCTGCTGATGGTTTTCATCTACTTCAGCATTCTGTTCATGTACAGCGTCAAGATGACGCTGCTGCTGCTCGCGCTGGTCATTCCGATCCTGATCATGACGGTGGCCGTCACGCCGAAGCTCAAAGCCTATGCGCGGGACGCGTTCACGGCATCGACCGACGCGGAATCCACGCTGATGGAAATTATCGGCGGAGCCGAGACGGTGAAGGGTATGGGCATCGAGCGCCCCATGCGCCTCAAGTGGGAGAAGAAGTACGCTCATTCGCTCGACGTACGCTATCGGGCCCAGCGCTTCAATATCCTTGTCGGCATGGCCGGTCAGCTGTTCAACGCGGCCATTACCATCGCCATCCTCTGGCTGGGTGCGAACCTGGTGCTGGCGCAGGAGCTCACCATCGGTCAGCTGATCGCCTACAACGCGCTGATGGGCAGTGTGATGAGCCCGCTGATGGGGCTGGTGGCCTTATGGAACCAGGTGCACGAGGCCGGCGTGGCCATGGAACGGCTCGGTGATATCCTCGAGATGGAGCCCGAGCAGAAGCCGGATGAAATCGCCTCACGCGTGCTGCTGCCCGATCTCAGGGGCGACATCGACCTGCAGAATGTGTATTTCCGCTACGGGGGCAACGAGACGCCCTACGTGCTGGAGAACATCAGCTTCTCGATGCGCGCCGGCGAGCTGGTCGCCATCGTCGGTCAGAGCGGCTCGGGCAAGACCACGCTGGCCAAGCTGCTGGTCGGCTTCTACCTGCCCACCGAAGGGGCATTGACGGTCGACGGCTATGACATCAACGTCATCGACAAGGAGTACTACCGCGCCCAGATTGGTTACGTCATGCAGTCGAATCTGCTGTTCTCCGGAACGATCGCCGAGAACATCGCCAGCGGCGAGGAGAATCCGGATCGCAACCGCATTATTGAGGTCGCCAAGCTCGCCGACGCGCACGGCTTCATCTCCAACATGCCACTGGGCTACGAGCAGGTGGTCGGGGAGCGGGGCGTGGGCCTCTCGGGCGGGCAGCTGCAGCGGCTGTGCATCGCCCGGGCGCTGTATCACAATCCGCGACTGCTGATTTTCGACGAAGCCACCTCGGCGCTGGACACGCATTCGGAGAGCAACATCCTGAACAACATGCAGCAGATCCTCAAAGGCCGCACCGCGGTGGTCATCGCCCACCGCCTGAGCACCATCATGAGCGCCGACAAGATACTGGTGCTGTACAACGGCAGCATCGTAGAGGAAGGCCGGCACGGGGAGCTCGTGGACAAGAAGGGCATGTATTTCCAACTGGTGAAGAAACAGATGGCGGGCACCTGATGAAACTCATACAGCCGAAAGCGGAATCCGCGATATCCTACGGTGGCCTGATCGAAAAAATAGAAATTCTGCGCTCGACGCTTCGCTGGGCGTCGAAACTGGAACGACCACAGATACAGAAGCTGCTCGGACAGTGCAATGCGCTGCGCGACGAAGTCATGCAGCTTTCGCGCAAGGAGCGCTTCGTGACCGCCACGGCGGCCGGGCAACGGACCCGCAAACAGACTGAGGCCCAGCGGCGCAAGGCGCTGATGGATCGCAGCTTCGTGTTCGAGGGTGTGTTTGGCGAGAGCCCCAAGCTGCTCGATGCCCTGGAGATATCCGAAAAGGCCGCACCCACGGATCTGCCGGTGCTCATCGACGGTGAGAGCGGCACCGGAAAGGAGCTGATGGCCAAAGTGATACACGCCAACGGCAGCCGCGCCGACAAGCCGTACATTTCGGTGAACTGCGGCGCCATTCCCGAAAACCTGCTGGAGTCCGAGCTGTTCGGGCACAAGCGTGGAGCGTTCACCGGCGCGAGCTCCGACCGCAGCGGCAAGTTTGAGGCCGCCAACAACGGGACCATCTTCCTCGACGAAATCGGGGAGTTACCCCTGCAGGGTCAGGTCAAGCTGCTGCGGGTGCTGCAGTCGAACGAAATCCAGCGTGTCGGATCCGACCAGGTCATCGACGTGGATGCGCGCATTGTCGCGGCCACCAACAAAGACCTGTTGCAAATGTGCCGGGAAGGCAGCTTCCGCGAGGATCTCTACTACCGTCTCGGTGTGATTCAAGTGACCCTGCCGCCGCTGCGTGAGCGCAAGGACGAGATCCCGCTGCTGATCGACTACTTCGGCGACGAGGCGGCGGAGAAGCTGCAGCGTGCGCCGGTCAAGCTCAGTCGCCGTCTGCGCACCTTTCTGATGAGCTACGCCTATCCCGGCAATATCAGGGAGCTGCGCAATATTATCTTCCGGATCGCATGTCTGGCCGGCGACACCGCGGACTTTGAGCACCTGCCGGAGAACATCCGTCCGAACGTGAAGGAAGCGAAGCAGGAAGAGGGTGAGGGCGAGCCGCAGACGATGTCACTCGCCGATGTCAAGAAGACGGCCAGCGATGCGGCGGAAAGGCGTTTCCTGGAGCGAGGCCTGCAGGAGTCCGGCGGCAAGGTGTCGGAGCTCGCTCGTCAGCTGAACATGAACCGTTCCCACCTGCAGACGCTGCTGAAAAAGCACGGACTGCGCTCCAAGGAATACCGCGCCAGGAGCTAAAGCAACCTTCAGTAACCACAAAGGAACACGAAATCACACGAAGGGAAGCCTGAAATCTACGCGCAATGTCGCTGCTCAGCTCAGCGTCTGCGCGTCCTTCGATCGTCGCCTCAGCGGCTGGCCGTCAGCTGCGCCGCGCGGTTGCGGTCCTTCAGCGCCCTGATCAGTCCCTCTACCCCCTTGCTGCGGAGGATGGAGGAGAACTCCGACCGGTAGTTGCTCACCAGGCTGATGCCCTCGATACGGATATCGTAGACCAGCCAGGGACCACGCCGGTTGTGAGCCAGGAAGCTGATCTCGATTGGAGCGCCGTCGGCGCGATAGATTCTCATATCCACGGTGGCGGTGCCTTTACGTGAGGCCTTTGCGTGCTGGCTGACGTCGATGCGACCTCCCTGGTAGGCCATGAGCGAGGTCGCGTAGGTGCGCACCAGCAGCCTGCGGAATTCCCCGGTGAATTCATCAAGGGCGACGGCATCGATCCGGCGTGCGTGCTTGCCCAACACGATGCGCGCAATGCGAGGCATGTCGAGATGGGGCACCACGATGTCGGTCACCAGCGCATAGAGCGCGTCGCCGCGCCTTCCGGCGGCCTCGTCCCCGGCGTTCAAGCGGGCCAGAAGCTGGTGGACGGTCTCCTCGATGAGGGCGGCCGGAGAGCTGCTGTCGATTGCAGTCGACCTGTTGGCGACGCCGTGCATGCCGTGCTGCTGCGGCTGAGCGTCGCTGGCGCGGGCCGCCCCGTTCAGCAGTGACAGCAGGGCCAGCGCCATCAAGTAGGCCAGATAGTCCTTACGCATGGTAGCTGCTCCTGGTCAGTGCAGGGCCGCGGCCGCGGCCTGCTCGCGGGTGTAGAAAAAACCATCGCGAATGAATCCCGCGATGACCGAGTCCTTGATGGCGCTCACGCGCCCCTGGGCGTCGCGCTCTGCCACCCAGGCATCGGGCAGCCCTTCCAGCAGATGCATCGGCGCCGGCCGGCCGTCGGCGAAACGGGCGAGCTCGGCCCGGCCCGTGATCAGGTCGTAGAATGCCGGTCTGAACCCGGTGGCGCGATTTTCCTCGCTGATGCCACCGGTGCCGACGAAGGCCAGGTTCTGCTTCCTGAGCGTTTCCGCGGTCAACAGGTTGTTCATGGTCAAACCTCGTTACATGCCGTTTGCTGGTGGTGCAGATAGGCATGAAGCATTGATCGTGCCAAAAGCGAAACACCGCCCAGCAGGGGAGCGGCCATGCCGGAAAATGGCTGGAATTTAGGGTTCTTAGCGGCTTCCTCGTCGGAAAATGGACGTAATTGCGCAGTTGTGACCCGGATTGTCAGGCGGGTGGAGACCAACGCTGTGGCCATCGGTTGGCGTGCGGCCAACATTGCCGGTCGGCGTCGGCCCGTACCATGAGGGGATCCGGCGGGAAATCGGCGCAGCGAGGCCGAACCTGCGTCAAAGTTTACGAGATATCGGGTGCGCCGTTGTTTACGCTGCGGCCGCCCGGCGACCGCGTATGGGTATTCTGCCGCCGCGGGAGAAGGGACGCGCCGCGGCGCCGGCGCCCGGTGCGGGCAGGCTGAGTTTCAGCGACGGGTCTCGCTGGCCTGTGCCCGGAGTCTTCGCGTCTCCCGCTCTATGGCCTCTTTGCTCCGGCCCTTGATACCCATCGAGACGATTCGCAGGGCCGGAACCAGCGAGACCCGCTGATTGCGTGTGTCGGCACAGAATTCATCCAGTCCCTCACTCATGGTCTCGTAGCTGGTGAACACGAAGTTATCGCGGATCTGAGACTTGCCGAACACGAGCCCGTCATAGACACCGGCGACATACGACAGTTTCGGCAGCATGGGATCGATGCCGACTTCATTGAATTTGTCGAAATTTCCCCACCAGGAGCAATCGGTTCGCACGCCCGTGGGATCGAACGCGGCGGCACCAGTCGATGACATCAGTAGAATCAAAATGATGGCTGAGACCTTCATAAATCGCTCCAGCATGTCCGAGGGCTCGGCGGCTCTGCCCGTGCCCGACACCTTCTCGAGGCGATGTGGCCTGGGGCCGTGACGGTTCGATCGGGGAATCAATCGGACAGGGCGGCGGGCGACACCACGCGAAAGTTTATCCCCGCCCGGAAGGCAGCGCCATAGCACTGGAAAGAGACGTCAGGCGCCCCGGCACCCGTGGCCCCGGCGCCAACTCCGGGTCGTCGCCGGTTCTGACATCCCTGCGGGAGATCACGGTCGGCCCGGTACCTGCACGAGCCGTGCAAAAAAAAAGGAGCTCGCGAGGAGCTCCGCAGATTGGAGGAGGAGTGCTGTCTGGGGGCGTCAGACGCCGCCCTGGATCAGGGCCGGGCTGGCCGCCGAGACCGACAGGGTCTCGAAGCTGTTGACAATGGTGCCCGAGTTGCCGGCGCCGTTGTGGACATT
>JASFKW010000183.1:0-6569 GCA_050118435.1 Gammaproteobacteria bacterium | reverse complement strand
GGAAGCAGGCGCCGCAGCAGATGCACTTCTTCTCGTCCACTTCCAGCGAAGGCTTGCCGTTGACCATGGCCGGACGAATTGCGGCGACCGGGCAGCGGGCTACCACCGAGGGGCGTTCGCAGACATTGGAGACCAGGTCGTGGTTGATTTTCGGCGGTTTGGTATGCTGCACGTTGATGGCGATATCGCCCTGGCCGCCGCAGTTGATCTGGCAGCAGGAGGTGGTGATGTGCACGCGATTCGGCATGTTCCACGCGGTGAACTCGCCGATCAGTTCGTCCATCATGGACTTCACAACGCCGGAAGCGTCGGTGCCGGGGATGTCGCAGTGCAGCCAGCCCTGGGTGTGGGACAGCGAGGTCACCGAGTTCTTGGTGCCGCCGACCACGAAGCCGGCGTTGGTCAGCGCCTCGATCAGGGGCTGGACCTTGGCTTCATCGGTGACGATGAATTCGATGTTGGAACGGATGGTGAAGCGGATGTAGCCGTCGGCGTACTTGTCACCAATGTCGCACAGCGTGCGCAGGGTGAACACGTCGAGGATACGCTGGGTGCCGGCCTTGATGGTGAAGACCTGGTCACCGCTGAATGCCACGTGGCGCAGGACGCCGGGCTGCGGGTCATCATGGTACTTCCACTGACCGAAGTTCCTGCGCATCACCGGATGCATGTACTGAAAACCGTCGGGGCAACCCGATTCGATCGGTTCCCTCATATCTGCCATTGCCATGTTGCTCTCCTGAATTTGAGTACTGTCTAACCTGCCCCGGAGCGGGAAAACCCGCTCCGGACCATAGGTACCAGGTTTGGAAAACCGGAGTAATTAAGCGCTGGCTTTTTCAGCCTGACGCTGGAACCACTTCTCGGCTTCCTCGTCCCATCCGTCCATACGGACGTAAGAGGACTGACGCGGGTTGTTGACCATGTTCGGGTCAACGTCTACACCGATACCTTCGAGGAAGTTCACCAGGCCGATACGCTCGATCATTTCACCGCAGCGTTCGTGCTCCAGACCGTTCTCAGCCCAGAAATCGATGATTTCTTCGGCCATTTCCACCAGGGACTCGTAGTCTTCTTCGGTCTCCAGCTTCTTGAACGGCACCACCACAGTGCCCATCAGGTCGCCGATCTTCAGGGTGCGTTTGCCGCCGATGAGCACGGTCACGCCCTTGTCGTCACCGGGGTGCAGGGCTTTCGGCATGACATTCAGGCAGTGCATGCAGCGCACGCAGTTGCGGTTGTCGACGGCCAGGGTGTCGTCGTCGTTCAGGCTCAGGGCCTGGGTGGGGCAACGGGTAATGACGTTGTCAATAATGTACTGGCGACCCTTCTTGGCGACATAGCCCTTGACTTCTTCCTGGTCGACTTTCATGTCGTCCCGCCAGGTACCGATGACGGCGAAGTCGGAACGCTCGATGGAGTTCTGGCAGTCGTTCGGGCAACCGGAGACCTTGAACTTGAACTTGTAGGGCAGGGCCGGACGGTGCACGTCGTCGGTGAAGTTGTTCACCAGGTGACGGTGGGTGCCCTGCTCGTTGGCGCAGGACATTTCACACCGTGCGGAGCCCACACACGACATCGCGGTGCGCACGCAGGGGCCGGCACCGCCCAGGTCCCAGCCATAGGAATTGATGTCATCGAAGAAGTGCTGGGTGTTTTCGGTGGTGGTGCCGATGAACATGATGTTGCCGGTCTGCCCGTGGAAGGTCTGCAGACCCGAGCCCCACTTCTCCCAGCTGTCGCCGAGCTTGCGCAGCATGTCGGTCGTGTAATAGTTGCCGGGTGGCGGCTGGACCCGAAGCGTATGGAATTCCTTGGATTCCGGGAACGCACCACCGACTTCGGAGAACCGCGGGATGATGCCGCCGCCGTAGCCGAACACGGACACGGTGCCGCCTTTCCAGTAACCCTTGCGGGTTTCATAAGAATGCTCGAGCTGACCGAGCAGGGAGTTGTTCACCTTGCGGATGCGCTCGTCGGGGTGCTCGTCTCGGAGGCGTTTGATCCCGGAGATAAAACTCGGCCAGGGACCGTTTTCCAGTTCGTCGAGCATAGGCGTCGGGTGGTGTTTTTCAGCCATGGCCTTCTCCTTCCACGTTGTCTGTTGGCGGTCGCTGCGTACGCTCAGTCCGCCATTGGTTGAACTAGTTTCAGTAACTAACTCTTGGATGATCCGAAGTTCCCGTTCCAGATCCAGTGGATGCGCAGGACCTCTCCATCCTGGGTGACCAAGTCTAGGAGTCTGACGTTACGCCGAGAACCCTACCCTTGGGATGTGCGGTTTCAGCGGTGCTATCCCCAAAGAGATAGCCTTTGGCCGCCCTCGTTGCGGCCGGCGATTATACGGGTGGGTTTCGCGAAACGCCAGAAGAATAGAACCTTTTAATATTATCAATAGCTTATGCTTTTATCGGCCCATAAGCCGCCCGTGGTGCTGCCCGTAAAAGGCCTTAACCTCGTAAAAACCCATGATTTTATGGAAATCCGGGGCGTGGGATCTGATACAATGCCCACCCTGTTTCGAGCTGCTCGCCCGAGTTTATGAACGCACCCTTGACCATCCGGGATCCCACGATGGACTCGCCGTTTGACCTTTGCAGCGAGGACGCTTACCGCGTCTGGCGCCGCCGCAAGCTGGCGGCGGCTCCGCGGGCCGCAGACGAGCTGGTGGTGCCGATCGAGGACGGCCGGCGTCTCAGCGCCGGCGAGATGGATGCGATTCACGCGGCGCTGGCACGCGCCAATCTGGCGATTTATCGTTGCGGCGATGCCGGGCGCGCCGACAAGCCGGTGCTGCGGCAACTCGGGCGCCAGTTCGGCCTCGAGCGTCTGGACGGAAACCTGTGCGCCGACGACGACAGCATCACTTCGCTGACGGTGGTGGACAAGCCGGGTCAGGGTGAATACATCCCTTACACGAACAGGCGGCTGAACTGGCACACGGACGGGTACTACAACGGGCTCGCGCAGCAGATTCGCGGCGTCATTCTGCACTGTGTTCAGGCAGCCGCCGAAGGCGGTGAAAACGCCTTCCTGGACCACGAAATCGCCTACATCCAGCTGCGCGATCGGGACCCGGCGCTGGTCGGAGCGCTGATGGCGCCCGACGTCATGACCATCCCGGCGAATGTCCGGGACGGCAGGGAGTTACGGCCGGCGCAGACCGGTCCGGTATTTTCCGTCGATGCGGCCGGACACCTCCACATGCGGTACTCGGCACGCACCCGGAACGTGATCTGGAAGGGCGACGCGGCGACCCGGGCGGCGGTTCAGGCTCTGCTGAGCTTGTTTCAGGAAGATTCGCCCTATATAGTCCGCCACCGGTTGAAATCCGGCGAAGGCGTCCTCACTAATAATATATTGCACTGCCGTTCGGCTTTCCGGGACGACGCGGCGCGCGGGCAGGTCCGCCTGCTGTACCGCGCCCGCTATTTCGACCGAATCGTCGACACGAGGGCTCACTGACATGCTGTCTCTGAGTGAGATTCTGCTACAGCACCACGAGCTGCAGTCGTTCGACGACCTGGTCAGGATCGTTCAGGAGCGGGCGCGCGCCGGTGAGCTGTTTTTCGAAATGGACGTGAGGCCGCCGTTCCCGGACACCCCGGAGGGCTGGGAGGATCGCCTGGAGGCGGCATTCGCGAATCCCGGCAGGCGCTGAGGCTGCGTGGGATGCCTGGACATCAATCGCCAAGGGCGCGAAGGACGCGAAGCTTGACTGCTTGAAGAACGGCACCGAGCGCTGCGTCTCCGGTGACCCTGGCAACAGGAGCCGAGAGTCATGTATTGGGAAGAGGAAAAGGACAAGGCGACACCCTACCGGGTGCCGGACGACGTGGTGGATCTGGTGTACCGCATCAGCTGCCGCGCGCTGCCGCTCGATCACGCCTACAGCTTTTCCCGCGCGGTGCGCGATACTCTCCCCTGGATGGACGAGGAGGAACAGGCAGGCATCCACCTCATTCATGGCGCCGAGTCCGGCAATGGTTGGATGCGTCCCGAGGACGGGGATAACCAGCTCCTGCATTTGTCGCGGCGCGCACGCATGACTCTGCGGGTGCCGAGGCACCGCGTCGGGGATGCGCGTGAGTTGAGCGGCGAGACGCTGGATATCGACGGGCACCGCCTCGAGGTGGGGGAGTCCAAGGTCAAGCTTTTCAGTACCCTGTCCACCCAGTACGCCCGTTACGTGGTGGTGCCCGAAGGGGTCGCGAACGAGGACGAAGAATCTTTCATGGGATACGTTGCCGGGGAGCTGAGCGACCTGGGCATGCGGGTGCGCAAGCTGCTCTGCGGTCGGACGCACGCGCTCCGGCACCCCGAAGGGGACCTGTACACGCGCAGCGTGATGCTCGCCGATCTGGAGGCCGACGAAGCCGTCGCCCTGCAGCAGCAGGGCATCGGCTGCCACAAGAAACTGGGTTGCGGCCTGTTCATTCCCCACAAAGGTATCAAGGCGGTTCACGAAGCGGCGCTGGACAAGAAACCATAGCTTTAGCTTTCCATTCAGCCTGTTTCTTCTCAAAAACAGGTTTAATAATTCGTTTTAATATATTGAGAAATAATGGAGAATCTGTATGGCACTTGAAGTCGGCGGAAAAACCATTGAGACCACCGAAAACGGTCATCTGGTCAATCTGGAAGACTGGACAGAAGAGGTCGCTGAAGCGATTGCGCAGAAGGAAGGCATTGCGATGACGGACAAGCACTGGGACGTCATCAGGTACCTGCGCGACGAGCATTTCAACAAAGCCGCGAACGAACCCAACGAGCGCACCATCCTCAAGGATATGGCCAAACTTTGGGGCGACAAGCCGACCAGCAAGGACATGTACAACCTGTTTCCCCAGATGCCGAGCAAACAGGGCCGCAAGATTGCCGGCCTGCCGCAGAGCACGCGCAAAGGCGGCTACTGAGGCGATGCCCGCCGGAACGCAGCGCGCCCGTAAAGCACGATGGGTCATGGCGCCCCGCTGCCGTACGCCCGGCGCGGGCCGTTCCCGGGGCTCCCATATGGGATATGGCCCGGGGCTGGCCAGGGATACTATAGTGCGCGCCAATCGTGAGTGAGGCGCATGCCCGTTGAATTGAATGCTTTGGAGGCAAGACCATGAGCGACAAGCAAGAGATGATCAAGAAGATGCTGGAGATGCAGAAGAAGTTCATCGAGTATGAGCACCAGAACGGCATCGCCCCCGTCGACTACTGGACGGCAGGCGAGGGTCATCCGCTGCACAACTTCCGCCAGGAATACACCGATCTGGCGAACCAGCTGGTCGATGCAGCCCACGCCGAGAAGGGCTCGCACCGCTAAGCCCCGCCGCACGCCACACCGAACGGGCCGACGTGCAAACGTCCGGCCCGTTTTTTTTAACGCGCCGGTGGTGGCAGGCGGTAATGTAACCACTAAGGAACACGAAGGAAAAGCAGGCAAAAAGGTCTCCTCTGGGTCCCAAGCCTGTTGGAGTGGGCAAATACCGGTTTCGAACTCGTCAGCCCGGCCTGGTATACAGGGCTGCAAACGGTTGCCGAGAGACCAATGAAGCTTAATAGATGGCTTCCTTGGTGTGCCTTCGTGTTCTTTTGTGGTCAAGCCGTTTCGCAGCCAAGCGTCCACTCTCAAAGCTCCGACCACATGCGCACCAGGTTGACGTACACGTGGTCGATCTGGGTGGTCTCCTCGGCGTCGGGCCGCGTCTCCCGGAGCTTTTCGCGCGCCTGATAGAGCTGAAACAGCAGCTCGCGCTGTTGTGGATCGCGCAGCATGCTCTGGGCCCAGGTCACCGCCACCAGGCGCTGGCCAGCGGTGACTTCGGTGATATGGTGCAGGCTGGAGGAAGGGTAGACGGCGGCGTCGCCGGCGGACAGCTTGATGCGCTGCTCTCCGAACGAGGTGCGGATGACGAGCTCGCCGCCCTCATATTCATCGGGGCCGTTGAGAAACACGGTGGTTGAAACATCGGAGCGGTACTGCCCCCCGGGCGGCCCCATGATCGGGTCGTCGATGTGCTCGCCGTAGCTCATGCCCTGCGTGTAGCGCGCGTAATAGGGCGTGGCAATCCGGTATGGCATGGTCGCCGCCTGGTAGGTGGTGTTCTGGACCAGGCGCCCCATGACCAGACTGTTCAGCCGCTCCATCTCGGTGGCGCTGGCGTGCAGCTCTTCATTATGCTTCACTCGCTTAGCCGTCGTGCCGGCGGACAGGCGACCGTCGATGAAATGGGCGTGCTCCAGCAGCGAGCGAACCTGCTGCAGCTGTTTGCTGCCGAGCACCCTGGGAATGACAACGAGCATCTGGCGACCTGAGATTGAGAGTGAGAGAAACCACGATGATATTGAAACTGACCGTTGACGATCAAACCTACGACATCGAAGTGCCGGAGCAGTTGATCGAAGAGGCACAGGAATTTTATGCCAAGATGGATCAGGACATGGACCGGGGCTGGCAGATGAGCCGTTTCTGGGTGGAAAGACCCGACCTGTACCAGCGCTGCCAGATCGTCGCCGACCGAGTGCTGGGAGCCTTCCACACCGAGAACAAGAAGCTGGTGTTGCTGATGTCCGGCTAT
>JASFKW010000182.1:0-6572 GCA_050118435.1 Gammaproteobacteria bacterium | reverse complement strand
TGTCACGAGCTGATCCGGGCATACAACGAAATCCGGACTGACAAGAAGCTCGTCATCGCAGGCGGTGGACGTTACGCGGACGACTACTCCCGTAGCCTGAGGGCCATCGCCGACCCGGGCAAGGTGGTGTTTGCCGGCCACTGTCGGGGCGAGCTTCTGGAAGAGTTATTCAGTCATGCCTGCTTGTTCGTCCTGCCTTCGCATATCGAGGGTTTGTCCAATGCCCTGCTCGAAGCGCTGGGCTATCAGAAACCGGTACTGGTCAGCGACATTCCCGAAAACCTGGTGGTCATCAATGGCTGCGGTCATTCATTCCGGGTTGGCGATATCCGGGACCTTCGCACCAAGCTCGCAGGCCTCCTCGCCAGCGACGACGTCCTGAGGCAGACAGAGATAAGGATGCGCGGCTTCCTCGCGGACGCCTACGACTGGGGCCGGATCGTCGACCAGTACGAGCAGGTCTATAACTCTCTAGCACCCGGCGCGGCAAGGCATCCCGCCTGACTGAGATTGATCGGATCCCGCGTGGCTGAGCGACAAAAGTTCTGTATCCTGACCAGCCAGCGCAGTGGCTCGACCTGGCTGAAAAGCCTGCTCGACAGCCATCCCCGAATTCGGTGCCTCGGCGAATTGTTCCTCTACCGGCCCTGGCCCGAGTGGCCGGACGCGCGACTGCTGCCCTTCTACGAGTTTCGGCGGCACACCCCTGGCAGACGCCCCGCGGTCACCGCCCGTTACCTCGCTGCCTTGTCGGATTATCCGGGAGACCACCGGGCGATTGGATTCAAGCTGATGTACAACCAGCTGGTTGCGTTTCCGGAAATACTCTACACTTTGCTCCGCCAGCGCTTTCGACTCATCCATCTGGTCAGGCTCAACCCACTCGACGTCGTCATTTCCCGCCAGAGGATGCGACAAACCGGCCTGCATCATTCCACCACCGCCACGGCCCCCCAGGCCATCCATGTGGATGTATCGCGCCTGCACGGACAGCTGCTCGGGCAGCAGGCGATGGTCGGCACCGTCCGCGCATTTCTCAAAGCGTTCCCCCTGGCACACCGGGAGATCACCTACGAGGGCCTGAGGGCGGATCAGGACGCATGTCTGAGCGCGACGGCCCAGTTCGTCGGCCTTGGAAGCAATGCCGTGAGCTACCAGAGCGAGCTGCGGAGGATCAGCGCCGGAAGCTACCGCAAGCGCATTGCCAATTACGAAGAAGTGAGCGCGAAGCTGGGCGGCACCCGGTTCGCACGCCTGTTAACCGAGGAGTAGACTGGGCAACCAGCGCTACGACGTAGCACGGACCACCTCTGACCTCCGTGCTGCTGCCTGGGAAGGCGGCTTCAGGCGGCGCCGGCATCGATATCCGAGCCACAGCAGCATCGGCCACGCTAGACCAAAATGCGCTTTGGCGGATGTCGTCATCGAGCAACCGCCTCCTCCCGACGGCCCGGGTGGCGTGGCATTGCCCTCCGGCGCGTCAAAGGACGCTGCTGGCTCAACCAGCTCGAAAAAGGTTGTCGGCCCTCCATCCATGTTCCCCGTGTCGAGCGTAAACCGCACAGCCCCCTCCACTACCTCCATGGCGAGGGCCTTCCTGCGATTACCGTTGAGGGCATTTGCATAAAGCCTCAGGCGCTCCGGGTGCTCATGCCGCAGCACTAAAGTCACGCGCGACGTTCGCATCAGAACCGGCAGGCTGCCGATATCCTGCAGAGTGCGGCGCGAGGCATCGGCAAAGCGCATGCCGGTATTCAAAGCGTCGGTCGAGAGGATCAGCAGAATTCTGCGGCTTGCCGCGAGCGCGCGATCATCCACGGAAGATGCCGCGACCAGCGCGGGGCCGTCGGCTGATTCCACTGTCAGCTGCTCGAGCTGCAGTGGGTTGCGGTCGAAGCTTGTGCCCTCGGTCTTAGGAGTGACTACGGAAAAGCGCCGATCCTGAATTTCCATGAGCAACTCCCCCGTGTCACTCTGGAATATTCCCGATTCGGGATCTGTACGGTTGCCGGCCGGAATCAGCTGCCGCCTTTGCAGGGTAGCCAGCAGCTGCGGGAATGCGTTCCCATCGAAGGTTATGGCCGTCTCATCGGTGGCAATGCTGTCACCCAGGCTGATGGCTGCATCGGGCGTCCATCCGCCCGTGTCCTCTTCGCTCCATTGCAGTCCGATGCCCGAGATCAGGGACAGCCTGGACAGGCCTCGCGGAATTTCACCGAGCCCTGCAGAGGCGTCTACCTCATCGGGTCCGATTTCAAGGCCGATAATGGAGTCAGCCGGCTTGACATCACCCCGCAGAAACAATAGCGCTGCCAGGGTCTCGCCGGCGCGATCCACCGGGTCCATGCCGACGGCGAAGGGATAAACCGCATCCTTACGCTTACCCGACAGGTTCTCATACGACAGCTCGATCGGTGAAGTTGCCATTCGACAGATCATGTCCCATCCCTGGAAGCGGGCATACGCCGGGGCTACGATGCCCGACTCGCGCCGCCAGCTGTTCCAGAACACCTGGCCGTACTCGGTGACCGTATAAGGTCGCCCGCCATATCGAGACACCGACAGGTCCTGGATGTATTGCGCCCCGTCGGCCAGGGAGCTGGTCTGCTTGAACGTTGAACCGGGTCTACCCAGAGCGGTCGGATAGTCATGGTACTTGTGCATATCGACCCAGTCCAGCTGCGCCCGGGAAGCCTGGGCTTCCAGAACGGTCTGATTGTTGTATGCGCTGATCAACCCCGGGTATCCGAGTTGCCGCAAGTGATCCGTCATCCACGCCAGCGTGTGCTCTTCCAGCGAGAGATAAAAGCGCTGCAGATCGACCATGCGCTGTGACCGATCATCGTCGCCTGGCAAGTCGATGATACCCTGCTCCAGAGATTCGTTTGGGCCAAGACTCCACACTTGGGAAAGAGTCGCCGTGTCCTGGTAGCCATCTTTCAACCACTGTACCCAAAGCGCCTGGAGTGGCGGAGGCAGCTCCGTGGCGCGGCGGAAGGCGAAATTCACGCCGCCCTCGTTGACGAGGATGAATCCGGCCAGAGCGGGATCCTCCACGGGACGCAGGCCGGTGTACGGATTGACTGATCCATAGAGCTTTGCGACCAGCCCTTTCCAATGCGCTCGCATCGCGGGATCGTAGTAAACGCCCTGTTTCACGTTTACCCCACCCTGGGCGAATGCGCCGCGCGGCGAGGTCATGCCATACAACAGCCAGTAGATGCCTTCCCGCTTGAGCGCCGCCAGCAGATAATGAAACCGGTCCAGTTGCATGGGGTCGAAGTCAAGATCCTCGCTCCGCCCCCGCATCAACGCTCTCTCGATCAGCGCCATTCGCGCCAGGTTATACCCGTGCCGCCGCAGTTGCCGGACATGCAGGTCGATGCTCTGATGGTCCGGCAGGTCATCGCTGGAATACGGGCCCAGTGGTTTGGAGGCGCACAGAAACCGCTGGGGTTGTCCGTCCTCGAAGGCAAGGTGGCCGTTCTGCGCGACCACGCGACCGTGCCGCCCCGCCGGGCCCTCCTCTACCAGCCATGAGAAATCCAGGACCGATCCTCTTTCTATCGACAGATCGGAATCCTGCACAGGCAGCCACTGTTCGGCACGAACCGTACATCCGATCACCACTGCCAGAATAAAAATTAATCCACGCATGTCTTCATGCCCAAGCCACCTCATCGCAACGACCCGGACCCCGGGTTCACATGCCGCCACAGCCAGCAGGCCAGCATCGTCAGTAGCAACCACGGGAAGCCGGGATCGAAGCGCCCGCCTGCTTTGAATGCACAGCCACCGCCACCCCCGTTGTTCGGTGCAGCGTTATCCAGGTTCACGATGGAGACGTCATCCGGATCGAGGCCCGCGTAAAGCGGATCGGCGCTGGCAGCCGCTGCTGTAACAACCCTGTAGGGCGTGTCGCCGTCGTTCAAGCCGTCGCTGACACCGGTAACGGTCACGGTCTGGGGCCTGTTCCAATTCTTCGGCGTGAAGACCAACTCGATCGGCGCGGGGAGCCCTTCGCCGGCATGCGTGGAAGAAAGTCCAATAGCGACACTGCTGGTGGGCTGCATGCGCAAAACTGCACTGAACTCAGCGGCATCACCCGACTCACTGGTAACAAGCCCGTTGACGGGCATCAACTCGATCCCGGCAGCGGCGGGATTGTCGGTGCGAAGCGAGAATTGCTGGATTCCCGACTCGTCCTTCACCTCCAGCAGCACCGAGTCCCGGGACGCCGTGACCAGACCATACCCGCCTCCCCCGGGGTCCCAGCCCTCCGACCAGGCGCCGCACCCGTCGCTGCCACCGCAGGTCGTATTGTCGCTCAGGTTGTTGGTGTGCGGTACGTTGAGCTCCGGGAAGTAGGCGTTGCTGCCGTTGTCGATGGCGCCGCCCAGATGAATGTCGCCGGAAAAGAAAATCACGCCTGTAATGCCCTGGGCGCGGACGAATTCGACCAGCTCCCGCTGTTCTGTCTGGTAGCCGTACCAGGCATCTTCCTTGGGTACCGTTGGATTCCAGGGCACCGTGGAGGCGATGAACTTCCAGGTGGCCGCGGAGGCACGAAGACTCTCCTTCAACCAGGCTTTCTGACCATCGGGAATGCTACCCCCGTCCAGCATTGACTTATTGGCGTCATCTGGATCCGCTTTCGAGTCCCGCTGGTAGCGCAGGTCGAGCATGTAAACTTCTGCCAAGGCGCCATAACTGAAGCGATACCAGATGCCATTGTTGCCGTTAGGTCGAGGGTAGGTTGGCCAGTATTCGTCAAACGCCTTGAGCGCATCTACCTTAGCTGCAAACGTCTTATCCGCATCGTTAGTACCGTAATCGTGGTCATCCCAGACGTGGCTCACGGGGAATCGTCGCAGGACTTGGTCTCTGAGGTCGGGGCCAGTCGCGCCCTCCTCCCGCAGTTCCCGGTGCATGGTGCGCATCTCTGCCAGCGTTGCCGGGTTGCGATGATCGTAGTCTCCCAGGATGACAACGAAATCGGGATTCTCCAGCGCCAGGGCGTGCATGGCAGGGGCAGCCCGATTGCCGTTCAGGTCTGACAACACACCGAAACTGAATGACGCCCCGTCGTCCGCTAGGGGGAAGGTCTTGAAGCGGGGAGCAGACAGAAAAGGAGTAGCGATGCCATTCACAAGGATGGTGTATTCATAGTCCGTCGCCGGTGTCAGGTTGTTGATCAGGATCCTGCCGACAAAATCGTCGCCGCTCCGGGTAAGGACCCCATCGGATGTCGTGACGCTGGGCGTTTCCAGGACAGGCGCATAGCGGATCTGCACACACGCCGCTTTGCCGGTCCTGAAGCCGATTGTGGCCGATCTTCCCCCGACAGCACCCACTACCGGCCCGTGCGTCAAGCCGGCGGCGCCGGGGGCAAAATCTTCCGGGTTGCAAGGGGTACCGGAACCGAGGGCCGGTATGGCCGCGCAGGTGAGCAGTGCTGTCACTTTGCTGAACCTTGTCATCAGTGAATAATTCCGGGAAGCAAACTGTGTTGGCTGCATGGCGACACGTCCACATGCTAAATCTAGCAAAGCCGTCATTCATCGCAACACCCACCGATAACGGCTCGGGGTGATGGTGGGCACAATGGGGCTCAATAGTGAAAGTACCATATTGCGTTCATTCCGAAGTATCGGAAGAGGGCGATTTAGGGACCGTGGTGTTGGAGATGTGGTGCCGTGAGGCGTATCCCTATCCGGATTTGGACTTACCAGGGCTGGAGAATAGCTACAATGAGGGCTAATTTGAGCGTGCAGGGCAATACTTTGTCATGAGAGCTTATATCTCCACGATTCTCGCAGGGATTTGTATTGGCCTGGTAGGCTTGCTGGTGAAACTCATGGATGCTTCCGTTCCTCCAATGACGCTCAGCTTTTTGAGGGCGCTGATAGGAGCACTTTTCTTGCTACTGTTGCTTCCGCTCATCGACACAAGAATGTTCCGGGTCAGTCGAACCGACCTGAAGAGCTACATGATTCTTGGCATGCTCATGGCGATCAACTTTTCCCTGTTCATTGCCGCAAATTCATTCGCCCCTGTCTCGAATGTGGTACTTTTGTTTTACACGTTCCCGTTCTGGCTCGCCATCATTAGCCATTTGTTTCTCAAGGAACGCGTAACCAAACTGCACATTCTCTGCCTTGTAATCGCATTTTCCGGGGTTTTGGTAATAAATCCCTTCAATGATGTTGCCAATTTCGGCAATGTGCTCGCGCTGCTGAACGCCCTCGACTACGCAGTCATATACGCCTACATGCGCCATATTGACAAAAGGCATACCATCGGCGTGGTGTTCTGGTTCATGCTTTTCGCGGCGGTATTTCTGTCCCCGGCGCCGCTCGTTTTCGGCTTTGGAGCAGTTTCATGGAATTACCTCTGGGTTCTTGTTTTGGGAGTCGTATCCACAGGGCTTGCCTATCTTTTCCTGAACCATGGGTTAAAAAAACTGAATGCACTAACATCGTCCCTTATCATGATGACAACTGAGCCCCTGGTTGCCATCACCGTTGCCATCGTGTTCATCGGGGAAATCGTGACCGTCAACGTTCTGGTCG
>JASFKW010000181.1:0-6707 GCA_050118435.1 Gammaproteobacteria bacterium | reverse complement strand
AGTGCCTCGATGTCGAGGGTGGTTCCCGGTATTTCCACACGCACCCAGATCAGGTCGCCGTCGGTCCCGGTGAAAGGGTCACCGTCGCCATCGGCATTGTCTCCGTCGTAGCGCGAAAGAAACACACTTCGGACAATCTGCCGGCCATCGGCGTAGGTAAAAACATCCGAGTAGGACGTCGGTGTCGTTGGACCTCCTGCGGCAACCGCAGCGGCATCCAGGTCATTGAAGGGCTGGGCGAGAACGGCCTCGAGCCTTGCGTTCAGCTGATAGTGATCTTCGGTAAAATCCTCGAGGACAGCGGTACCGGCGACACCGGGCTGCAAGGCTTCGAGGGCCGGCAACAGGGCCGTCACAAGGAGCATGGTCGCGACCAGGACCTCCAGGTAAGTAAGGCCGGCCATTTTGCGCAAAGACACGAAGCACGCCGGACTCATTGCACTTTTACCCGCCCGCTCACGCCATTCAGCGTGATCTTGCGCGTGTTCGCGCCCAGCGTAAGCGTCAGATCGAACTGTTCCAGAAGTACCGTTTCAGGGCTGGTACACCAGGGCGTGCCCCGAGCGTCGAAATAGATGTCGCCCGGGGTAGTGCAATTTCCCCGGAATGCCGCGTTCCGGCTCAGGCTGTCTGCCGCGGCGAGCGGGTGCTTGTCCAGTTCTACGTCAATGAGCTTTCTGCTCACCGGATGGTACACATCGTAAACCGGCGTCCAGGGCGTGGAGGATGTATCCGGGCGGAAGACCTGGATCCGTTTCTGGCTGGTGCTCTGGTGAAAACCGCGTGGCGCGCCGACACGAATCGCTTCGCTGCGCGCCAGCCGAATCGCCTCGGCGAACGCCTGCGCTGCAAGGTCGAGTTTCTGGCGCTCTGCAGAACGCAAACCGGGTATCGCCACCGCCGCGACGATACCCAGTATGCTCAGTACCACCAGTAGTTCCAGGAGTGTGATGCCCTGGCTACGTTGCTCCCTCATAACGGCAGTGGCTCCCTGCACACTGCATCGCACCAGACTCAATAAGTCTCGTAGGCAACACCCGCGGAATCGGTATTGGTGTCATTGGCGATGAACTTGCCGCTCGTGGTGTCGTACTTCCAGCCACCGCCCGCACCGGTGCCGCCCATTTCCAGATCGCCCGTCGTCACGATCTCGATCGTGGCGTCCCCGGTTATCGGATTGGTTGGAATCTGATTCTCTTTCAGGTAGGGACCAAGGGGGAAGAGCTCCCCGGAAGCGTCCTGCAGGCTGCAGGAGTTGCCGTTGTTGTCGGTGTAGCGCACCATTTGGTCCCTGAATGCGGTCGCTGTGCCGGCAGCTCCGGTGCCCTTGGTACCGCCGGTGCATGTGCCCCCGCTACTGGCGTTCACGCCTGGATACTCGCCGTGCTGCTGGCGGTACAGATCGATCGCGGCACGGATAGCCGCCAGGTCGGAACGCAAAGCGGACTCCTGAGCGTCGGTCGTGCTCGAAGCGAACTGGGGCACAACAATGGCCGCGAGTATCGCCAGAATGATGGCGACGATCAACAGCTCGACGAGCGTGAAGCCCTTCTGCACAAAGTGAATAGCGCGCTTGTTCATAAACATACCTTTTCTAATGACGTGGCGATCCATGTGGACTGTGCCGCATTTAACGGCAGCCCAGGCATGCTACTTTAGGACGCGTCTGCACTTGCGGAGGTCTTCGGCATGAGGCAGCCGGAAAACCGCGCGTGGGCTCGAACCTGCCACCGAATTTGCTGGCATAAAGGTTGCTCCGTGCATAGAATCCGCCCGTACAGTGACGAGAGGGCGTCAATTGGAGGAAAATGCATGAAACGGATCTCACTCGGCCATTTATTGAGTCCGCTTGTAGCGGTTCTGCCCGTTTTCGCCGCTCTGCTGAGCCCGAGCGCCGCGGCGGCGGTGATCAACATTGACGATTTTTCCGGGAACGAGACCCTCGAGACATTTGATTCGGTCGACGTTTCCAGGGGCCGCGTTCTGGTCACTACGTTGAATGGGGTGACCTACAGCAACTTAGGCGGCGGACCACTCTATGTCTCCCCGGGCCATTCAAATCGCTTTAGCAATGTTCCGGCGGCCTCCCTCGATCCTGCGCTGGAAGATAATATGCCCGACTCCAATATCGCGATCGACTTCTCGACCCGGGTCAACCGCGTCGGTTTACTGCTGTCTTCGGGGACACGAACGACGTGGACGGTTTCAGCCTTGGATGACGGCTTGGTAGCTCTGGGCGCTATGGAAGTTACCATGCCCGCTAACCAGGACGCCGTCTTCGCAGGCCTCTTCTTTCCACAGAATATTGCACGCCTTCAGATTGCAGAAGTCAGCGATAGCGCATCCGGCTCGATCAGCGTGTTTGACGATCTGCGCTACGAGGCCGTAGTTCCCGTTCCGGCCGCGGCCTGGTTGTTTGTCTCCGGTCTGGCTGGCTTGGTGCTGGTCAGCCGCACTAACCGGCGTCTTAGCTAAGGACCTTTTACACACCTTTTCGCCATACAGATCGTGCGGCCGGTGCTCAGCGCCCTTCGGACGGTCCGCGTCATATCGATGGAAGAAACCCCGCCGCGGCCTAAGTAACTGCTCGAGACAGCTTGAAGATAGGCAGAATCAGGGAGCTGACGATCACCCCTACCACCGCCCCCATCACCAGCAGCATTAAGGGTTCGATGACGCGGGAAACCGCGGCGAGGCGTTTGGTGAGCTCCCGCTCATAGAAATCCGCCAGCCTCCCCAACACTCGCGGCAGGTTGCCCGTCTCTTCGCCAGTTGTGACGATCTGACGGACAGTCTCGGGTAAGAAGCGCTCCTGTCTGAAAGCTGCCGAAAAGCCTCTGCCCTCTTGCACCTGGTTCTCCACGTTCGCAATGAACTGCTGGAAAACACGGTTCGAGACCACTTCCCGGCACGATGCCAGTGCGTCCATGACACTCACGCCGTTGGCCAGCGACAGACCGAGCACGCGTAGCGACTGAGTGAGATAGATCTGCACGAATATATCCCGCAGGTACCAGGCGCGCATCTTGAACCGGTCAACCGCACCGCGTCCGGCCGGCGTCTTTGCCCACCATACGGCCCATCCAAGCGCGGCAAGCATCCCGGCCGACAAGGCAAACCAGTGCTGAATAAGCGTATCACTGGCAGCCATCAGGATCAGTGTTGTCACCGGCAGTTGATCCATGATCGGACCGAACAGTTCGGCGAACTTTGGAAACACCACAACCAGCACGAACAGCACCGTGGCAATGGAGAACAGGATGAGAAACACCGGGTAAGACAAGGCCGAGACTACGGTGCGACGCAGTTCCTCCCTGCGCTCGTCCATTTTCAGCAATTCCGCGAGCACCTTGTCCAAAAAGCCGCCGGCCTCCGCGGCCGCCACCAGATTGACATAGGTGCACGGGAACAGGTCCGGATACTGCTGCAGTGCCGCTGCAAATGGCTTGCCCTCGGCGATCTGATCCTCCAGGCCCGCTATGATCCGAACCATCTGCGGATTCTCGGCCTGCGTTTTCAGTGTCTTGAGGGCCGCATGCAGTGCTGTGCCGGTCCCCAGTAACAGGGAAAGCTGCTCGGTGAAGAACATTCTGTCGCGGGCCGTGGGCTTACGTGCGTTGAGAGCCGCAAGCCCCTCCCAGCGGAATTTTCGACGCTCGGTCTTCCCTGCGGTGGTACTCGAAACTTCAATGGGCATGATAATGTCTCTCAGGCACTAATCACACGAGAGATCTCTTCTATTGTGGTGTCTCCCCTGCTCACATGCTCCAGCCCGTCGTCGAACAAGGTCTTCAACCCGTGCTCGCTGACGTATCGGGCAAGCTCCTCCCGCCCCGGATTGGAGGTCACCAGCCGCTGCAGCTTCTCATTCGCTTCCAGCACCTCATGGATCCCGAATCTACCCTTGTAGCCGGAATCGTAACATTCCGGGCAGCCGCGGCCCCGGGCGAGCTGAATCTGCCCACGCTCTTCCCAGCCGTAGCGCTGTACCACTTCCGGCGGTGCGGTGAACCGGGTCTTGCAGCTCGGGCATATGCCGCGCACCAGGCGTTGGGCGACCACCCCGATCAACGCCGATGACAAGAGGTAGGGTTCGACGCCCATGTCGATCATGCGCGTGATCGCGCCAATGGCGTGATTGGTGTGCAGGGTCGACAGCACCAGATGTCCCGTGAGGGCCGCCTGCACCGCGATCTCGGCCGTCTCCCTCTCCCGGATCTCGCCGACCATGACGATATCCGGGTCCTGGCGCAGCGTGTGCTTGAGGATGGTGGAGAAACTGAGCCCGATGTTGTCCCGCACCTCGTTCTGATTCACGATCTCCAGCTGGTACTCGACCGGGTCCTCGATGGTGACAATGTTACGTTCGATGCTGTTCAGATAGTTCAGCGCGGCGTACAGCGACGTCGTCTTCCCGCTGCCGGTCGGCCCGGTGACCAGAATCAACCCGTAACTGCGATCCAGCAGCTTCTTGAAGGTGCCAAGATTCTGTTCGCTCATGCCCAGCTTAACGAGATCCAGCAGGGACTGGTTCTTGTCGAGCACGCGCAGTACCACTTTCTCCCCAAACAGTCCCGGCAGCGAGCTGAAGCGAAGGTCGACGGCCCTGCCCTGGGTCTGCACCTGGATGCGTCCATCCTGGGGCAGCCTGCGCTCGGCAATATCCAGATTGGCCATCACCTTGAGTCGCGACACCACCGCCGGATGCAGCTCCATCCGCAGGGTGGTCACTTCGTAGAGCACACCGTCGATGCGAAAGCGCACGCGCGCCGCCCGGCGTCCGGGCTCGATGTGGATGTCACTCGCTCGGTCACGTACCGCACGCTGTACAATCGAGTTGACGAGATTGATGATCGGGCTGCCTTCCGCCATCTCGTCAATCGCCGAATAATCTTCCAGCCGGATGTTTTCGACAACCTCGAAATCTTCATCCACATCCCCGAACAGCTCGACCGTGGCCAGATTGCCCGCATAAGCGTCGTTGATGGAGTTGAGAATATCCTCGCGTCTGGCGAGGACCGGCTGGACCCGGAATCCCGTGCGTTCCTCGATTTCGCCGAACGCCGGAATCGCCTGGGGATCCGATGTTGCTACAGCCAGCACACCACGCACCAGCTGCAGCGGCAGGACCCGTAGCCGCCGGGCGATGTCTCTTTCGAGCAGTGCTGCGATATCCGGGTCATAGATACCGGCCCGCAAGCGAATGAACGGGATCCCCAGCTGCTCACCCAGGGTGACGAGCATGTCCTGTTCGCTTACCCAGCCCTTGTCGACAATGATTTGCCCCATCCGCTTGGACATCTTCTGCTGCAGAGCAATGGCCTCGTCCATGCGCTCCGGAGTAATAAGACCTTTGTGCAGCAGCAGGTCTCCGAGTCTGGTTCTGGAGGGCTTGGCTGGTCGCAATTCCGGTGCTGCCTTGTCCATGACGGCGACGTATTCGGTGAAACCCGTAACCCGGAAAACGTCCTGAACGACTGCGTTGACATTGGCCACCTTGAGCCATCCGCCCAGCCGAACCAGTCGGTCCTGGACGTCGGCCAGGGCGTTGAGCGCCGCGCTGTTCAGCCGTTGCACGCTCGACAAATCGAGTACGAGCTGGGTCTCGCGCCGCCGCACGCACTCCTCGACAGCGGCAGCGAGAGCATCCAGCGCCCGCTGCCCGGTGAGGGATGACCGCGGTGCGAGGTGCGTCATCACGCCCACCCGCGTCTGCAGGATGTTGCTCGCAACCTGTTGCTCAGTTGCACTCATCCTGTAGCCCTGCGTGCCGAGGTCATGCTGTGCTCCATTTCTCTGTTAACCAACCCCGACACACCGCGCCTTGGCCAGAAAACCGGTATATTCCTCAATGGGTTCCGGCTCCGCAATGCTGTATCCCTGGAGGTAGTCCAGGCCCATGTCAGCGAGCCGCCGCGCGATTTCATCGGTTTCCACGAACTCGGCGATGGTCTTGAGCTCCATGACGTGGCCGATCTCGTTGATCGCGGCCACCATCGCCCTTGACACCCGGTCGTCGACAACCTGTCGTACAAACGAGCCGTCGATCTTGAGGTAGTCCACGGGCAGGGTCTTCAGATAGGCAAATGAGCTCATGCCGGTGCCGAAATCGTCGAGCGAGAACCGGCAGCCCTTCTCTCTCAGCTGCGCGATGATGCGATGCGCCGCGTCTGTATTGCTCATTGCCGCGGTTTCGGTAATCTCGAAACAAATGCAGCCTGGGTGGACACCGCTTCCATACAGCTGCTCCGAAATATAGGCAATAATGTCCTCGTCAGCGAACGATTGACCCGAGAGATTGATAGACACGGTCCCCTCATCCGGCACCCGTGCCATGCCGTGTTGTGAGAGGGTTTCACAAGTCTTCCTGATGACCCACCGATCGATGACCGGCATCAGGTGGTAACGCTCGGCGGCAGGAATGAATGCGTTCGGGCCTATGACTTTTCCCCGCTCATCCAGCAGGCGCACCAGAACCTCGAAATGGTAGCGCTCCGGTCCGGGCTGTACGGGCTGGATCGTCTGGCAGACGATCCGGAATCGGTCTTCGCGCAGCGCCGCGTGAATTCGATTCACCATTTGCATCTGCTGCTTACGGGCCATGAGCTCCCCGTCGTCCTGCCGGTAGAGTTGGGTCCGGTTCCGCCCCGCCTCCTTCGCTGTATCGCATGCCAACTCAGCCGCCTCGAGAACAGCCTCGACGCCCG
>JASFKW010000180.1:0-6794 GCA_050118435.1 Gammaproteobacteria bacterium | reverse complement strand
CCGCGCTGGGAGTCATTTGGCACCAGTCCTTGATCAAAGGAGGCCGCGTATCTGCCAAGATCTGAAGAGGGAGGAACGTGTTGGTATACAAGAGCAACTGCTCAAAGCGGGCCTCCGATCGACTGTCGCTGTGCCACTGACAGCGAAGCCGGAGCCCCTTGGAACCTTGAACTTCGCCAGCCGGGCTCCCAATGCCTACTCAGCTGCAGACGCAGAATTCCTCGCGGAGGTTGGCCAGCAAGTCGCCATGGCCGTCGAGAACATGTTGGCCTACGAGGAGATCGCGCAGCTAAAGGCGCGGCTGGAACAGGAAAATCTCTACCTGCAAGAAGAGCTGAAGACCCAACACAGATTCCATGACTTCATTGGCCAAAGCCCCGCCATGAAGAAGGTATTGAAAGCGATAGAAACTGTCGCGCCAACAGATGCAAATGTGCTGATCCTCGGTGAAACGGGGACGGGGAAGGAACTGGTGGCTCGGGCCATACATGACCTAAGCCCGATGCGGGACAAGGCGCTTGTCACGGTTAACTGCGCAGCGTTGCCTTCAGAGCTGATGGAAAGCGAGTTCTTCGGCCACGAGAAGGGTGCCTTCACCGGGGCGTTATCGCGTAAAATTGGGCGTTTCGAACTCGCTAACGGTGGGACTATCTTCCTGGACGAGGTTGGAGATCTGCCGTTGCAGTTGCAGGCAAAGCTCCTTCGGGTGCTTCAGGAAGGTGAATTCGAACGGGTGGGCAGCACTCATACGATCAAGGTGAGCGTAAGGGTCATCGCCGCCACGAACCGCAAGCTTCCAGAGGAAGTCCGTAGCGGTAACTTTCGCGCAGACCTGTTTTATCGCTTGAACGTGTTCCCCATAGAAATACCGCCTCTGCGCAAGCGGCACGGAGACGTTCCCTTGCTCGTTAAGTTTTTCTTGACAAAGTATAGCAAAAAACTTGGCAAGCCCTTGGAAGGTGTTTCGCAGGCGACCATGGAACAGCTCATGAGATATTCGTGGCCCGGCAATGTCAGAGAGCTTCAAAATGCCATTGAACATGCAGCCATCGTTGCTAAAAGCCCAAAAGTGAATATTGAACCCCATGCCGGTTTAGACATTGATGCGGGCGTACAAGCTTCGAGCCATGCCACACTGCGGGATGTAGAGCGTGCCCACATTCTTCGTATTCTTGAGGAAACGGGGTGGGTCATCTCCGGCGAAAAGGGCGCGGCAGCAGTGTTGGGTCTGCACCCCAATACCCTGTACTCTCGCATGCAAAAACTGGGGATTAAGCGGGCGCGATCGATGGCGTAAGTCGCGGACTTTGAAGTCGGATCCTGATTCACTCCGCCCGCATTCTTCGTGGATCACCGGACTGTCGCGAAAGGCTGCTCGTGAACGTCGTATGTGCTGTGCAAGCCACCGTCTCCGACTTCTCGTTTCCTTGTGATCGATTCTGGCGCGTTGGCGTGCGAACCGCGTCTCGCCTGCGCGTGCGGCAGCGGACCGCGCAGCAGGCCAAAAGTCTATTACAACAGCGAGGACTGGAGGGGTACGGACCGTATGTGTCCGGTGCGGGACGCCTTGTCGCTCGATCGCCAAGGCTTTGAGCTCCATCGCTACGAATCCGCGGAAGACGACTTCTATAGCGATGACACGACTGCTCATCAAGGGCTGGGGGCAGCCTGGACGAGGGTCGCGCGAAGATCACACCGCATGGTGCCTTCGGGCTGCCGAACCGCCTCTCGTGAGCCAGTACATCCGAAGCTGATGTGAATGCGCGGAGCGGACACCATGATTTCACTCTCAATGCGGGGACCGAAGTTTACCTTCCTGTCCTTCGGAACAACCGCCATATACGCGATGAAATATTGGAGCCACCTGGGAAGAAACGTTCTAGGCCCTGCTTGCGCCCCGAATCACCTTCCGAAGAGACGCGCTTCGAAATCCCTGGAAGCGTGAAAAAGAAAGTGGCACCCTTATTCACCTCACCCCATGCCCAAACGCGTCCACCGTGGCGATCGACGATGCGCTTCACTGTCGCCAATCCGATGCCGGTACCTTCGAAGTCCTTGCTGGAGTGGAGTCGCTCGAAAGCATCGAAGATCTTTTCCGCGTACTCCATCTCGAACCCTACGCCATTGTCTCGCACGAAACAAACTTGCTCGCCGAGGTCGGATACGACGCCGAACTCGATCTTTGCGTCATGACGTTTGTTCGTATACTTCCATGCATTGCCCAGCAGGTTTTCCAGCACGATGCGCAGAAGATCCGCATCTCCGCTGACCTTGGCAACCGGTGCAAATATGAAGCTGACTTGACGTTCGGGGTCCCTCTCGCGAAGATCCTCAGCAACCGTTTTCGCCAAGCGACTCAGGTCAACTTGCTCTAGCACGATCTCTCTTCTTGACGCTTGGGACAGGCGGAGCAAATCCTCGACGAGCCGCTCTATGCTCCGACCCGCGCTACGCAGCTTTTGTATGTAGTCATTCCCCTGATCATCGAGCTTTTCCCCGTAATCTTCCAACAGTGCTTGGCTAAAGCCATTGATCCAACGCACTGGTCCCCTGAGATCATGAGAGACGGAATAGTTAAAAGCTTCCAAATCACGTTCGTATCGCTCGATTTGGCCAATGTATCGGCTGACCAAAAGACGAGTCAATAACCAACCGAAGGCGGCCAGAACGCCAAGGACAGCAATGCTGAATATATTGAAGTAGAGGCTGACGGTTCGCAGTTTTTGATCGACCAAAGACTTGTTCTGATGAGCGGCGATCGTTAGGCCAATATCATCGTCGAAAAGAGTTGAGACAATCTCGACGCGCGAAAAAGCCCGATTGTCCCATACGCCCTGAACGAGATAGGGCTGTCCAGCGAAGGGACGAGGTCCAGCCTTAGTTGCAATTTGCTGGTCTCCTCTGTACACCCCGATTCGGTTCGGGTCCACATGAGCAACGATATACCCGTTGGAATCTATGAAGCATACGAACGATTCGTTGTCGAAAAACTTCTTGGATGCAATCTGTTGTAGTAGAGGGCGAAGAGACTCCTCGCTGTCGGTCGGCACGCGTACCATTTTCACAATGTCTCTGGCCATCTTCAGGAGTTGTTCGTTCTGCTCCAGGCGTTGGCGCACGAGGAGCTGGTCGACGTAATTGATAGCGAAGAGATTCAGGAAAAGCTGCTCCAGACAAAGACAGAACACAAACAATAGGGCATAGAAGCGTTTTATCTGACCAAGGGGCTTCATTGCGAGCGGAATTCACAATCTGCTGACGAACGAGGAAGGCGCACGTCCACTGTACCTCCTTTGCGCGATGCGGAGTCATCCCACTTGTTCGAGGATAGTTCGATGTCTTGATCCGCACAACGATATTTCGTTAGCAACGAATATCCGTAACAGGCTCAACCCGATATTCGAACAAAGGTAAAAACAAACAGTTACTTATAAATATTCCAAGCGTTGGCACGTCTGCTGAAAGCGTGATCATTATCAGACAACCCAGACAGGTATTGCTCAGCAGAGGAGATCCGTCATGGCAGCGCTTGAATCGGCCAGACAGGCCGTTGTACCGCTCCTGGTGGTGACGGTGATCGCCGCTGGCTTGGTTGCTGACTACGGCTCACATCCGCTAGCGGGACCCCGTGTAGCGCTGGACGGAGTGCCGGTCAGCACATTTGAGGATGGACCAGAGGACAGACACCTCCCTCGAATGTGTCTGCCTGATACGGAATCGCGGGATCCCGAACTGATCCTGCTCGTCTACCGGGTACCCGCGTTCAGGGAATATTTCGGTTATCCGGCCGGAGAAGTCTTACTGCATCGCAGTCGGGCTGCAGCCAAACGCCTGGTACCGACCGGCTCCCGCTGTTTACAGGCGATGATACCGGGAGATTCATCCACTACCTGGTGGATGTAATGGGCCTAGAAGCCGGGAGGCCACAGTCAAATTGTGCGAGAGTGCGGGCTCACTGGTCGACGGGCGCCCGCCGCATGGCGTTTTTCATCCAGGGCGATGTCCGGATGGAGCTGATTGTTCCGGTAGCCTAATTCGGGCAAAGACAGCGTACTCGGTTATGAACCGGAACTTCACTCGTTACGGCTTCACTGAAGTGAAAAAAGTCCAGGAACGTTATGGGACACGCATGCGTACGCCCGCATGGAGACAGCGGGCGGTTGATGCTGACCGATAAGGAGGCGGCGTTTTACCCAGCGCTGCTGGCCAAGGAAGGGCGAAGCCCGAGGCCAGTAGTCCGCGGTAGCCGCCGGCCGGTTGCCCGGGCTCGTGACTCCGCGCACCGTCCCGAGTGCTTCGACCGCTGGGCGCCCCGGCATTCTATTGGATCAGACCACAGACTCAGTCCCACGATAATTCGTTGTTTACGGATTATCGTCCCTACAAGGCCATATGCATTCGGATATTTTCCCTTTTGTAACAGTTAATAAGCATCCTGTACCTGGTTGGCACACGAATTGATGGGGAAGAAGTAACAGAGCAATTCATCGCCACCGATCAACACAGGCGGAGGAGGACAGACCATGAACAGGAAGCACGCATCAAGCATCGCCTCGTTTTCTGATACCGCTTCACCGTCACCTGCAGTGCCATTGTCCGCCCGCCTACTGGCGCAGCAAAACCACTATCGCGGAACTGGTCGTACCGGTGCAGGGAACGGGGACCAGGGCTCCAGGCCGGCGTGTCTCGACCAAACGACCGGGACCGCCTGGTTGTCGCGATTCGCTGACGGTCACGTTGCGTCTGTTCATGTGCTCGACGGTTCCGATATGAACGCCAGACAACGCAGCCGCCTCATCAACCTGAACCGGGTACTGATCTTCGCCCTGACGTTTGGCGGACTGCTGATGGATGGCCTTCAGCTCGCCGATCTGTTCTGCACGCTAGCCCTTTTCGTGTGGTTGTGGCTGCCGCTGTGCACCCGTCTAGAGGCCCACCTGCTGCAACGGATCGACGGAAAGCACGGTTCAGCCGGATCGGCGAGAACTTCTCCATCCATGTAACTCAACTAATGGCGCAAGCGACGACAGGAGAAAGTCATGAAGACAATCGTCAAGACACTGGGCGCAGTTGCGTCTGTGACCGTCGGTCACAGTGCCTCTACCACTGGCCGCCGGAACCTCGCCCCGACGGCCACCCGGACCTCAGCGAACTGGATCTGTGACAGCAGGAGAAGTTCAGGAAGAGAAAGCATAGCCATTCGGTGGTCTTCGTTTTCTTACCCTGGTGGTGTTCAACATTTCACAAGAGAGGTGAATCATGAAAAGGCTTAGTGTTTCCATGTTGTTTTCAGTGGTGCTGCAGGCTGGAATTGTTCAGGCCGACACGGTCATCGAGGAAGTTCCGGATACCCTGCCCGGTAAGGGTTTTGGCGGACTTTCCGGATTCATGGCGGGCGCCGCGGCAGGTGGTCCTATCGGTGCGCTAGTGGGTGCGAGTATCGGTTGGCTTGGTGGCGGCGCGATCCAGAATGGCTCGGGTGTCGCGGGAACAGCCTACAAAGTCAAGCAGGAGAATGGCAGCGTGACCGTCGTCCGGTCACCGAATCGCAAGTTTGCACCCGGTGACCGGGTGCAAATCGTGGCCAATCGACTGGTTGCCGACGGTGCCGGTGAATCGATACATCCGGTTGCTGTTTCACACAGGTAATCCGTCTCACCTCACGGACGGTGGGCCTGCTAAAGCGGGGACAGGACGCCCCGCCCTCAAACCAGGACCATAGGAAACTGGATGAAGTCCTTTGTTGCCTTAGTCGTGGTAGGAAGCCGCAACCTGCTCTACTCTCAGGCTGATCCGCCCATGTATGATGGAGCCAGTCTGGAGGTGACCCAGTGAAACTCCTCTCTGTCAACGTCTCGCTTCCGAAACAGGTTCCGTACAACGGAAAGATTATCAAAACCGGAATCTTCAAAGAGCCCGTAAGCGGCCGCGTGCTGGTGCACACTCTCAACGTGCAAGGCGACGGTCAGGCGGATCGGAAGGTACACGGCGGCCGCGACATGGCGGTATACGCGTATCCTTTTGAGCACTACGCATTCTGGGAAGAGACGCTGGGGCGGTCTGAATTTCCGTTCGGCCAATTTGGGGAAAACCTGACGGTGGAAGGGCTTGCCGAAGGGAATGTCCGCGTGGGTGACATATTCCGGGTGGGCGGTGCGCTCCTGCAGGTCACCCAACCCCGGGTCCCCTGCTATAAACTCGCACTGCGCATGGGCGAAGGTACGGATTTTCCGAAGCGTTTTCAGGATAGCGGCAGACTCGGATTCTACCTGCGCGTCATCGAGGCGGGCGAGATCGGAGCGGGTGACGCTATCGAACGTGTGGATACCGACGGACGGTCTGTCACCCTCGCTGAGTTCATACATATCTACCTCCACGAGACCCACGATCCCGACAGCCTGAGGCGCATGCTTGCCTCCCGGGACCTCGGGGATGCCTGGCGCATGTACCTGGAGAAGATGCTGGAGCAGGCCGGGCCAACGCCCGGTCCGGACGGTTGGGAGGGCTACCGCACGTTCGTCGTGGATCGCAAGGTACCGGAAAGCGAGACCATCACGTCTTTCTATCTGGTCCCGGAGGACGGAGGCCCATTGCCGCCATTCAAACCCGGTCAGTTCCTTTCCTTCAGACTGGATATACCGGGACAAACAAAACCCGTCACCCGCACCTATACGATTTCGGATCGCCCCGATGCCGATTACTATCGAGTGAGCATCAAGCGCGAAACGCCCCCGGCGCATCGGCCCGATGCGCCGCCCGGGCTCTCATCGAACTATTTTCATGACCACGTCCAG
>JASFKW010000179.1:0-6903 GCA_050118435.1 Gammaproteobacteria bacterium | reverse complement strand
CTTGGACCGACTAAGCTGAATGGTCAAACCGGGGAGGTAGGAATGGTGAGAGCTGTCGAATTTGACGCCGAGCTGATTCGGCGCTACGCGGGGAGCGGACCGCGCTATACCTCTTATCCGACCGCCATGGAATTCTCCCCCGCCGTCGGCGAGCCGGAGCACCAGCGCTGGGTGCGCGCCAGCAACAGCGCCGGACGGCCGCTCTCGCTGTACGTGCACATTCCCTTCTGCGCCCACGTGTGCTTTTACTGCGCCTGTAACAAGGTGGTGACGGGCGATCGCCGCAAGGCGCAACCCTACCTGGACAGCCTGGCCCGGGAGATTCGCCTCCAGGCGGCGCTGGTGGACCCGGACCGCCGGGTCGAGCAGCTGCACTGGGGCGGGGGCACGCCGACCTTTCTGAGCGAACTGGAGATCCGGCGGCTGATGGGGATGCTCGGTGAGCATTTCCAGTTGCTGGAAGACGGCAGCGGCGAGTATTCGATCGAGGTCGATCCGCGTGAGGTACGCGAGGAAACCCTGCCGACGCTGCGTGAGATCGGCTTCAATCGCCTGAGCCTCGGCGTGCAGGACTTCAATCCCGTGGTGCAGAAGGCGGTCCACCGGCTGCAAACGGCCGAGCAGACGCTGTCCACCCTGGCGCAGGCCCGCGAGCTGGGCTTCCGCTCCATCAACATCGATCTCATGTACGGTCTGCCGTTCCAGACCGTCCAGAGCTTTTCCGATACCCTTGAGGCGATCGTCGAGGCCCGGCCGGACCGCCTATCGGTGTTCAACTACGCGCACCTGCCGGAGCGGTTCAAGCCCCAGCGGCGGATCAATCGCGAGGACCTGCCGAGCCCGGACGAAAAGCTCGGTATTCTTTCACTGACCATCGACAAGCTCACCGCCGCCGGCTATCAGTACATCGGCATGGATCATTTCGCGCTCGCCGACGACGAGCTCGCGCAGGCCCAGCGCGACGGCACCCTGCACCGCAATTTTCAGGGGTATTCCACCCATTCGGATTCCGATCTGGTGGCGCTGGGGGTGAGCGCCATCAGCTCCATGCCCGGCGGCTTCAGCCAGAACCACAGCAAGCTGGACAGCTATTACGCCGACCTTGAAATTCCGCGCCTGCCCATCGCCCGAGGCGTTGCTCTGAACGACGATGACCGGTTGCGCGGCGCCGTGATCCAGCAGCTGATCTGCAACAACACGCTCGATAAGGGATGGACCGAAGCGAAGTTCGGTATCGAGTTCGATCGCTACTTCGCCGCCGAGCTCGCGCAGCTCAGTGGGATGCAGGCCGATGCGCTGGTGGAGCTGGACGATCGGCGTCTGGACGTCACTCCCAGGGGGCGGCTGCTCATCAGGAACATCTGTCGGGTGTTCGACCGCTACCGGGTGGGGCAGGAAGAGAGGTTTTCCAAGATGATCTAGAGAGGAGCCGTTTGTGCGGTTCCCCGGCCCGCCGTCCCTGGCGGCCGGAGCCGTTACTTCTTCTGCTTCTGCCGGTAGATCAGTCCGGGCTCGACCAGCACTTCGTTTTCACTCAGTCGATCGAGCGGAAACTCGTCGTCTTCGTACTGAGCGATGCGGTCGAAAACATAGGTGTTGTCCTGGATCTCTATGGACTCGAAGATCGGCTTGCCCATGTAGTTGCCGATGGCGTGGTTCTGGCTGCTCACTGCGTGCTCCCCGGATGGTGCGCCTTTCCCGAACAAGGCGGTCAGGCGGGATAACGGCGCGTCACGGCAAAGGCTTTAACGCTGCCCGTGCATCTCCTGTACAATAGCCGGCCATGTCAGGAAACAGCATCGGCAAGCTCTTCACGGTCACCGGCTTCGGTGAAAGCCATGGCCCGGCGATGGGCTGCATCGTGGACGGTTGTCCGCCGGGGCTGGAGTTGAGCGAAGCGGATCTGCAGCGCGATCTGGACCGCCGCAAGCCGGGCAAGTCGCGCCACACCACCCAGCGGCGGGAGGCTGACGAGGTACAGATACTCTCGGGCGTGTTCGAAGGCAGGACCACGGGGACGCCGATCGGCCTGATCATTCACAACATCGATCAGCGCTCGAGGGACTACTCGAAAATCAGGGACCGCTTCCGTCCCGGCCACGCCGACTACACCTACCAGCAGAAGTACGGAATCCGCGACTATCGCGGCGGCGGACGCGCCTCAGCGCGGGAAACAGCCATGCGGGTGGCCGCCGGCGGCATCGCCAAGAAATACCTGCGCGAGAAGCTGGGAACGGAGATTCACGGTTACCTGTCTCAGCTCGGACCCATCGAGCTGAAGCTCGAAGACTGGGATGCAGTGGACCAGAATGCCTTTTTCTGCGCCGAGCCGGGCAGAGTGGCCGAGCTCGAGGTCTACATGGATGCGCTGCGCAAGGAAGGCAATTCCATCGGCGCGCGCGTCAACGTCATCGCGAGCGGCGTACCAGTGGGTCTTGGTGAGCCGATCTTCGATCGTCTCGACGCGGAGATCGCCCACGCCATGATGAGCATCAATGCCGTGAAGGGTGTTGAGATCGGCGCGGGTTTCGCCAGTGTCGTCCAGAAGGGCACCGAGCACCGCGACGAGATCACACCGCAGGGTTTCCGCAGCAACCGCGCGGGCGGCATACTCGGCGGCATCTCCTCGGGCCAGGATATCCTGGTCAGTATCGCCCTCAAGCCGACGTCCAGCATTCGTCTGCCCGGTGACACCGTCGACATTCACGGGGAGCCGGTCGAAATCGTTACCACCGGCCGCCACGATCCCTGCGTCGGAATCCGGGCCACGCCGATCGCCGAGGCGATGCTGGCCGTCATTCTGATGGATCACCATCTTCGCCACCGCGCACAGAATGCGGATGTGGAATCGCCGACGCCGGTGATCCCGGCGGGGTCTGCCTGAGGGTATCGTCGCAAGAACAAAGACAGCCACGGAAAGCGCGGAACACACGGAACAAATACTCTCTGACCTTTTCCTGGTTTTGCACAACTTACGCGGTTAGTGGATCACGCACTTACCGCAGGACGCGGATTGACGGACAGCCACGCAAGACACGCAGGGAACGGATCACGCTTTTAATGCTTCCGTGCTTTCGGTGTAGTCCGTGGCTCTCAGACTGAATCTTTCCTGACCCAGATGTACTACTGGCGCCTGTCCGGCTTTTACCTGTTCTATTTCGCTTCGCTGGGGGCGCTGATTCCCTACTGGAGTCTCTACCTGGAGTCGCTGGGTTACGGGGGTGCCGAGATCGGCGAGCTGGTGGCCGTCATCATGGCCACCAAGATCGTGGCGCCGAACGTATGGGGCTGGATCGCAGACCATACGGGCCGGCGTATGGATATCGTCCGCCTCGGCTGCCTGTTTGCCGCACTGGCATTCGCCGGTGTCTTTTTCGGGCAGGGCTACTGGTGGCTCGCAGCGGTGATGTCGGTGTTCAGCTTCTTCTGGAATGCGGCGCTGCCGCAGTTCGAAGCCACCACGCTCAATCACCTGGGAGAGAAGACCCACCGCTACAGCAGCGTGCGGCTGTGGGGCTCCATCGGTTTTATTGTTGCGGTGGCCGGCCTGGGTGCCCTGTTCGATCGCACCGGGACCGACGTCCTCCCCACGGTGCTGCTGATCCTGCTGGCCGGGATCTGGCTGAGCAGTCTGCTGGTGCCCGAGAGCGCCGCCGGCCACCGGCCGCTGAACGAAGAGCCGCTGCGCAAGGTGCTGCGCCAACCGGCGGTGTTTTCGCTGCTGACGGTGTGTTTTCTGCTGCAGGCCAGTCACGGGCCCTATTACACGTTTTACAGCCTGTACATGGTGGGGCACGGGTACAGCGAGAGCACCATCGGGCAGCTGTGGGCGCTGGGCGTGGTGGCCGAGATCGGCGTGTTCCTGAAGATGCACCACTGGCTGCCGCGCTTCGGTGCGCGCAACCTAATGCTGGTGGCGGCCTCGCTGACCGCGCTGCGCTGGCTTCTGATCGCACTGTTCGTGGAGCAGCTCTGGATCATGGCGTTTGCCCAGACGCTGCACGCGGCCAGCTTCGGTGTCTATCACGCCGTCTCCATACACCTGATCCATCACCTGTTCACCGGCCGTCACCAGGGGCGCGGCCAGGCCCTCTACAGCAGCCTGAGCTTCGGGGCCGGAGGCGCCGCGGGCAGCCTGGTGGCCGGGTATCTGTGGGATGGCGTCGGAGCCCAGTGGACCTATCTCTGTGCGGCGGCGACCGCGGTGCTCGCCGCCTGGGTCACCTGGCGCGGCGTGCAGAGAGTGTGACCGGGGCGATGCAAAGGAGACCGCCATGAGACGTCAGGGGTCTGCACAGGGCTGGCGGAGGCGGGTGGGGCGCGCCGCATCCGTCCTGGTGATGATTCCGATTGCCGCGCAGGCCTATGACACCCGCATGGCGGGCTTTGTCGGGACCGAGGTGCGCGGCTTCGTTCAGGATGCCCAGTTCGAAGATCAGCTCAACGGCCTGCAGCCCTCGCTGGTGGCACAGCCCGAGGTCCTGTTTCAGAGCGAGAACGGCTGGGATCGATTCAATTTCATTCCCTTCGCCCGGCTGGACGGTCAGGACGATCGCCGCACGCATGCCGATATCCGCGAAGCCTACTGGCTGCACATCGGCGAGGACTGGGAGCTGCTCGCCGGCATCAACCGGGTGTTCTGGGGCGTCACCGAGTTTCGCCACCTGGTCGACATCGTCAACCAGACCGACTTGGTGGAAGACCTGGATGGAGAGGACAAGCTCGGCCAGCCGATGCTCAAGCTGGCCACCCAGCAGGACTGGGGCGAGCTCAGCTTTTTCGTGTTGCCCTGGTTCAGGGAAGAAACCTTCCCGGGCAAGCACGGGCGCCTGCGCTTCGGGCTGGTGACCGACGGCGAGCCCGAGTACCAGTCCAGCGACGAGCACAAACACGTCGACTTCGCGCTGCGCTACTCGCACTACATCGGTGCCTGGGATATCGGCCTGTCCTGGTTCAAGGGGACCGGCCGCGAGCCGCGATTCCTGCTCAACGAAAGCTTCACACGGCTGGTGCCCTTCTATGATCTCATCGAGCAGGTCGGCGCCGATATCCAGTACACGCGGGAAGGCTGGCTATGGAAATTCGAGGGCCTGTGGCGGGCTCAGCACGGCGATCACTTCCTGGCGGGGATCGGCGGCTTCGAGTACACGTTGTACCAGATTCACGAAACCGGCGCCGATCTGGGCCTGCTGCTGGAGTATTCCTATGACGGTCGTGACGATGATCCGGCCGAGGCGCCGCCGGTGATCTTCGATGACGATTTCTTCTTCGGCGCCCGTCTGACGCTGAACGATGTGCAGGACTCGGAGCTGCTGGCGGGCCTGTCCGTCGACCGGGACGACCGCGCATCGCAGCTGTCCCTGGAGGCCAGCCGCCGTCTCGACAATTTCTGGACCACGGAGCTCGAGGGCCGCTGGTTTCTGAACAGCGGCGACAACGGCGTGCTGTCCGCCTTCAAGAAAGACAGCTACATTACGCTGCGGCTGTTGCGCTATTTCTGAAGCACACCGCGCCTGCTGCCGGGGCGGCTCAGGAAGAAGCCTGCGGTTAATCCATCATCGAAGAGCGTAGTGCCCTAAAGGATGCCATTTTTGATAACGAAGCAATCCCTCTTAGGAGGACGCCTCAGCGTCCGTGGTGATTTCATTGGGATCCCGGGAGGTTCGCTCGGCGCTCCTGCAGCGGATTGCCGTCCGCCCGTCACGATTTTCGGTCTCGCGGCCAAAGGCGGAATCGCTCGCAATGAGCATTGCATCAGCGCTTCCTCAGGGCTTGCCCGATTTCCCCGCCGGATTATACATGTAGAGAATGGCCGAACGTATCTCGTCGTCGGTCAGATTGGCCTGACCGCCGCGCGGCGGCATCCCGCCGTGGCCGCGGATGGCAGAGTTGACCAGGTAGGGAAGGCCGTGCTTCATGCGCTGCACCCACGCATCGAGGTCCCCGATCTTCGGTGCGCCGCCGACACCTTCCGCGTGGCACTTGGTGCACTGTGCTTTGACGACCTGCTCGCCGCTGCGCTGTGAAGCCAGCTCCTCGTCGCTTGCGGGCGCCACCCAGTTGCCGCCCGACTGATTCACCATGTAGGTTATGGCGCGCGCGATTTCCAGATCGCTGAGTCCCGGGTCGCCGCCGTGCGCCGGCATGTTGCGTATGCCATCCAGCGCATGCACCGTCAGACTGGAAAGCCCCTGGGAGGCACGGTTGCTCCACGCTTCCTCGTCACCGATTCTCGGCGCACCGTCCTTCCCCGTGGCGTGGCAGTCGGCGCAGACGTCTTCGACCACCTGCTGACCGCTTCGCTCCTCTCCGGAAGCCTGCGTCGGCGACAGGATCAGAGCCACGCAGAGCGCGATCAAAGGGCGGGATGCCACGCGTCTGCACATTCCGAATAACATCGGCAGAGTGTCGATTTTCCGATTTTTTCTCATCCCCTTATCCCCCGGTGACGGGCCGAGCCTCTGACCGCGATTACGGTTTCCTCGTCCCCCTGGTATCAGTGTCAGGTACCCTAAAGAATAGAATGCCTTGCCCGAAAGTCCATGGGTCTGCGCCTGGTCGACTCGGACGCAGAGTATGGCCTGATTTCCCATCAGGAGAGCGCCGTGCTCCTGCGCTGCCAGCAGTGGCGCGACGAAGCCGCTTCTCGGCTCCCGACGTCGCCGGCGCGAAGTTGCCTGGCCGCACCCGCAGTGATGCGTGGAGGATCCCGATCCGCGGCCCTTCAGCCGCCGGATGCCCGCGCGGGAAGCCGGTTCAGGTTGCGGAAGAATACATAAGTGGCGAGCGCCGTGGTCCAGAACATTGCGGTCGCGAACACAAAAAACCAGCTGAAGCCGAAGACGATGGGGATGAAGAACGAGGCCATGGAGCCAATGGCCGCCCCGATGGAATCGGCCGCAA
>JASFKW010000178.1:0-6908 GCA_050118435.1 Gammaproteobacteria bacterium | reverse complement strand
TGTCTGGCCTGGTCGCCGCTGCTGCTGTTCGTTCCGTTGCTCCTGCTGGCGGTTGCGCTGCCGGTCACGCAGGCGCTGCTGAGCGCCCGGCGTGCCCGGTTCAGCCGCGACACCCGGGCGCTGCGGTCGCGAAACGAGCTGCTCGCAATCACGGCGTTCCTGCACCTCGAGCAGCCCCTGGCCCGGCTGATCGGGAGACTGCGGCACGGGCTTTCGCCCTGGCGCAGGCGCGCCGCAGGGCACTGGCAACTGCCGCTGCCGATCCGGCTTTCGCTCTGGCACGAGCAGTGGGAGGCGCCGGGCACCACCCTGGATGTGCTACGCGACGCCCTGTTCGAATCCGGCGCTATCGTGACCACGCCGGGCGACTACGATGCCTGGGACCTGGAAGTCCGCGGCGGTCTGTTCGGCCGCGCCCGCCTGCTGATGGCGACCGAGGAGCACGGTGCCGGCAGGCAGATGCTGCGATTTCGGATATGGCCGAAGTGGACTCGCTTCGCCCTCTTCCCCGTCATCCTGTTTACCGCCATAGCGATTGGCTCGGCGCTTGACGGGGTGCGGCCCGTGAGCCTCCTGTCGGCTGCCGTCCTCCTGCCGATGCTCGTTCTGGTGGTGGCCGAAACCGGAACGGCGACCGGCAAGCTGGCCGCCGCGTTACGGAAACTGGGCGCCTCATGAGCGAGGGCCTAGGTGGGCCAATGGGTGTGCAACGAACCAGAGGCTACAGATACACCCGCCTGATGCCCTACATACGGTGCCGGTGGCGGGCGCTGGCGGTCATTCTGTTGCTGACGATGGCCGCCGCGCTGGTGACCGCGCTGATGCCATGGCCGCTCAAGATTCTCGTGGACTACGCCCTTGGCGACGCCGCCCTGCCGCCCATGATCGATCGCACGCTCGGTTATTTCGGGCTGAGCCCATCGCCACTCCTGCTCATTGCCGCGGCCAGCATCGCCAGCCTCGGAATGTTCGCGCTCAACAGCGCCCTGGAGGTGTCGCTGACCTGGTACTGGTCGGCCACCGGACAGCGCATGGTCTACGATCTCGCTTCGGCCCTGTTTCATCGACTGCAGCGTCTTTCCCTGATGTTTCACAGCAGGAGCACGGTGGGCGATTTGCTGAGCCGGTTGACGGCGGACACCTGGTGCGTTTACACCGTGGCGCAGGCACTGCTGATCACCCCCGCCCAGAATCTGTTCACGCTGCTGATGATCGGCGCCATAGCGTGGCAGATGGACCCTGGTTTGACGTTACTTTCACTGTTGGTGTCGCCAGTGCTCGCCGGATCGGCTGTATTCTTCGGCAGTCGGTTGCGGCGACGCGCGCGACAGAGCCGGGAGGCACAGTCGAGCGTGATGGCTTTCGTTCACCAGATGCTCACCGCTCTGCCGGTCGTGCAGGCCTTCGGTACCGAGAGGCGCAACCAGAGCCATTACCGCCGCCTGTCCAGGAATGCGGTCACCCGCTCACAGCGCAATGTTCTGCTGCGCAACAGCTTTGGACTGATCAATGGGCTGACCATGACGGCCGGGGCAGCCATTGTGCTCTATGCCGGCGGACAGCGTGTGCTGTCCGGAGCGCTTTCCGTGGGCAGCCTGTTGGTTTTCGTAGCCTACCTCCAGTCCATGCAGCGCGCGATAGAGTCGCTGCTCAACACCTACGGCAACCTCAAATCCGCGGAAGCCAGCGCGGACCGGGTGCTGGAGGTGCTGGACGCCGACGAGCAGGTGAGCGACAAGCTCGGTGCCGCGGCCCTGCCCACCCCTCGTCGGGGCGGCGCCCCCCGCATCAGACTGGAGAGCGTCAGCTTTGGCTACCAGCCGGGTAGGGCAGTGCTGCGCGACATCAGCTTTGAGGTACAGCCGGGTGAGACCATCGCGCTGGTCGGCCCGACCGGGGCCGGCAAGACGACTCTGGTATCGCTGATCCCGAGGTTTTTCGACCCCTGGCAGGGACGCGTGACGCTGAACGACAGGGATCTTCGTGATATCTCGCTGGCCAGCCTGCGCGGAAAGGTCTCCCTGGTCCTGCAGGACCCGTTCCTGCTGCCCCTGACCGTCGCGGAAAACATCGCCTACGGCCGTCCGGATGCCAGCCGTGAGCAAATCGTGGCCGCGGCCAGGGCGGCGAATGCGGACGCGTTTATTCGGGCCTTGCCGCGGGGTTACGAGACGCGCCTGGTTGAGCGCGGCGCCACCCTGTCGGGCGGCCAGAAACAGCGGCTGTCCATTGCGAGGGCCCTGCTCAAGGATGCGCCGATTCTGATACTCGACGAGCCGACATCGGCGCTGGATGCAGAGACAGAAGCGCTGCTGGTCGAAGCCCTGGAGCGCCTGACGCGCGAGCGCACCACCTTCGTCATCGCCCATCGCCTGTCAACGATCCGTCACGCGGACCGCATCCTGGTGCTGGACCATGGCAGCGTCGCCGAGCTCGGAACGCACCGGGAACTGATCGCGGCCAATGGGCGCTACGCTCAGCTGCACGCGCTGCAGCATTCGCACTCCGTCGGTGAGGTCGTGGCATGAGGGGGTGGTGGCTGCGGCTGATGCACCACGTGGCACCTCACCGGGGGCAGCTGGCTTTCCTGGTGTTGCTGGTGGTGGTCGGGGCCGGCCTCGGCGCTTTAATACCCTGGCCCATGAAGCTGATCGTGGATTACGTGTTTCCCGGCGAGCCCTTGCCACACACGCTGGCGTGGATGTACGCAATGCCCGGCACCGGCACCGCCAGTGGCCTGCTGGCGTGGCTCGCCGCGGCGACGCTGCTGATTTTCATCGCCAACCGTGGTGTACAAGTGATGAAGGCCTACATTCAAGACGGAGTGGGCAACCGCATGATGTACAGCCTGGGCGGGGAATTGTTCGACCATTTGCAGCGACTCTCGTTGCGATTTCATTACCAGCAGAGCAGCGGCGATCTGGTGAGACGGGTGACCAATGACAGTAGATGCGTAAGAGAGCTGGCAGTGGGCGTTATTGTGCCCGCACTGACGTCTCTTGCCAGCCTGGGTTTCATGTTCGCCGTGATGTGGCGTTTGAATGCCCTGCTGGCGGTGATTTCGCTGCTGGCGGCTCTGCCGGTACCGGTGCTTATCAAGCGGCTTTCTCCGCGAATGACCGAGCGCACCTACGTTCAACAACAATTCGAAGGTCAGGTCATGGCGCTCGCCGAGCAGACTTTGTCGGGGCTTCCGGTCGTGCAGGCGTTTGGCCAGGAAGATCGCGAGGACAGGCGTTTCCTGACGCTTGCCGGAAAAACCATACAGGCCTACCTGCGGGCGATTGTCTCCCAGTTGCAATTCACCGTGGGGGTCAATGCGTCTACGGCGGTCGGCACAGCGGTCTTGATGGCTGTAGGTGGCTTTCAGGTGCTGAACGGGACATTGTCGGTCGGCAGCCTGCTGGTCTTTCTTAGCTATGTCGCGGCGCTGTACGGCCCCATGGAAACGCTCGCTTACCTTTCTGCCAGCTTTGCCGCGGCAAGTGCACGGGCGCGAAGGGTTATGGAGGTGCTCGACGCCGATCGCGAGGTGCGGGACCGGCCCGGTGCGGTGGTGCTGGAGGCAAGTGGGCGAGGCGAGCGGGGGCGTATCCGCTTTGAGGACGTCAGTTTCGGCTACGAACCCGGTCGGCCGGTGCTTCACAGCATCAGCCTGGACGTGGGGCTGGGCGAGACCATAGCGCTGGTGGGTCCGACCGGGGCGGGTAAGACCACCTTGGTGTCCCTGGTCCCACGGTTTTTTGATCCCTGGCAGGGGCGGGTGATGCTGGACGGGAGGGACATACGGAATATTGAGCTGGAGAGCTTGCGCCGACAGATCGCGCTGGTTCTGCAGGATCCATTTTTGCTGCCGCTGACGGCGGCCGAGAACATTGCCTACGGTCGTCCCGAGGCGAGCCGCGACGAAATCGTGGCCGCGGCTGTGGCGGCAAATGCTGACGAATTCATCCGGGAAATGCCCGAGGGCTATGACACAGTACTGAGCGAGCGCGGTGCGAGCCTCTCCGGGGGCCAGAAGCAGCGCCTGGCAATTGCCCGAGCGCTGCTCAAGGATGCGCCGATTCTGATTCTCGACGAGCCCACGTCGGCGCTGGACGCCCAAAGCGAGGCGCTGTTGCTCGAAGCACTGGAGCGGCTGATGAAAGGGCGCACCACCTTCATCATCGCGCACCGCCTGTCGACCATCCGGAATGCCGACCGCATCCTGGTCCTCGACAAGGGCAGGGCCGCGGAAATCGGTACACACCAGGAGCTCCTGGCCAGCAACAGCCTTTATGCCCATCTGTATGCACGACAGGTGCGGCGCGACGGCGTTGGCCTAAGGGGTCATGGTTGATTTTTATTTTCGGATGCCCGGACAGTCCGATATCCGTCCAGGGCCCAATTGATTCGCAGGTTGACTGGCGTGGTAAAGAAACAAACTGCGGACAACGCGTTGGAAGCTGTGAAGTATAGAAAATGTACTCGAAGAAGACTGAGGGAACCAGAAGCCTGAAAACGATGAAAAGACTTTCGGCGGCAGCGGGTGGGACAACGCGAACGCCACGACATGTTCTTGCCCGATGAGCATGAATCAGGGTTTTGTGCAGCTTGCGAGGTTTTGAAATGGCCAGAATCGTACTTTGTGGATACATGATTCGGTACCCGTTTGCGGGGATGCTCATGGCGTATTTCCACTATCTCCTCGGGCTGCATCGGCTGGGTCACCAGGTGGCATATATCGAGGAAAGCGGATGGCCGTCGTCCTGCTACGACCCAATGCGAAAGGAGCACGGTGAAGATCCATCCGCCGGCCTTAGGGTTGTACGACGGTTAATGAAATATTACCGAGCGGACATTCCGCTTTGCTATGTTCATCGCGAAACGGGCGACACCTGGGGTATGGATCGGGTGGATATGAGGGGACTCATTTCCCACGCAGACTTGTTGCTGAACGTGGGTGGGGTGTGCTGGCTTGAGGACTTTCTGTTATGTGAGCGACGAGCACTCGTTGATATGGATCCATTTTTCACGCAGATAGGGCGCTTTGCAGTAGAGGGTCTGGATGAGTACCAGGCGTATTTCACTTATGGCGCCAATATTGGTCGCGCCGGCTGTGGCATCCCGACCAACGGAAAGACCTGGTTGGCAACTGTCCCACCCGTGGTGCCTGAGATATGGGCGGCGGAATCGCCAACTGTAGAGACTGCCGGCAACGCTTCCTTCACGACCGTCGCCAACTGGACCGCGTACGGCATGGTTGACTACCAGGGAGAGCAATATGGGCAAAAAGACGTGGAGTTCCGGGGCCTTGGCGACCTTCCGCGCAAGACCAGCCAGAAACTGGAGCTGGCAGTCGCGAATGCTGATTGCGACGCCACTCAGAAGCTCGAGCAGTGGGGGTGGTCGCTCGTGGACGCGGCTGAGATCAGCAAAGACTTTGAGACGTACCGGAGATACATAGCAGAATCGAGAGGCGAGTTTACTGTCGCCAAGAACGCCTATGTCAAGACCAAGAGCGGCTGGTTCAGCGATCGGAGCGTGTGCTACCTCGCATCCGGACGTCCCGTCATCATGCAGGACACTGGATTCAGCGACTGGTTGCCGATCGGAGAGGGTGTGCTCGCATTTTCGACGGTGGACGAGGCATTAGCTTGTATCGAGCAAGTGAATCGCCGATATCTGGCCAATTGCCAGACAGCGAGGGAGCTCGCTGAGGAGAAGTTCAGCTATAAGGTGGTGCTGCCGACGATGCTCGATTCGATATAGGGAAAACAAGAAACAAGCTACTTATGCACGTGTCTAGGTGGGGAATCAGTCTATGGTGATTATCTTTGCAGGCGCCCTCGGACGCTTCCCGGTCGGGGGACACGCCTGGGTCCAACTGCAATATCTTCTCGGTCTTGGAGAACTTGGACACGATGTTTATTTTCTTGAAGAGTGCGGCGAAGGCTCTTGGGTGTACAACTGGGAAACAGAGCAAATTACCACCGATCTGGAGTATCCGACAAACTATGTCCGAAAGTGTCTGGATCCAGTCGGGCTTGGCGACCGATGGATTTACCGCGCAGGGGATTCCTGCCTTGGAATGGATTTGGAGAAATTTCGCGAGGTGTGTGCACGGGCGGACCTGTTATTAGTTTGGGCTTCCGCGATTCCGCTCTGGAGGTCAGAATATGATTTGCCCAAGCGACGCATCTTCATCGATGCGGATCCAGGATTCACGCAGTTCAGCCTTGCCAACGGAGACCACGATCTGGTGGCAACGACCGCTCGATGTGAGCGCCTCTTCACGATCGGACAGCGGATCGGGACCAATGGCTGCCCGATTCCAACGCTGGGCAGAGAATGGCGAAAGACTGTAAGCCCTGTATTACTGTCCCACTGGCTCTCAGCTAGAGACGGCGACGCCAAGTACTTCACGTCAATCATGCAGTGGCGCAGTTACAAGGATGTAAGCTGTAACGGAGTCAAATACGAAAATAAGGCCAGCGAGTTCCCGAAGTTTATTGATTTGCCGGGATCCACAAAGCAGCCATTTCTATTAGCGTTGACGGGAGGCCAACCGCAGGAACTGGCCACTTACGGGTGGGAAGTGACGGCCGGATGGGTCGCATCCCGCACTCCTCAGGCCTATCGAAACTTCATCCAGACCTCACGCGCCGAGTTTGGTGTAGCGAAGCACGGCTATGTTCAGACACGGGGCGGCTGGTTCAGCGATAGAAGTGCCTGTTACCTCGCCTCGGGAAGGCCAATCCTGGTTCAGGATACCGGCCAGGCAGAGTGGCTTCCGACAGGCGAGGGGCTTTTGATTTTCCGCGATCGATCGGACGCACTGAAAGGCATCGAGAAAATCAATGCAGATTATGACTACCACTGCAGGAGAGCGCGCGCCCTGGCAGAGGAGTATTTTGCATCAGATGTAG
>JASFKW010000177.1:0-6934 GCA_050118435.1 Gammaproteobacteria bacterium | reverse complement strand
CCGGGCGTCGCGCCGAACCGGGCTTCTTGAGTAGTTTAGCCCATTTGCGACCGGACAAGAACAAAATGTCTGCTTCCCTGGCGCGCAGCGTCGCCTCGGGTACGGCGCGATGGGGAAATCCTGACGCCCAGAGCCCCGGCGAGCCGGGATTTGGGTCGATGTTCCTCGCCTCTCACACGCGGTCACAGAAGCACGCCCCCGCTGTGGTCGCTGGACGAACCGGGTGCGCTTTGCTATCCATAGTAGCCTGGTCCGTCTCAATGGGAAGCTGCACCGATGACGAAGCTGATGGTGAATGGCAGGGAACACGAAATCGAGGCCGAGGCCGACATGCCTCTGTTGTGGGTGCTGCGCGATCTGCTCGGCCTGACCGGGACCAAGTACGGCTGCGGTATCGCGTTGTGCGGCGCCTGCACCGTGCTGACCGACGGCGAGCCGCTGCGCAGCTGCACCACGCCCGTCTCGGCGGTCAGCGGGAGGCGGATCACGACCATCGAAGGGCTCTCGCCGGAGGGTAATCACCCGGTGCAGCAGGCCTGGATCGAGGAACAGGTACCCCAGTGCGGTTACTGTCAGTCCGGACAGATCCTGGCAGCCGTGGCACTGCTGGAGCAAAAGGCTCAACCCAGCGACGCGGACATCGACGCCGCCATGTCGGGTGTGCTGTGCCGCTGCGGGACCTACCCAAGGATCCGCCGCGCCATCCGGCGCGCGGCGGCTCTGAGCACCAGGGACGCCTGACATGGAACGGCTGCCGGTAACACGACGCGGGTTCCTGCGGATCTCCACGGCGCTGGGCGGCGGTCTGCTGATCGGCGTCCAGCTGGGTGGCCTGGCGCGGCAGGCCGTCGCGGAGGCGCCGCCGGACGCGGAGGCGGGGAACGACGTCTTTCAGCCTAACGTATGGCTCACCATTGCCCCGGACGACGGTATCAATATCCAGGTTGCCAGCTCGGAGATGGGTCAGGGCGTCATGACCGCCCTGCCGATGCTGATCGCCGAGGAGCTGGATGCCGACTGGGGGCGGGTGCGCGCTGAATTCGCGCCGGTGAACCCGGCCTACGCCAACCCGATCTTCGGACGCCAGCAGACCGGCGGCAGCACGGCGGTGCGCGGCTACTGGCGCGCGCTGCGCGAGGCGGGTGCAGCCGGTCGGGAGGTGCTGATCCGCGCCGCCGCCCGGCGCTGGAGCGTACCGACCGGACGCTGCACCACCGAAAGCAGCCAGGTCATCGATACGGAAACCGGCCGCCGACTGCGTTACGGCGAGCTGGTGGGCGAGGCGGCAGGGCTGCCGGTGCCCGACATGGTATTCCTGAAGGAGCCGGAGGATTTCCGTCTGCTGGGGCGCGCCACACCCCGCCTCGACCTGCCCGACAAGGTGGACGGCAGCGCGCAGTTCGGCATCGACGTGAAGCTGCCCGGTCTTCTCACGGCCACGGTGCTGCGCTGCCCGGTGTTCGGTGGCAGGGTGAAGACCATCGACGACACCGATGCCAGGGCCGTCGCCGGCGTACGCCGGGTGGTCTCCATCAGCACCGGTGTGGCCGTGCTGGCGGATCACTTCTGGGCAGCCCGACAGGGCCGCGCCGCGTTGAAGGTCCAATGGGACACGGGCCCGGCGGCGCAGCTCGATTCGGCGACCATCCGCGCCCGGATGAAGGGACGGGTCGACGGCGGCACGGTGGGCCGCGACGACGGCGATGCCGAGCGGGCGCTCGGAAATGCCGGGCGACGCCTGGAGGCGGTCTACGAGGTCCCTTACCTCGCCCACGCTTGCATGGAGCCGATGAACTGCACGGCGCACGTGCGGTCCGACGGCTGCGACATCTGGGTCCCGACGCAGGGACAGACGCGCACCCACGACACGGCCGTGCGTCTCACCGGTCTGCCACCCGACAAGGTGCGGGTGCACACGACCTACCTGGGCGGCGGTTTCGGGCGCCGCTCGGAGCAGGACTTCGTCATCGACGCCGTCGAGGCCTCGCGCGAGGCAGGCGCGCCGGTCAAGGTGATCTGGACCCGCGAGGACGACATCCGGCACGACTATTACCGCCCCGCCACCTACAACCGGCTGGCCGCGGCGCTCGATGCGCAGGGGATGCCGGTGGCCTGGCAGCATCGCATCGCCGGACCGTCGATCGCGCAGCGTGATTCACTGGAACCGGAAACCAGTGGCGAGGACTTTAGCGCCACCGAGGGCGCCCTGAAGCTGCCCTACGCCATACCCAATATCCGTGTCACCTATGCGCGGGTGAATACCGCGGTTCCGGTCGGCTACTGGCGCTCGGTGGCGAGCTCGCAGAACGCCTTCATCACCGAGTGCTTTCTGGACGAGGTGGCCGCCGCCGGCGGCAAGGACCCTTACGAGCTGCGCCGCACCCTGCTCGCCAGCCAGCCGCGTCTGCGCGGGGTGCTGGACCTGGCGGCCGACAAGGCCGGCTGGGAAAAGCCGACCGCGGAGGGACGCTTCCGCGGCATCGCCGTTGCGGAATCGTTCGGCAGTTATGTGGCCCAGGTCGCCGAGGTCTCCGTCGAGGAGGACCGGCCGCGCGTTCACCGGGTGGTCTGCGCCATCGACTGCGGCATGATCGTCAACCCGGACACGATTGTCGCCCAGATGGAAAGCGGCATCGTTTACGGCCTCACGGCCGCGCTCAAGGGGGAGATCACCATCGACAGCGGCCGTGTGGTCCAGGGCAACTTCGACGACTATCCCCTGTTGCGCCTGGAAGAATGCCCCGACATCGAGGTGCACATCGTGCCCAGCGGCGAAGCCCCGGGGGGCGTGGGCGAGCCCGGCACCCCGCCCATCGCCCCCGCGGTGGCCAATGCCGTATTCGCCGCCACCGGCAACCCGGTGCGGCGCCTGCCCATCCGCCTGTAGCCGGCTTCGACCTGTGAAGAGCACCGATCAGGACGTGCTGCAGGATGCTGTGGTCTGGCTGGAGCAGGGCCAGCGGGTGACCCTGTTCACCGTCGCGCGCACCTGGGGCTCGTCGCCGCGGCCACCGGGCGCGCTGCTGGCCATCAGCGCCGACGGACGGCTGAGCGGGTCGGTTTCGGGCGGCTGCGTCGAGGACGACCTCCTGCAGCGCCTGGGCAACGGCAGCCTGTCGGCAGAGACTCCGACCCTTGTCGACTATGGCGTCGACAGGCAGGAGGCGGCGCGCGTCGGCCTGCCCTGCGGTGGGCGGCTGGAAGTGCTGGTCGAGGGTCTCGACTCAGCATCTGCGATCCACCCGCTGCTGGAAGCCCTGCAGGCTCGCCGTCTCATGACCCGACGGGTATGCCTGTCCACCGGCGAGTCCAGCCTGCACCCCCCAAACCGCGAGGAGGATTTCCTTTACGACGGTGATACGTTGCAGAAGACCTTCGGGCCCATGTGGCGCATGCTGATCATCGGTGCCGGCCAGCTGTCACGCTACGTGGCGCAATTCGCCTTGACCCTGGACTACGACTTGACCGTCTGCGATCCGCGCGAGGAATATGCGCGCTCCTGGCAGCTGCCCGGCGCCCGGCTCGACACCCGCATGCCCGATGACGCCGTTGTGGAGCTGGCGCAGGACCGCCGCTGTGTGGTGCTGGCGTTGAGCCATGATCCGAAGCTCGACGACATGGCGCTGCTCCAGGCGCTCGAGGCCGACAATTTTTATGTCGGCGCCCTTGGTTCGCGCGCCAACAACGAAAAACGCCGGTCCCGCCTGGCGGGCCTCGGCATCGCGCCGGATCGGCTCGAGCGCCTGCACGGTCCGGTCGGGCTCCCCGTCGGCAGCAGGTCTCCCCCGGAAATCGCGCTCGCCATCCTGGCCGAGCTCACGGCGGCGCGCCACGGTGTCCGGCTGATTCGGGACGAGGGCGGCGCCGCAGTGGCCGCAACCCCGGAAGCGCGTGCCTGAGATCGCCGGCATCCTGCTCGCCGCCGGGCGCGGCGAGCGATTCGATCGTCCGGGCAACAAGCTGCTGGCGCCGCTCGCCGACGGAAGGCCGGTCGGTGTGGCGGCGCTGAGCAACATGCGCGCGGCCGGGATCGAAGTCTATGCCGTGGTTGCGGCGCCAGACGACCGTCTTGCCGCCAGCCTGGCATCACAGGCGGTGCGTCTGGTGGTGAACCCGGACGCCGGGAACGGTATGGGCAGCAGCCTGGCCTGCGGAATCGCCGCCGCAGCCCATGCGCAGGCCTGGGTGGTCGGCCTCGCCGACATGCCCTGGATTCGAAGCTCCACCGTCCGCGCCGTTATCGACGCCTTGCGCGGAGGCGCGGTTCTGGCAGCACCCCGCTACCGGGGCAGACGCGGACATCCTGTCGGCTTCGGCACCCCCTTTCGCGCAGCCCTTCTGGCGCTCGGGGGCCGTAGCGGGGCCCGGGCGCTGCTGGAGCAGCACAGAGCCGAGCTCAAACTCGTGGACGTGGATGACCCGGGCATTCTGGTCGACATCGACACACCGGGCGACCTCGACGCGCCGCCGGGCTAGCGAAGCTCGTCTACGTAGCGAAGCTCATCCACGTAGCGATAGCGATCGATGGGCGCGGGCGAAGATTTCAGCGTGAGCCAGACACCGAGTCCGCCGGTGTTGCTGCCCGAATAGACATTGTCGATGTACTGGTCGTGGAAGACCTCGAAGGACCATTGCTTGATCAGAGGCTTGGGCCGATCGGAAACCCATTTCACGCCGAGCGAGCTGTAGTAATACTCGGTATCCATCGCCCATTCGGCGTTCTTCTGGGTCGAAAATTCGTTGTAACCGTCGAAGCTGAACCGACTCCTGGGCGAAGGCTTGTAGCTCGCGCTCATGGAGGCCATGTAGTTGTCCGTGGTGGCACCGAGGTCGACGTAGTCTTCCTCCCAGTAGGTGAAGTCGGGCGACAGACTGAACGTACTGACAGGATAATAGGAACCGCCGAGGTAGTAGGTGCGCAGATCCATGGTGTCGGTGGTGCCGGCGCCGGCCGTGTTTCCCGCATAGAGTGCACCGCTCCACGTATTGCCCGAATAATAGAGCGAGGTGGCGATGCTTTCGACATCCACGCTGGTCGAGTCCGACGCATCGCCCGAGCGTACCCCGCTGGCATAATCCAGGGTCACGCCGACCTGCGGCCAGGACAGAATGGTGTAATCCAGTGACCCGCCGAGCTGTTGCGTGGTGTACTGGGGTGCGCCCGCGGACTCCTTACCTTGCTCCTGGTACAGGGTGGCGCGCGTTTTCACGTTGAAGTCCCCGAACTGGCGGCCTACCCAGGCTTCAGTGGCCTGTCTGCCCTGGTGCAGCTTGCTGTTCGGATGGCCTGCGTCATTTTTTCGCTGCTCTGAAGCCTTACCGTCCTTCCTGAACTCGGTACCGACCGCCTGATAGCCAAGACCCAGATCATAGCCCTGCCACGATCCAAAGGTCGCAATCTTGATCATACGGTTTTCGGAAGAACCGAAACCCTGGCTGGTCTCGGGGTCAAAAGAGCTCTGTGCGAATTCGGCTTCGAACCGTGGACCCGGCCCGCTCTTGGCAGAGCTCAGATTCATGTGCCAGAAACCCTTGTCTTCTTCCGCACGTGCTTCGAGGTCATGGACCTGCTTCCTCTGAGTGAATGCGGTGCCCACGGTGAAAAGGTCGCCGCCCTTGTGCGTGCTGCGCACGAAGAGGGATTCGTCTTCTTCTTGGCCGTAGCTGACCTTGGTGGACGGATCATCTTCTCCTGTGGTGGAATTCGAAACGGGGCCGATCCGCTCCAGCGGCTCCTGGACCGCCAGGACGCGCATGGGCAACACCCCGGCTCCCGGGGAGCCTCTTTCCGAGACGCTCTCCGGATACTGCGTTTGCGGGCTTTCCGGCTTCAGCGATCCCGGAAGCGCGAGGGACTTCTGCGCGAGCATCGCCCCGAGACCCGCGTCCGGCAGCGACTCCGTCTCAAGACCTGAGACCTGCCAAGCCGCCGTCTGCTCGGCCGAATCGGCCCGGCCTATCCAGGCCTGGGGATAATCGCCGATCAGCTCGGCGCGCGCTTCTTCGGCCCCCTGCCTGCTGGCAAAAAAACCCAGGCGCAGTCGATGCAGCGTGCGGCTTATCAACGGATATTCCGTTGTATAAAGCAGCTGCTCGTCGAACCCCTCCAGGTCCTGCATCTGATCGAGCGCGAAGGGCTTCAGACGAGATTCCAGGTTGATGAAATACGAAAGCGCCAACTTAGTGGGCATCGGCGCCGCTTCGCGCCGGGGAGGCGCCTTGGGTTTCTCCTGCGAATCACCCGCAGGCGGCACGGCGTCACGCCCGGAGCCGCCGTCGGTACTGGCTACCGGCAGTGTGGAAACACAAGCTGACATACAGGCCGAAAGGGCTAACGTTATTATTCTCATCTGCTCTCTTCCTTTCGCGCGGAGAACGGAAGACTGTGCCGTTGATTAGCTTAGTACTCAATCGGGGGCGGGACAACTTTTTGCCGCCACAAACGCGCCCGCGGGCGCCGCCCTGCCGTCAAAAGTCTGACGAAGCCCTGAATCGCGCTGCCGGGCACGCTGGCGAAACGCGCGCACATCCCCCCGGCCTGTTGCGCTCGATCATTTCGCTCCCAGGGCAACATCCAGTACCGAGGCCAGCACCTTTTCAGCGTCGAAATACGTCGCCGCCAGCTCCCGGGCGGCCGAGCAATGCTTTTCGTAGTCTGCGTTCATGGCATCAATTGCCGCCCGGGCCTCGTCGACCGTGTTGAACCGGAACATACCCTCGGCAGCGGGCAGAAATTCACTGGAACCGGTGTCCTGGACGATGACCGGCTTTCCGCTGGCCAGATAGCAGAGACTCCTGTCGCTCACCCAGGCGTTCTGGAATTTCATACACGAGGGTTTTGCGCAGCTGAATTCGCCCCTGGAATGCTGAATATAGTGTCGATAATCCTCCGGAGAGGCGGCTACCTCAGAGGCCAGACGCACTCTCCAGCCTT
>JASFKW010000176.1:0-6978 GCA_050118435.1 Gammaproteobacteria bacterium | reverse complement strand
CTTGCACTGGCACGGCTCGGTGGCTCTGAATCCGTAAATATCACCTTGAAGGACTACTAGTATTCGCCCACCTTCCGGCTCTAGAATGCCCCACATGACGTATTGCCTGTCCATCGCCATCGATGAGGGCCTCGTGTTCTGCTCGGACTCCCGCACCAACGCGGGACCCGATCAGGTCAGCGCCTACAGCAAGATGCACCGTTTTCCTATCGGTGAGAAGCGCGTGTTCGTGTTGCTGAGCGCCGGCAATCTCGCCACCACCCAGGGCGTGGTGAATCAGCTGCAGCGGGGCATCAAGAAGAACGCGGAAATCAGCCTGAAAAACGTCGAGAACATGGGGGAAGCCGCGGAGTATCTGGGGCAGATCAGCCGCAACGAACAGAAAAAGCACGCGGACCCCAAGGGCCAGTCGAGCTTCAACCCCAGCGTGACCCTGGTCCTCGGCGGGCAGATCGATGGCGAGCCGCCGGAGGTATTCCTCATTTACCCGGAGGGCAATTTTATTACCACCTCCGAGCACACGCCCTTTCTGCAGATCGGTGAAAGCAAGTACGGCAAGCCGATTCTAGACCGCATTATCACGCCAAAGACCAGTATTGCGGTGGCTGCACGCTGCGCCCTGGTATCGATGGACTCCACCATGCGCAGCAACGTCACCGTGGGCCCGCCGATCGAGCTGCTCCTGTACAAGAAGGACAGCTTCAAGCTCGACCACCATCTGGCGCTACGGGCCGAGGACCCCTACCTGCTGGAGCTCAAGAAGGTCTGGGACGACAAGATCAAACAGGCTTTCAACGAGCTGCCCGGGTTCAAGCCCAGCCTGTTCAAACCCTGAGCAGGCTCGCCGTCGCCCTCACAGCGGCGCCGCCCCATTCTAGTTCGCCCGCCGTGCTATTACCCAGCACCAGCGGGCGCGACATGCGTCAGGTCCAGCAGATAGGGACAACGTTCGTCGTGTACCGCGGGCGGCGGTGACATCGGGCCACGCCCGCTGCCCTGGGGCAGAAAATGCCCGCTGCGGCTGCGCGGAGGAACGGACAGAGGCGGGGTCGGCGGGCGTTCCTGCATCGATGGTTCGCCGCCGGCAGACGGTGCCCGAGGGCTGCCGACGGGCCCCGCGAGCTCCGGACGCGGCGGGAAGTAGCTGCAGCCGCCAACGGTATGTCCGCTCCAGGTATCGATCAAATCGAACACCAGCGCCTCCACCGGCGGTATCGTTGGGTGCAGCGTCGCCGATGGATTGCACACCTTGTAACGCACACCGGCCAGGTATTCGCCGTGCACAGCGCCCCGCTGCAGTGGCACGCGACGGCCGTTACAGGCCAGCACATAGCGTGCCGGGGGCAAGCCCGAAAGTCTCACCTGCACGCGCTCATTGGCCACATCGATAAAGCGCGCCACCCCGCCACCCGTCACCTCCTCGGCCAACAGGGGCCAGGGCTCGTGCGCCGCCTGCAGCTCTAGCGTGATCTCGCCCAGCTGGACCCTGCCCAGGACGGGGAAGCGCAGTGCCATCAACGGCTCGAACCATTCCAGCTGGAAGGGGTAGCCCACCGCGTTCAGATCCTCGATGACGCTGCGCAGATCCTGCCACAGTACGCCCGGCAGCATGAAGCGATCGTGCAGCGCCGGGCCCCAGCGCAGCAGCCTGCCACTGTCCCGGCGGCGTGCGCAACGCCCCAGCAGGCCCAGCACCAGCAGCGACTGCAGCGCAGCGATGCGTTCTTCCGGCGCGGTCTCAAAGGCGCTGATCAGAATGCGCCCCAGCCGCAGGCTGGCACGTTCCGGCGCGTAGAGTTGATCAACGCGGATCTCCGCCCGCTTGAGATCGCCCGAGGGATCGGCGAGCAAGTGACGCAACACGCGGTCTGTCACCCAGGGCGCCGAGTTGTGTCCCTGCGGCAGACGCTGCAGGGCAATGGAAAGCTCGTACAGCCCCTCGTCGCGTCCTTCATCTGGCCGTGGGGCCACACCGCTGGGTCCGATGGCGCGACCCGCGAAGACATAGGACAAGCTGGGGTGACGCTGCCAGTAGGCGATCAGGTCGCGCAGTATTTCAGGGCGTGTGAGAAACGGGCTGTCTATCGGACGGGTTCCACCCAGCGTCATCCGGCTGCCGCCCCCGGACGGCAGGCGGCGGCCGTCGGGCATGACGCGCTCGGCACGTAGTCCGGCCCGGGCCGCCTCCTGGTAGGCAGCCTCGAGCAGCTCCAGGTGCTCTTCCCAGCGCCCCGTTTGCGGCAGCGTCAGCCGCAGCACACCGGCGTCGGGTTCGAGCACGAAGCGACGCAGCCGGTAGTCCTCGGGCGGCTCGTAGCCTTCCAGCAAAACGGGGATCTCGATGACCTCGGCCGCAGCTTCTATACCCGCCACGAGCTCCAGGTAGTGCTCCAGGTGAGAGACTGGCGGGAGAAAGACGTGCAGGCGCCCCCGGCGCACCTCCACGCATAGCGCGGTGCGCGGCGGGCGCTCACCGTCCCGGCCCTCGTCGGCTGCCGCGAGCTCGGGCCGGGGCGCTCCCATAGAGCTCAGCCGGGTGCTCACCTCACCATAGATCTCCGGCAGCAGCGGGCGTTGTTCGAACTGGGAACGCTCGGCCCGGGCCTCGAGGGAAAGCTCCTCGTCCCTCACCAGGCTGTCGAGCGGCAGGCGGTAGCCCAGCGGTGAGTCGCCTGGCATGAGATAGAGCCCGTCGCGGCGGAAACGCCAGGCGCCGCTGCTCCAGCACCCGGCACGGTAATCCCAACGGATGGGCAAAACGTAGCCGACGGGCTCACCCCGGCAGCGGGACAGGCATTCGGCCAGGGCACGGCGGTGTTCGGGGTCGCTCAGCTCCTTCGCCGAGGGCACATATTCGAACGGAGTACGCATGCGCGAGAGTTCGTACAGCGCGTCCTCGTGGGCCGCGATCACCCTGGCCGCGGGGACACCAAGGGCCCCCGCCAGGGCCTCGGTGAAACGCCGCGCATCGTCCAGAGCGACGTCGTCAGCGGCGCGTCCCCAGCCGACCCGCTGCGGATTGCGCCACAGCGGCCGGCCGTCGGCCCGGAAAAAACAACCGAGCCGCCAGCGAGGCAGCGCATCCCCGGCATACCAGTCCCCCTGCCCGAGTTGCGGTGCGCCGCCGGGCGCCAGCCGTTCCCACAGGCGCAGCAGCAACGCCTCGGCGGCGTGGCGCTTGGATGGCCCCATCGCCACTGTATTCCACTCGGGCGCTTCGGCCTCGTAGGCCGACACCAGTGACAGGCTCGTACCCAGGGTCGGTGCCAGTCCCCGCCCCGCGAGATCGCGCTCCACGTGGCAGCCCAGCGCACGCAGGTCCGCCCACTGGGATTCGCTGAACGGCCAGGACTCCTGCACCGCAGCAAGCCGGCGCACCCGTATGTGCTCGACCTGTGTCTCCTCGCAGGCCTCGCGGTAACCGACGATGGGCAGCACGCGCAAGGGATCGGGGGCACAGGCAAGCGGGATGTGGCTCGCCGTGGTGAACAGACCCGCCGCGGGGTCGAGTCCGACCCAGCCCGCGCCGGGGAGATACACCTCGCTCCAGGCGTGCAGGCTTGCGCTGTCCCGGGCAGGAGGTGCCTGCACCAGCGCGATGTGATAGCCACAGACAAACCGCGCGGCCAGACCCAGGTGCCTGAGGCTCAGGGTCAGCAGCCAGGCAAGTTCCCAGGGCGAGGCCTCGCCCCGCTCCAGGACACTCTCCGGGTCCACGGGGCCCGGCAATAGCGTGGGTGAAAGCACGTGCGCCGCATGCACCTGCCGATTGACTTCCTCCAGACGTTGCACCGTGGTCGCCGCCCCGCAGTCGAGCTGTGCGAACCAGGCATTCAACCGGGGCCCCGGTGCAGCCAGCCGCAGGTAAGGCGCGAGCTCCTTGCGCAGCTGAGGGGGATAATCGAACGGGTAGTGGGCGGCATCGGGCTCGGTGAGAAAGTCGAACGGATTCACGGGTGCGAGCTCGGCGATGAACTCGAGCTCGATGCCCAGTGACTTGACGGGCTCGGGTAGATCGAGTCGGGCGAGATGATTCTCGAAAGGATCGCGCACCCAGTTGAGGAAATGGGGTCTGGGGCATATTGCCAGCGAATAGGCGGTTATGCGCGCGCGGGTTTGCGGCGCCGGACGCAGGCGCAGCCAGTGGGTGGAAAGCCGCACCGGGCGTTCGAAGCACTGCTCCAAGGTATGAGTGACAGCAACACGGGTGTTCATGGGCGTACTCATGAGCGGGCCGCGCGACGCAGGTCGAGAGTGCAGGGATACTCCGGGTTTGGCTGCTCCGGCAGGGGCTCGCGAACCGCCTGCTCTACCGCCTGCGCATAACAGGCCCTGAGACGCTCCACCCACGACGGCGGCTGCACCTCACCGGCGCTGTGGCCCCAGGCGAGAAAGCGCGCAATGCGCCGCGCCTCGGCCTCGTAGGGATTGACCGGGAAGGTGTCGTAGTTGCGCCCGCCGGGATGATCCACGTAATAGACGCAGCCGCCGATCGCCCGTCCGAGGCGGCGGTCGAAGACATCGACCACCAGCGGCGCGTGAACCTCCACCGTCGGGTGCAGACCGAAAGCCGCCTTGAATGCCTTGTAGCGCACGCCGGCCACGAGCTCGTCTTCCACCCCTGTCGGTTGCAGCGGCAGGCGACGCCCGTTACAGGTCAGCAGGTGGCGCTCCGGATCCAGCCCGCGACACTTGACCTGCAGCCGCTCCACGGCCGAGTCCACCACCCGCGCCTGGCGGTGCGCCGTCGCCTCCTCACCCAGCACCAGCCACGGCTCGAGCGCCATGCGCAGCTCCAGCTCCACGCCGTCGTAGGCCACGCGACCGTAGAGCGGAAAACGGAACTCGAGAAACGGGGTGAACCAGTCCAGGCGGAAGTCATAGCCCGCCGACTTGAAGTCCTCGATGACCGAACGGAAATCGGCCCAGATTGCTTCCGGCAGCATAAACCGGTCGTGCAGCTCGGTGCCCCAGTAAACCAGCGGTTGGCGGTAGGGCTGCTTCCAGAAGCGGGCCACCAGCGCGCGCAGTAGCGACATCTGTGCCAGGCTCATGCGCGGGTGAGGCGGCATCTCGAACGCGCGGAACTCCACCAGGCCCTGGCGACCCGCAGCGCTGTCCGGGGAGTAGAGTTTGTCGATGCAGAACTCGGCGCGGTGGGTGTTGCCGGTGAGGTCGGTGAGAAAGCTGCGCAAGGCGCGGTCGAGAACCGCCGGCGAAACCCCATGTTCGATCTCTTCGAAGCTGCGCCGCAGTTCGCGCAAACCTTCGCTGCCGCGCTCGTCCACGCGCGGCGCCTGGGACGTTGGACCGATGAACAGACCCGAGAAAAGGTAGGAAAGCGAAGGATGGTGCTGCCAGTAGGTGATGAGCGAACGCAACAGATCGGGTCGCCGCAGAAAAGGACTGTCCTGCGGCGTCGGTCCACCGAGGGTGACGTGGTTGCCACCGCCGGTGCCGGTGTGGCGCCCGTCCAGCATGAACTTTTCCGTGCCCAGCCGCGACTGCCGCGCCTCTTCGTACAGCGTCACGGTGTTGTACTCGAGTTCCTCCCAGCAAGAGGCGGGATGGATATTCACCTCGATGACACCAGGATCGGGGGTAACCTTGAGCGCCCGCAGCGCGGGATCGCCAGGCGGCTCGTAGCCTTCCAGCACAACCGGCGTTCGCAGTTCGGCGGCGGTGGCCTCGACCGCGGCCAGCAGCGCCGCATAGTGGCCCAGATCCTTGAGCAACGGCATGAACACATAGAGCCTTCCCTGCCGCGCCTCCAGGCACAGTGCCGTATGGGGTACGCCGGTCCAGGCCAGATAGCGCCGGCGAATGCGCTCGGGGCGCTCGTCGGCGGCCAGCGGCACTTCCGGCGCCTCCAGGTCCAGATCCTCCGGCGCTGCCGCCACAGCGACAGCGCGAGCTACACGTGCGGGCTCGATTAGCTCCTCGTGCGCCACCTCCGCCGACCAGGGAAGCTGGTCCAGCGGCAGCCTGAGGCCCATGGGCGAGCTGCCGGGCTGCAGATACATCGCCTCGCGCGCAAAGTCCCAGGCGCCCGAGCTCCAGCCGCCCTGTGCCCAGTCCCACTGCAGGGGCAAGGCGTAGCCGACCGGCCGGTGCAGACCGCGAGCCAGCACCACGCTCAGGTCATCGCGCACCTGCGGCGCCCAGGAGATGGCGATGGGATCGACGTTGACCGGCTCTTTCGCCTCGCGCCACAGGTAATAGGCCCAGTCCTCGCGCCCCTCGACAAGAAAGCCGGCATCGATCCCCAGGGTTGCCGCCAGCCGCTGCCCGAAACTTTCCGCGTCCGCAGCACCCAGACCATAGTCTCGGCACTCGTCGGCGATCCACTGCTCATCGCGCCACAATGGTTGCCTGTCGGCCCGCCAGTAGCAACCCAGCGCCCAGCGCGGCAGGGGTTCGCCCGGGTACCACTTGCCCTGCCCGTAATGCAGAAAACCGCCAGGTGCGAAGACTCTCTTCAGGCGCTTCAACAGCACGCCGGCGCGTTCACGCTTGTGCGCACCCAGCGCCTCGGTATTCCACTGCGCCCCCTCCATGTCGTCGATGGAAACGAAGGTGGGCTCACCGCCCATGGTCAGGCGCACGTCCAGCGCCTTCAGCTCCGCGTCCACCGAACGCCCGAGTCGCTGGATGGCGGCCCACTGCGCGTCGTTGTAGGGCCGGGTCACACGCGGGTCTTCGTGCACTCGTGACACGGCGTTGTCATGGCCGAAGTCCGTGTCGCACTTCTCGGTGTAGCCGGTGATCGGGGCGGCGCTCACCGGATCGGGCGTACAGGCCAGCGGAATATGACCCTCGCCGGCAAACAGACCCGAAGTGGGATCCAGGCCGATCCAGCCAGCCCCCGGGACGTACACTTCCGCCCAGGCGTGCAGGTCGGTGAAATCGTGCTCCGGACCCGAGGGGCCGTCGAGCGACTTTTCATCCGGGGCGAGCTGGACCAGGTAGCCGGACACG
>JASFKW010000175.1:0-7011 GCA_050118435.1 Gammaproteobacteria bacterium | reverse complement strand
GTGACACGGGCGCTGTCGCGCCTGGCGGGCGTCGAGGTACACGGCGCAAATGACGACGGGCGCATGGTGGTGACGATTGAACGCGAGACCGGGCGAGAGGTCGCCGATCTGCTGGCGCAGATGCAGGACGTTCAAGGGGTGCTCTCCGCATCCATGATCTACCACCAGTACGAAGATTCGGGTCAACAGGAGGCCGAGCGATGAAACTGACCAGGCGAGATTTCATTAAGTCCAATGCGATTGCCGCCACCGCGGCGGCGGCCGGGATCACCCTCCCCGGCGTGCAGGAAGTGTTGGCCAAGTCGACCGAGGTGATTCGCTGGGACAAGGCGCCCTGCCGTTTCTGCGGCACCGGATGCAGCGTGCTGGTCGGTACCAAGGACGGGCGGGTGGTCGCCACCCAGGGCGACCCGGACGCGCCGGTCAACCGGGGCCTGAACTGCATCAAGGGCTACTTTCTGTCCAAGATCATGTACGGCACGGACCGCCTGACCCAGCCGCTGCTGCGCATGCGCAACGGCAAATACGACAAGCAAGGCGAGTTCACCCCGGTCTCCTGGGACGAGGCTTTCGACGTCATGGCCGAGAAGTTCAAGGCTGCCCTGAAGAATGATATGCAGGCCAACAGGGGCAAGCCGCCGGAGGAGCTCAGCTCCACGGTCGGCATGTTCGGCTCCGGCCAGTGGACCGTGTTCGAAGGCTACGCCGCCTCGAAGCTCTACAAGGCGGGCTTTCGTTCCAACAACATCGACCCCAATGCGCGCCACTGCATGGCCTCCGCGGTCGGCGCCTTTATCCGCGGCTTCGGGGCCGATGAGCCCATGGGCTGTTACGACGACCTCGAGCACGCCGACGTCTTCGTGCTGTGGGGGGCGAACATGGCCGAGATGCACCCCATCCTGTGGTCGCGCCTGACCGACACCCGTCTGACCAAGGAGGGCTGCGAGGTGCACGTGCTGTCGACCTTCGAGAACCGCTGCTTCGATCTCGGCGACAACAACATCGTGTTCGTGCCCCAGACCGACCTGGCGATTCTCAATTACATCGCCAACTACATCATCCAGCACAAGGCCTATAACAAGGACTTCATCGACAAGCACGTCAACTTCAAAAAGACGCCGACGGATATCGGCTACGGCCTGCGTCCGGAGCACCCGCTGGAGCAGCGGGCGGCCAACGCCGGCAAGGGTGCGCTGTCTCCGATCAGCTTCGAGGAATACGCCAAATCGGTCGAGCCCTATACCCTCGAGTACACGTCGGAGCTTTCGGGCGTGCCCGAGGAGCAGCTGGAGCGGCTTGCCAAGGTCTACGCCGATCCCGACAAGAAAGTGAGCTCCTACTGGACCATGGGCTTCAACCAGCACACCCGCGGCGTGTGGGTCAACGGCTTGCTCTACAACGTGCACCTGTTGATGGGCAAGATCTCCGAGCCGGGCAACAGCCCGTTCTCGCTGACCGGTCAGCCTTCGGCCTGCGGCACGGCTCGCGAGGTGGGCACCTTCGCCCACCGCCTGCCGGCCGACTACGTGGTCAAGAAGCCCGAGCACCGGGCGCTGGCCGAGAAGATCTGGAAGCTGCCCGAGGGCACAGTGTCGGGCAAGGTCGGCTACCACGCCGTGCTGCAGAACCGCATGCTCAAGGACGGCAAGCTCAACGCCTACTGGGTGCAGTGCAACAACAACATGCAGGCGGCGGCCAACATGAACGAGGAAACCTATCCCGGATACCGCAATCCGGCGAACTTCATCGTGGTGTCCGATCCCTACCCGACGGTCACCGCCATGGCCGCGGATCTGGTTCTGCCCACCGCCATGTGGACCGAGAAGGAAGGCGCCTATGGCAACGCCGAGCGCCGCACGCAATTCTGGCGCGAGCAGGTGAGTGCGCCGGGGGAAGCGAAGTCTGACCTCTGGCAGGTGATCGAGTTTTCCAAACGCTTCAAGGTCGAGGACGTGTGGCCCGAGGAGCTCATCGCCAAGAAGCCCGAGTACCGCGGCAAGACCCTCTACGAGGTACTCTACGCCAACGGCCAGGTGGACCAGTTTAAAAAGCAGCCGGTCACCGATCAGGAAGGCAACGTCTACGGCAACCACGAGATGGAGGACTTCGGCTTCTATGTGCAGAAAGGCCTGTTCGAGGAGTACCGCCGCTTTCAGTTCGAGGGACCCAAGAAAGGCCACGAGCTGGCGCCCTACGATACCTATCACAGGACGCGCGGTCTGCGCTGGCCGGTGATCGACGGCAAGGAGACGCTGTGGCGCTACCGCGAGGGCTACGACCCCTACGTGAAGACCGGCGAGGAGTTCCGCTTCTACGGCAACCCGGACGGCCGGGCCAACATCATCACGGCGCCCTACGAGCCGCCGGCGGAAAGCCCGGACGAGGAATACGACCTGTGGCTGTCCACCGGCCGCCTTCTGGAGCACTGGCACTCGGGCTCCATGACCCGGCGCGTGCCCGAGCTGTACCGGGCTTTTCCCGACGCGGTGATCTTCATGCACCCCGAGGACGCCAGGGAGCGTGGCCTGCGCCGCGGTCTGCCGGCCAAGGTTGTCAGCCGGCGGGGTGAGATGGTCGCGCGGGTCGAGACCCGCGGCCGCAACCGGCCGCCGAAGGGGTTGATCTTTGTGCCCTGGTTCGATGCCAGCCGGCTGATCAACAAGGTGACTCTGGACGCCACCGACCCGCTGTCCAAGGAAACCGACTACAAGAAGTGCGCGGTGAAGGTGGTCAAGGCTTAGTGTTAGACCCGTTGTGGGAGCGTTGTGCCGGGCCGCGGAACGTTAGGGGCGGCGGCCAGGGCGGCTCCCACAAGGGCGGAGACGGAGATGGACAACAGCCGAACCAATACAGCTCGCCGTCGTTTCTTGGTGGATCTGGCCCGCACCACGGGCGGGGTCGCCCTGCTCGGCCTGGGCGTGGGGATCTATTCGCGCCAGGCCGCCTCGCTGCCTGCGCAGGCCATCCGTCCCCCGGGCGCGCGCGCGGAGAACGAGTTCCTCGGCGCCTGCATTCGCTGCGGTCTGTGCGTGCGCGACTGTCCCTTCGATACGCTGCGGCTCGCCCGCCCGGAGGAGGCGGTGGCGACCGGCACGCCCTATTTCACGGCCCGCCAGGTGCCCTGCGAAATGTGCGAGGACATCCCCTGCGTCAAGGCCTGCCCGACCGGTGCCCTGGACCCCGGGCTCACGGATATCGATGACGCACGCATGGGTTTGGCGGTGCTGGTCGACCAGGAGAACTGCCTGAACTTCCAGGGCCTGCGCTGCGATGTCTGCTACCGTATCTGTCCGGCCATCAACGAGGCCATCACCCTGGAGCGGCAGCATAACGTGCGCAGCGGCAAGCACGCGCTGTTCATCCCCACGGTGCATTCCGACCACTGCACGGGCTGCGGCAAGTGCGAAAAGGCCTGCGTCCTGGAAGAAGCGGCGATCAAGGTTTTTCCGCTGCACCTGGCCAAGGGTGAGCTGGGTCACCACTATCGCTGGGGCTGGGAGGAAAAGGAAAAGGCTGGCGGCAGCCTGGTGGCCCCCGACGAGCAGCATCACTTCAACCTGCCCGAGGGACAGAGCTATGACTACGGCGGCGAGGGACTGAAGCTCGACTCGCAGAGTGGTAACGGCGACGTGCCCTTTGCCAGTGATCCGCTGCAGACCCTCAACCGCGGCCGGGAGAGCCAGCCATGAGCACGCGGCGCCGCCCAGGGGCACAGGCGGCCGCGGAGCGGGGCTGGTTTCGGGCGCACAAGTGGCTGCTCGCCCGCCGGCTCAGCCAGCTCGGCATTCTGGCCCTGTTTCTGCTCGGACCCTGGCTGGGCGTATGGATCGTCAAGGGCAACCTGAGCTCGAGCCTGACGCTGGACGTGCTGCCGCTCACGGACCCCTATGTGCTGCTGCAGTCGCTGGTCGCCGGCCATGCCACGGAGCTCACGGCCATCACCGGCGCGCTGCTGGTGGCGGGATTCTACATGCTCCTCGGCGGCCGCGTTTTCTGCGCCTGGGTGTGCCCGGTCAATCTGGTCACCGATGCGGCGCACTGGTCACGTGAGCGGCTCGGACTGGTCGGCGCCGCGCGCCTGTCGCGCCATGCCCGTTACTGGCTGCTGGGCGTCACTCTGCTGCTGGCGGCGCTCACCGGCACCGTGGCCTGGGAGCTGGTCAACCCGGTCTCCATGTTTCACCGCGGCGTGATCTTCGGTATGGGCCTGGGCTGGCTGGTGCTGCTGGCGGTGTTCCTCTTCGACCTGCTGGTCAGTCGCCGCGGCTGGTGCGGTCACCTGTGTCCCATGGGCGCCTTCTACAGCCTGCTCGCGCTGCCGAGCGTCGTGCGGGTGCGGGCCGACAGGCGCGAGCAGTGCGACGACTGCATGGATTGTTACGCGGTCTGTCCGGAGCCCCAGGTCATCCGGCCGGCGCTCAAAGGCGCGGAGAAGGGCGTCGGGCCGGTGATCACCGGGCTCAACTGCACCAACTGCGGGCGTTGCATCGACGTCTGCACACGGGACGTGTTCAACTTCGGCAGCCGATTCAACAACCGGGCCGAGGATTCAGTACCCGGCGGTCAGTCCGTGAAGGTCGGGTGACCCCCAGATGATTCCCCCGGAGTGGAGGTTTTTAACATGATCAAGCAACTTTCGATGGCACTGATGCTGCTCGGGACTGCAGGATACGCCGTGCAGGCGGTCTCCGAGGATGATGTCAGCTCGCTGCGCGGAATGACGGCTCTCGAAGAAGACGGAGCCGCCCCGGAGCTGAAGCACTATCAGAAGGACGGCGAGCCGATCACACGCGACTATGTGCAGCAGCCGCCCCTCATTCCTCATCAGATCGAAGGCTACTGGATCGATTCCAGGTCGAACAAATGTCTGACCTGCCACAGTTGGGCCAACTACAAGCAGGCGGGCGCGACCAAGATCAGTCAGACGCATTTCGAGGATCGCGACAAACACGTGCTCGCGAACGTTTCGGCGCGACGCTACTTCTGTACCCAGTGCCATGTGCCGCAGGTGGACGCACCGCCGCTGGTGGGGAATACCTTCCGGCCCATCACGGCCATTACAGGCGAGTAGAGACATACGGAGTCAACAGGTGCAGCTATGACGGGTAACGACAGCTCAACTGAATGCAAAGGCATCGTGTGCAGCCTCTGGCGGTCGCTGCGGCGACCCTCGCTCCGCTGGTCGCTCGGCACCCTGGTGGTGGTCGGTTTCGTCGCCGGCATCATTTTCTGGGGCGGTTTCAACACCGCCATGGAAATGACCAATAATGAGGAGTTCTGCATCTCCTGTCATGAGATGGAAGAGAACGTCTTCCGTGAATATCAGGACACCGTTCACTACGCCAACCGCACCGGCGTCAGGGCCACCTGCCCGGACTGCCATGTGCCGAAGGAGTGGCACCACAAGGTGGTGCGCAAGATTCGCGCGACCAACGAGTTGTTCCACAAGGTGATGGGGACCATCGACACACCGGAGAAATTCGAAGCCAAGCGTCTGGAGCTGGCCCAGCACGTCTGGCGCAGCATGAAGGAGACGGATTCGCGCGAGTGCCGCAACTGCCACGACTACGATTCCATGGACTTCACCGATCAGGGCCGGCGCGCAGTCGCGCAGCACTCGGTGGGCCTGGAAGAGGGTCAGACCTGCATCGACTGCCACAAGGGCATCGCACACCGCCTGCCCGACATGCACGAGGTCGACCCCACCGTGGTCGTGGGTCAGCGGTGACTTCCGAGCTCCCAGCCCTCGGCTGCGTATTTTTTAACCGCGTCTCTTTCACCGCCAAGGCGCGCGAAGAATATGCACTTTATTAATGGTGGGCAGGTGCCCGGCGCTAACCGCCGGTCATGGACATGAAGCGCAGCACCTGCTCGGGCTTGTCGCGGAACTCGTGGCGCTCGGGCTTGCGGGCGACGGCCGCGACGATGGCTTGTTCCAGTTCCTGATCGCCGGCGCCGGAGCGCAGCAGGGGACGCAGTTCGACCCTGTCTTCCTGCCCCAGACAAAGGTAGAGTGTGCCGTCGACCGACAGGCGCACCCGGTTGCATGTGGCGCAAAAGTGCTGGGAGATCGGGGTGATGAAGCCGATGCGCAGCTCGGTTCCGGCCACCTGGACGTAGCGCGCCGGGCCGCCCCCGGGCATCACGCCGGGCAACAGGCTGAAGCGGCGCTCCAGCCGCCGCCGCACGTCGCGCAGGTCCACATAGTGGCGGCTCGCCTCGCGGCCGGTCTCGCCCATGGGCATGGTCTCGATGAAGCGCAGCGTGAAGTCGTGCTCGATGCAGAATTCGACCATGTCCTCCACTTCGTCGTCGTTGACGCCGGCCATGACCACCATGTTGATCTTGATAGGGTGGAAACCGGCCGCCTTGCCCGCCATCAGGCCGGCCAGCACCTTGTGCAGCCTGCCGCGCGTGATCGCGGCAAAGCGTTGCTCGCGAAGGCTGTCGAGACTGACGTTGAGCCGAGATATGCCGGCCTGTTTCAGCGCCACGGCCTGTTTCGCCAGGCGAGTGGCGTTGGTGCTCAGGGAAAGATCATCGATGCCCGGCAGGCGCGCCAGGCTCCCGGCCAGCACGGGGAGGTCCTTGCGCGCCAGGGGCTCGCCGCCGGTGAGTCGGACGCGGGTCACCCCGAGGCGCCCGAACGCACGCATGACGCGCTCGATTTCCTCGAAGCTCAGCCAGTGCTCCGGGACCTCGAACCCGCGGAAGCCCTGCGGCATGCAGTACTGACAGCGCAGGTCACAGCGGTCCGTGACCGACAGGCGGACATACTCGATGCGTCTGCCGAAAGGGTCTGTCAGGTGTCTGTCCACGATTCGAGCATAGTCCGGGTGACCGAGACAGACAATAACCCCTTTGCGGGGACGCGCCCTTGATATATATCAATGGCCCCTCGTGGAAACCGCAGAGACGCCCTGCACGGTCATGCTCAGCCGACGGTCTGGTAGTAGAGATTCTGGGGGTGGCTGGCCTGGGCGAAGAAAAACCAGCGCTCCGCGAGCAGCC
>JASFKW010000174.1:0-7104 GCA_050118435.1 Gammaproteobacteria bacterium | reverse complement strand
ATGGCCGCAGCCAGGTGTTGGTAGCTTCCCAGGCGTTGCCGACTGATGCTGCCGCTGCGCACCGCGGCCTGTACGGCGCAGCCCGGCTCGCTGAGGTGCCGACAATTGTGAAAGCGGCATTGCCCCAGGTAGGGGCGAAACTCGACGAAGCCGCGCGCCAGCTCTTCCGGCGGAACCGGGCACAGGCTGAAGTCGCGTACCCCGGGCGAGTCGATCAGATCGCCGCCATCGGGCAAGTGATAGAGCATCGCCACCGTGGTGGTGTGGCGACCGAGCCCACTCAGTCGGGACAGGGCGCCCACCCGGATATCGCGGTCCGGCAGCAGGGCTTTTATCAGTGACGATTTCCCCACGCCGGATTGGCCGACCAGAATGCTGGTATGGGATCTCAGCTGCCGGTGCAGGCTCTTCAGCCCATCGGCATTGCGGGTGCTGGTGAACAGCAGGCAGTAACCGAGCTGCCGGCACAGCGCCAGGCGTCGCTCGACGCGTTCCCGGCCCGCGCCGTCGAGCAGGTCGAGCTTGTTCACCACCACCACGGGGGTGGCGCCCATCAGCTCGGCGGCGACCAGGTAGCGGTCCAGCAGCGCGGGGTCGAGGCCGGGTCTGGCGGCGAGGACCACCACGATCTGATCCAGGTTTGCCGCCACCGGCCGGGGCCGATTGTTGCGGTCCGGGCGAACCAGGGTGGTCCGCCGTTCCAGCACCTGGGTGACCACGCCCTCGCGCGGATTGACGGCGTCCCAGAGGACGCGGTCACCGCACACGGTGCGCGGCAGATTTCTGCGCGTCGCACAGCGCAGGACGTCCCCCGACTCGGACTCGACCAGGCTCGCCTGTCCGTGGTGCGCGAGCACCAGTCCCGGCCGGCTGTTGGCGTGTTCGGATTTTCGGGGGGTGGCGAGGGGCGGAGTGCGGCGGCGTCCCACGAAGCTCAGTCGGGCGCGTCGAGCAGGGCATCGGTCCGGGCGGCGCAGATGAAGTCGTTCTCCGACAGACCGCCGACGGAATGGGTGCTGAAATTCACCACGCAGCGGTTGTAGCCGACTTCGAGGTCCGGATGATGATCTTCCTGGTTTGCCACCCAGGCCAGCGCGTTGACGAAGGCGATGGTCTGGTAATAGTTCTTGAAACGGAAGCTTCGCCGTATTTGCTGCGATTCCTCGCTCAGCGACCAGTCGTCGTGGATCTGTTGCAACAGCTCTCGTGCTGCCTCCTCGCCCAACCGCGTGGCCTCGCGCTGACAATGTCTGTCGGTGAGTCGGGTGCCGGTCATCGCTGGCTTATTCGAAGTGATAATACATGGAGTTGAGATACTCGACGACGTCGTTGACGTCCTCCTCGAACCACTGCGCGCCGACGGTCAGATGACACCGCTGAACCTGCTTCTTCAGTCCGGCCTTGTCTTTGACAAAATGATCGTCACGCGTGTACACGCCGCTGCCGTGGCATTTGGTGCAGTGTTCATCGTGCAGAGCCTTGCCGCGCTCTGCGTCGGCCATGGCCGCCGAGCTCGTGACGGTCATCGCGGCGATCAATGCGAGTCGTTTCATGCGCCACCTCCTAAACGGAAAGTCTAGATGATAGATGGGAAATCCGCACCGGAGCCGGCGGGTGCGAGTCATGGAAAGCGGAATACAGCGGGTCGGGCGTCAGAGTGCTGGCGTTTTCCTTGTACAGCTTGACCAGCGCGTGCACCAGATCGGCCGCATTCGACTGCTGGGCCGCGTAGTCGTCGGCTTCGAACTCGTGCCTGCGCGAAAACCACGCTGACAGCGGCTGAAGGAATGCGGCAAAAATCGGCGCCACCATGAGAAACAGCAGCAACGCCAGGTGGTTGGAGAGCTGTTCCACACCCAGCCCATGGTAGAACCACGGCTGCTGAGCCAGCCAGCCCAGCAGCGCCAGTCCGCCGAGGCTCACGAGCACCATGGTGAGGATCCGTTTCTGCACGTGCCTGCGCTTGAAGTGGCCGAGCTCGTGCGCGAGGACGGCCTCGATTTCGGGCGTCTCCAGGCTTTTAAGCAGGGTATCGAAAAATACAATGCGCTTGTTCCGGCCCAGGCCGGTGAAATAGGCGTTGCCGTGGCCGCTGCGCCTGGAGCCGTCCATGACGTAGATGCCCTGGCTTCTGAAGCCGCACCGGTCGAGCAGCGCCTGGATGCGCTGGCGCAGTGACTGATCCTCGAGCGGCGTGAACTTGTTGAACAGCGGAGCGATCACCGCCGGGTAGGCCCACAGCATCAGCAGGCTGAAACCCACCCACAGTATCCAGAGGTACAGCCACCACAGACGACCGGATTCCTGCATCAGCCACAGGGCGGCCCAGGCCAGAGGTATTCCGATGGCCAGCATCAACAGCGTCTGCTTGAGCAGGTCGCCCACAAAGGTGGCGGGCGTGGTGCGGTTGAAGCCGAAGCGCTCCTCTATCACGAATGTGTGGTAAACGGAGAAGGGCAGCTCGAGGATAGCCATGATCATGAAGGCGCTGACCAGCACCGCGACGCCGGTTGGAAGGCCGTCCCAGCCCGGTCCCTGCCAGCTGCTGTCGAGCCACTGCAGGCCTCCACCCAGCGTCCAGCCAAGCAGCAGCAGGGTGCTGTATAGCAGCTCCAGCCGACCGTAGCGGGTGTTGGTCAGCGTATAGTCCGCCGCCTTCTGGTGCTCGGCGAGCGGAATCCGATCCCGGAAGGCCCGAGGCACCCGCGTGCGGTTGTCGCTGACATGCCGGATCTGCCGTTGGGCCAGCCACAGCTTGAGCGCGACATACGCCGCCAGTGCGAGGAGGAAAATCCAGGAGAAACTGTTCATCGGTCAGCAATATGACTGCGCATGCATTGTGTCAGATTAGCCTTTGCTACAATGCAACACAACCTCATGGAGTATCATGAATGTCTGACAGGAAAACCAACCTGATCTGGATCGACCTGGAAATGACCGGGCTGGATACGGTGCGCGACGAAATCATCGAAATCGCGACCATCGTGACCGACGCGCAGCTGAATCTGATCGCCGAAGGGCCGGTGCTGGCCATTCACCAGACGGACAGGGTGCTCGCCACGATGGATGATTGGAACAGGCGCCAGCACGCGCAATCCGGGCTGACCGACCGGGTACGCCAGAGCTCCTTGAGCGTGAGCGATGCAGAGCGCATGACGCTCGAGTTTCTGGACGAGCACGTGGAGGTCAGGGCCTCACCGATGTGCGGTAATTCGATATGCCAGGATCGGCGTTTCCTGGCGCGGCTGATGCCCCAGCTGGAAGCCTTCTTTCACTACCGCAACCTCGACGTCAGCACGCTGAAAGAGCTGGCCGCCCGCTGGGCCCCCGAGGTGCTGGCCGGTTTCAGCAAGAGCTCGACCCACCTGGCGTTGGACGATGTGCGCGATTCGATCCGGGAGCTGCAGTTCTACCGCCAGGAGCTGTTCCGGACCCTGCCCGCCGCCTGACCCTGGACCATCCCCGGTGCCTGCGCAGAGCTGCGAGGCCTGGCCGGCCGCTCAGGTAATGACCGTCGGTTTGTCGCGCCCGGTGTAATGACGTATGCGGGCGATCTGCTCGGCGATCGCAATCAGGTCGCCCAGCGCCTGCTGTGGCTCCAGCAGCTGCTTTTCGGGGTCGGCTTCGTAGCGCTCCAGATAGACTCTGAGCGTGGCGCCCTCGGTGCCGGTACCGGAGAGGCGGAACACCATGCGCGAGCCATCGGTGAAACCGACGCGGATTCCCTGGCGCTCGCTGACGGACCCGTCGACGGGATCCGTGTAGGCGAAATCGTCACTGAACGCGACCTCGTAGTCTCCGTACCTCTGACCGCTCAGCGCGCCGCACTGACCGCGAAGCGCCTGCATGAGATCCGAGGCGCGGGCAGCGTCCACGCTGTCATAATCGTGACGTGAATAATAGTTGCGACCGTAGCTGCGCCAGTGGCTGGTGAGGATCTGTTGCACCGACTCTTTGCGCACCGCGAGCAGGTTGAGCCAGAAAAGCACCGCCCAAAGCCCGTCCTTTTCACGCACGTGGTTGGAGCCTGTGCCGAAGCTCTCCTCGCCGCACAGCGTCGCCTTGCCGGCGTCCAGCAAGTTGCCGAAGAATTTCCAGCCCGTCGGCGTTTCGAACGCCTCGATGCCCAGCCGTTCGGCCACGCGATCGACGGCCTGCGAGGTGGGCATAGAGCGCGCCACGCCCGCCAGCCCGAGGCGGTAACCCGGGGTGAGGTGCGCGTTGGCCGCCAGTACCGCCAGGCTGTCGCTGGGCGTCACGAAGCACTTGCGCCCGAGTATCATGTTGCGGTCGCCGTCGCCGTCGGACGCTGCACCGAAATCCGGTGCATCGCCGGAGAACAGGATGTCCACGAGCTCCTTGGCGTACACCAGGTTCGGGTCGGGATGCCCGCCGCCGAAATCTTCCTTGGGTACGGCGTTCATGATCGCGTCCGGCGTCACCCCCAGACGATTCTCCAGGATCTCGATGGCGTAGGGCCCGGTGACGGCGTGCATGGCGTCGAAGCGCATCTGGAACAGGCCTGAATTGATCAGCGCGTGAATACGGTCGAAATCAAACAGTTCCTGCATCAGCTGCGCATAATCGGAGACCGGGTCGATGACCTCGACGACCATGGCCCCGATGTGCTGCTCACCGAGCCGGTCGAGATCCAGGTCCGGGTGATCGATGCTGAGGTAACGCGCGATCCGGCGGCTGTTTTCAAAAATCGTTTCGGTGACTTTCTCCGGGGCCGGGCCACCGTTACCGGTGTTATACTTGATCCCGAAGTCGCCGTCGGGTCCTGCCGGGTTATGGCTGGCCGAGAGGATGATGCCGCCAAAAGCGCGGTGCTTGCGAATCACGCAGGAGGCGGCCGGCGTCGAAAGCAGCCCGCCGCGTCCCACCAGCACACGCCCGAAGCCGTTGGCGGCCGCCATGCGCAGGATCACCTGGACCGCATGGCGGTTGAAGAAACGGCCGTCGCCACCGACCACCAGGGTTTGTCCCTTGACGCCTTCAAGGCTGTCGAAGATCGACTGGACGAAGTTTTCCAGGTAGTTCTGCTGCTGGAATACCTTCACCTTCTTGCGCAAGCCGGAGGTGCCGGGTCGCTGATCGGAATAGGCTCGGGTCTGGGTTTGCGTAACGTGGTTATTCACTGTCGATGCAGCCCTGTTAACGCGGCAACGAATTGCCGCGCGTTTGTCAAGCTCCAATCAGCCACGCCGATAAGCGTAGCGTACTTGAGCCGTGGTTACGTATTTGCCGAACCACCATTTTACTATGCTACTATGAGTCCATGCGTTATTCAGGCAGACAAGTTGTACATCCAGGGGTGCGGGCACGCGATCTGCCGGCGCTGATGGAGCTGTACGAGCTCAACTACATCCAGCTGCGGCGGCTGGTGCCTGATCTGGACGCGCTGCAAGACCATAGTGTATCCAAGGTTAATGGTGCGATCGACCTCCACCTCACCGTGCGGGAGCGCACCCGCTATACGACCACCATGAACCTGAGTCATCGGTTTGCCGAGGGCGACGATCTGTGTCTGGCGCCCGATGTTGTGGTGCGCATGTACCACGACGCGCAGCTCGCGGAGGTGATATCGCTCAGCCGGCGGTGCGATTGGCGCGAAGCCGGCTATGACCGTTTCCGTGCCCGGTATACCGTCGAGGCCAAGTGGCAAATGAATCGATTTCTCCACAAGTGGCTGGCTTACTGTCTCCAACAGGGGCACGGATTCCCGCCGGCGCGCGATCGGCGATCCGAGGCGCTGCAGACACCGGACAGCGAAAAGGCACTGAGCCTGGAATCCTGAGTCTTCAGGCGGTAATACTTGACTGAAACGCTGCGGTTATTTTATGTTGGCTCGTGTCCGTTGTGTCGCAGGGGTGCCACATGAGACTGTCGACCAAGGGTCGCTACGCCGTCACCGCGATGCTCGATCTGGCCATCCACGAGCGCAATGGTCCCGTGACCCTGGCTGACATTTCGCACTGTCAGAGCATTTCCCTGTCCTATCTCGAGCAGCTTTTCTCCAAGCTGCGAAGGAAAAGCCTGGTGCGTGGCGTGCGGGGACCGGGCGGCGGCTACAAGCTGGCCAGGCCGGCCAGTGAGATCACCATCGCCTCGATCATCGCCGCGGTCGATGAGCAGGTCGACGCGACCTGTGGTGGTGCCCAGCCCTGCGACGACGATCAGGCGTGCCTGACGCACGAGCTGTGGTGCGGTCTGTCCCGGCAGATCTACCAGTTTCTCGACAGTGTGACGCTCGCGAGCTTCCTGAGCCGGCCGTCCGTGCAGGCGGTGATCCGCCGCCAGGACCGGGACTATCATCGCCCCGGCATCCCTCCCGTGACTCTGGCGTAGCGCACGCAGGCCACGCGTCCGACGGCAAGATCAGCCGCCACGAACATCCGGATATGTGACGCCGTTCCACAACCGGCGGCGATCCGTTCACAGAAACCTTGCCTCTCCCGGTACATACTGCAAGCGTCAAATAGTGTTGATCCCAATGGACCAGGAGTGAGGACAATGTTTCACTATCTGTTGATGTTGATTGCAGTGATGGTGGTGCTCGGCGAGCCGGTGCTTGAAAAGCTCACCTCCGCCGGTGCTGCGACGGATTACATGGTCGCCCTTGCGGTGGCGTTGCTGCTGAAACCCTGGCTCGAGACGCACCTGAATTGAAGACCTGCGCCGGTCATAGCCGCGTCAGCTTCGTTTGGACCAGACCAGCGTGCGGTTGTTGGCCGGCATCGGGTGATCCCGCTGCAACACCAGACCGGCTTCCCGGGCCAGCTCGTCCAGCGCCTCGAAGTCTCTCACGCCGCTCAGCGGATCGCGGCTCTTCAGCCAGGCATCGAATCGCGCGTTGCTCTCGCTCGTGTAGACGCCGTGGTAGTTGAAGGGACCGTAGAGGCAGAACACACCGCCGGCCTGGAGCACCCGGCCGACGCCGCGAATAAAGCATTCGACCTCCCGCCATGCCATGATGTGCACGGTGTTGGCGCTGAACACGCTGTCGTAGCTGCCCGCCTCCGGCCAGAGGTCCACGCACACGTCGAGCGGCAGTGGTGCAAGCACGTTCGGGAGGGGTGCATCCTTCAGCCACGCCTCGAT
>JASFKW010000173.1:0-7350 GCA_050118435.1 Gammaproteobacteria bacterium | reverse complement strand
CCTTGGGCTATTTGATTTGCAACTGTACCATCTCATCCCTTTATAGGTCTTGCCGCAATATAACGGGGACGTTCCTAATTCAAGGAATGTCCCCGTTTAGCATTTAACCTAACAGCAGAAATGGGGCCCCTGTAAGGATGCTAACTACATGATCCCGAGTGTCTTATTGCAGTATGACCCGGAAGCCCAGGGGAAGATGGTGAATGTCTCTTTCGGGTCGGAAATGTCCGTTCAGCAGTTGGTTATATTCGAGACGGCTAAACGACGACTTTGGGTCGTCTTTTGTCCTTTAGAGAAATCGCATATAAGCGTTTGGTGTAGGACCGGGTTCGGTCAAAATGGTCCTTCGGGTACCTATGAGAGGGCACATCGTCCCACTCGAAGCCAGGTGATCGAAAGCCACCACCAGCATTGTTCTGCTGAGTCTCGCCGGTAATGGCAATACGAACCCCACGGCTGTTCAGGATTAATCTCAGTCCTTACTCTTCTTTATTCTTGTCCCGTTTTCCCTTGCGCAATTCATTGTGGGCATCAAGGATATTCCCGCGGCATTTTACCGGATTCAGCCGATTGGTTTTGGCGGCCAACAAGTGGTTTTTCGCCTTTCTGCGTGATTCTGCCGTATAGTCATCTTTGTTATCCCTGATTTTGTCCTGTAATTCCTTAGCGTCATCCTGACACGCATCCGTCACACCGACATCCGCCAAAGCAGGTGAAGTGCCCCACAGGCTAATTGACACCAGTAATGCACCTCGAGTTATTCCGCGCATACTATAGTCTCCTGTTACCCCCACCTCCTTGTGGGGCAACTCTTTTCTGGCATCTGCATAGCACGACGTTTACTGCAAACTTTTGTCAATAAACTCCTGCACGACATTCGACATATCGAAAGATTTCCCGCCCTGCACCGGTGGATACTCGGCCAGCGACTGAAGGTGCGCAGCCATCAGTCGACCCATCGGCTGCATTAGCCAGGAAACCTTTTGCAGCAAGTGACCATAGGAGTCCTTATTGTCATAGCTCTCATAGGGGTCCATGCGGATGTTGAACACCAGCGGTACGGTGCGCGGAATCACGTTGGCGTAGTAGTCCTCCTTGGTCGAAAAGTGGAACTTCCAGGGGCCCATGCGTACAGCCGTCAGCTTGCTTTCATAATAGTAGAAGATGTGGTCACGGCTCGATTTGTCAGACTTGCCCATCCAGTAATCGAGGTTGTCAACGCCATCAATAACCTGCTTCTTCTCCTTCATGACGCGCTCAGCGACGTCAGGAACACCCGCCGCTGCGGCCAGCGTGGTAAACAGATCCTGGTGTCCCTGGATGCCATTGAGCTTGGTGCCTGCAGGGATCTTGCCCGGCCAGCGCACCATGGCGGGAACCCGGACCCCACCCTCGTAGGTGGTCATCTTCTCGCCACGGAAGGGCGTGGTGGCGCCGTGGGGCCACGATGAATGCTCCGGGCCATTGTCGGTGGAGTAAAGGACGATGGTACTGTCCGTGAGGCCATTCTCGTCGAGCCAGTCAAGTACCTCGCCGATGTCGTGGTCGTGCTGCAGCATACCGGCGCCGTGATAATCGCTCTCGCTGGTGATGGTTTCGACCTTCTGCAGCCACTCATCGTCCACCCGGGTGTAAAGGTGCATGCGACTGGTGTTCAGCCACACGAAGAACGGCTCTCCAGCCTCCTTCGACTTCTTCATGAAATCGAGCGCCTTGGGAGCCACCTCGGCGGCATCAAAGTTCTTCATCCGTTCCTGGGTCAGTGGACCGGTGTCTTCGATGGTCTGCTTGCCGACACGACCGAAACGGGGGTGTTCTGTGGGGTCGTCCGTGTCCGTGGCGAAAGAGTGAATGACGCCCCGTGTGCCGAACTGCTCCTCGTACTCTTCCAGACTTCCGGAGAAAGCCTTGCCGAAGTTCTGATAGTCGCGCTGCTCGGCTTCCTCCTGCGTATTGAGGTGATAAAGGTTGCCGAAGAACTCATCGAAGCCGTGTACAGTCGGCAGGTGCTCGTTGCGATCGCCCAGGTGGTTTTTTCCAAAGTGACCGGTGCGATAACCTTCTGCCTTGAGCACTTCTGCAAGGGATGGAGATTGCTTTTGCAGACCCAGCGCATCACCAGGCTGGCCCACTGTGGTCATGCCAGAGCGAATGGGATACTGGCCGGTGATAAACGCTGCTCGGCCCGCCGTGCAGGACGGTTGTGCATAATGATCGGTGAACATGGCCCCTTCATGGGCAATTCGATCAATATTCGGGGTGCGGTAACCCATCACCGCATGATTGTAGGAGCTCAGATTAGACCATCCGATATCATCGCCCCAGATGACCAGAATGTTGGGCTTTTCCTGAGCCGCAGCAGAGCCAGCGGCGAAAGCACAAAACAATGCCGCTAGACGGACTATCTCAGAGAGCTTCATGGCGATATCTCGTTATCTCATTGATGAAACGCCCTGTGCATTGTTTGCCGAACCTCTTGAATATGATCATGGTGTCTCCCTCTCCGATGATGGATGTACACTGCATGTACACATGTCACACTGGCCACGTTTTCATTATGAACACCGCAACTATACGTAACGCACGGATTTATCAAGTTTTATATATTCAGTTAGGCAGCAGCTCTGTAGAGCTACTATCAGATATCACGAAAAGTAGTACTTCGTCCGTGCGATGTCAATCAGGTTTGCACAAGTTCTGTATCCCTTTTAAAGCTGAAAGTCGCACCAAAGCATAAAGGTGGAATCGGGGGGATCTGCGGCAAAGTCCGGATTCCATCGCCTGAATGGCTCACAACAGTACATTCGAGACATAACACGGTCTTACGGGGAATGACCGAGGAGGGTCGATTTTAACCGTATAACTCAATTTTCCCGTTAGATGGCCGGGTTCGGGCGGTTCCCGGTCTTTCAGCTTACGCTAATATAGTTCGAGGTGGCATGATTGCCGCACGATTCCCGATTCGAAAGGGTATTGGGAGGCTGGGGAGGAGCTCCCCGTGTCTGACTTTTATTTTCTTCCCGATGAACCACTCAAGCCTGAGACTAGCCGCAAGAAGACGCTGTACGGACAGAAACCCCCGCTGAAGCCACGAGAGGTCTGGGCGATTCGCACTCGGCTTCAGGTCCAAGGGAAACGGCGTGATCTGGCCTTGTTCAACCTGGCCATCGACAGCAAGTTGCGCAGTTGCGATCTGGTGGCTTTGCGCGACAGCGACGTCATCGCGGGTGACTCGGTCAGAGAGCGGGCCGTCATCGTGCAGCAAAAGACCGGCCGTCCAGTTCAGTTTGAGCTAACCGAGCAAACTCGTGAGGCGGTGTATGCATGGCTCGCGCAGCGGCCATTGAATGCCAATGGGTATGTGTTTCCGAGTCGTGTTCATGCTCGTCTTCATCTCTCAACCCGCCAGTACGCGCGGATCGTGAATCGCTGGGTCACCAGTATTGGCCTCGATCCTCATAAATACGGCACGCACTCACTGCGACGAACCAAAGCGGCACTGATCTACAAAAAGACAGGCAATCTCCGGGCTGTGCAGCTCCTACTTGGACACACCAAGCTCGAAAGCACGGTCCGCTACCTCGGGATCGAGGTTGACGATGCGCTGAGGATCTCAGAACAGGCAGAATTGTAATTGGTCGTAGGTGGCAGCACCTCTCGATGTTGCCGCCTCAACCCACTGGCGTTTTGTACGTCCGGTACGCGGCTAATACCGGACGTTCAATGGCAAAGTTACTGCATTTGGCCGGGAACGGTGAAAACCGGCCAAACATGACCTTCGCCGTTAGCCAGTGAAGGAAAACTGTGTAGCGTAGTTCCCGTTCGAACCTCCTACGATTTCCCGGCCCAGCACTGGCAGAGCATTCGGACCACCAATCCGATTGAATCGACCTTTGCGACGATCCGTCACCGGACCAAGCGCTCGAAGGGGTGCCTGTCCCGTGACGGGATGCTGCACATGATGTTCAAGCTCGGTTAGTGTGCCGAGAAGCGATGGCGACGCTTGCGCGGGTTCGATTACCCCAAAGAAAGAAGTTCGACCTGACCGCGATGGCTGAACCCGACAGGTGCCGGTAGGGATTCGGGCAACTGAACGGCCGGTGTCAGCCGGCCGGACCGGAGTCAACATCTGCTGCACGGATGACCACTCGTGCGTCAACCGGGACGCTCTTTACGTCCCGCCAGTGATCCAAATGTTGAATGTGCGGTGTCACTGGATGTTCATGCTTCGGAAGGTCTGAAAGTGGCCGATTATCGGGATACCGACCTGGAACCGTACGCCCAACCTGCCCATACAGTGGACCGTTCAACAGCGTCGCTTCGCGCTAGCCGTCGAGGCAACCATATGAGCTACGCCCAGCATCACGCCGGGGCGGCGTAATGACCAGTAAAGCACCGGACACTGGTGTGCGGGCCGCGGCGCCCGCTGCCGCCGACCCCTAGGCCGCTGCGGCGCAACGCCATGATCGGTCCCGTAGGCCGATCGCTGCACCTTCGACCTGCGCTAGGCTTGCATATGCTTCACCGTGCTCGTCAGCACTACTGCGCGGCCTGCTGCAGATACTTCTGGATGAAAGCGATTGCCATGCTTCCTTCACCGACCGCGGAGGCAACGCGTTTGACTGGGCTAACCCTCACATCCCCGCAGGCGAAAACGCCGGGGACACTCGATTCGAGGAGGTAGGGATCGCGGCTGAGCGACCAGCGCCCAGCCTTCACCACGTCATCACCAGTCAGGACATATCCGCGTGCATCGCGTGCGATCTCCTCCGGCAGCCACCCGGTCTCGGCATCGGCTCCGATAAACAGGAAAAGACCGCCACAGTCGTGTCGGCGCACCTCTGCGCTCGCGTTGTTGCGTATGTCGATCGCTGTCAAATTGGTGCTGCCGTGGGCGGCGACGACTTCAGACCGCAGTTGGACCGCTGCGTTGGATTTCCGGCGAAGTTGCTCAATCAGATAGCGAGACATGCTCTTTTCCAAGGAATCACCTCTGACAACGAGCGTTACCGTACGTGCGTGATTCGCAAAGTACAAGGCGGCCTGACCGGCGGAATTTCCGCCACCAATGAGATGCACATCGAGTCCATGGGTGGCGCTCGCCTCGCTGCGCGCCGCCCCATAGTAGATGCCCTTGCCGATGAGCCGGTCGAACCCATTGATCGCGAGGCGACGCCATGTGACGCCGGTGGCAAGAACGATCGTCCGTGCCCGAACGACATCGCCGCCATCGAGGTGGACCTGACGCGTCGTCGGATCGATGCGAGCGACAGAACGCGTGACTAGGATCTCGGCCCCGAGCCGCTTTGCCTGCTGCAACGCACGGCTCGAGAGCTCGTCGCCCGAGATGCCGCTGGGGAACCCGAGATAGTTTTCGATCCGTGAGGACGTCCCGGCCTGACCTCCGGGTGCTTCGCGCTCCACCACCAGCGTAAGCAGTCCTTCGGAGGCGCCATACACTGCCGCCGCGAGGCCGGCCGGCCCGCCACCGATGATCACCGTGTCGTATTCCGCGACGCGCGGACCCGTTTGTAAGCCAAGGCGCTGGGCAAGGTCGCGCATGGCAGGCCGACGGAGGAGCGTCCCGTCGGCCAGCTGCACGACAGGGCAATCGCCATCCGATGGCCGGGTCCCGGGCCAACGCGCCGATAGCTCAGGCGCGTCGGGTGTCATCCAATCATAGGTAATCTGGTTACGAGCGAGAAAACGGCGTAACTCGCTGCAGGCGTTGTCCCAACGGTAGCCGACCATGATGACCCGCGGCTTCGGTGGTTCGGCAGCGATATCCTGAAGTCCTCCGAGGCGCTCGCGTGCGAGCGCACCAACCTTTAAAGAGAAATCTGGCGACGCCGCCGCAATCTCGTAGTAGTGCTTCGGCTCCACGCGCAAAACGCGCGAGGGTTCTGACGCCCGGTACCCAGCCGGAAACGGCGTGCCAATGGCGATCGGCACTTCACCGAAAATCGTGCCCGGAACGCGCCAGCCCAGCGTTCGTTCGATCCCATCAACCATCTTGACGATCTCCATCCTGCCAGCAAGAACCGCAAAGAGCGCGCGGTCTCCACCCTCATGAACGGCGAATTCTCCGGCACCCAGATGCAGATCGGCGGATGTTCGCGCGAGCAGCTCGAGTTCTGTCACTGCGAGCGTCGAGAACAACGGGATTGCCTGGATGTCGTCGATCGTTAGCATGGTTCGGTTAGAAGTCGAAAGCAGGAAGAGCGGGACATCACAACTGAACGATTGCACATCTACTCCGGTCTAGCAAGAGACCAACACAGGCTGGTCACTTTGCCTGCGCGGGCCGGAGTAGCGGCACTGGAACGCAGGTCACCGTTCGCCCTCTGATTTTGCAGAAAAGTGACCACGCTGTATTACGTTTGCCACTTTTCGACTCTCGGCACTACGCGAAATGGCGGCACACCCGCCTGACAGCCGATCAGGCGTCTTCTCCTCTGACAGACCGGAACGTTCCTACTTCGCGGCACCCTCTGCAGACTACCTCGACTGATTTCTTATCGGCTGCTGTTCTGCAAACTCGGCATTACGTCATTTACCTACCGTCATTCAGAGATTCATTTCCGCTTTGCCTCGATGTCCTCCGTAACAGCCTCCAGCAACTCGTTCGGGTCCGTTTCGATCCCTTCGGGTTCGTGATGGAGATGTCCAGCCCGTTGACCCGGACGTGCGCCTTCCGATTTCCCGCGTCACCCCGTGCGCGTCCGCTGAGGCAGGTCGTTTCTCCGCGGAGTGGCCGCGTAGTGCTTGATCTCGGTGGCCGGCCGTTCCTCCAATGCCGCCCGGAATCTTCGGCTCCTGGTTGACGGGAAACACCAGGCCGCTCTGGTTTTTCTTGTAGGCGCCCTAGTCCACCAGTGCCAACTGTGTGGCCTTTTGGAAGGCATAACTCCTTAGAACCGCCGACGCGGATGTTTGCCTACTGTAATCGACCAACTGCATATTCTCCTGGCCCTGTCACGCGCAACTGCCAGATAACTGGCTTGCCGGACCCGCTGGCCTGAACTATATACAGTAATGGTGTTTGCATATGATTCCGGACTGTGTAAGCCAATGGATGCAATTAATTCCGGCACTTTGTGCAGGGTTAAAGGGTGTTCGAAGTACTTGAGCCCGAAGCACAGGAGGTGATTACTATGAACTTGCGAATCGGCAGTATAGCACCAGACTTTGAAGCTCAAACTACCGATGGACCGATCCGTTTCCATGAGTGGATCGGGGACGGTTGGGCGATATTATTCTCGCATCCCAAGGACTTCACACCGGTTTGTACAACCGAGCTTGGGTACATGGCCAAGCTCAAACCCGAGTTTGATAAACGGAACTGCAAGG
>JASFKW010000172.1:0-7380 GCA_050118435.1 Gammaproteobacteria bacterium | reverse complement strand
GTATCACCGAGTTCCGGCCGCAGCTGGTTGAGTAGATCCTCCGCCATGCGCAGGTGCTGGTCCGCCGCCAGACGGAAGCCGAAACCGAATTCGGCGTTGTCCTCGAAAAGAGAGTTGGACCACGCCGGCCCTCGCCCCTCGCCGTTCTTGGTCCACGGCGTGGTCGGTAGATTACCCCCGTATATCGACGAGCAGCCGGTCGCATTGGCGACGACCACGCGGTCACCGAAAAGCTGCGACAAGAGCTTGACGTAGGGCGTCTCGCCGCAGCCGGCGCAGGAGCCCGGAAACTCGAACAACGGCTGCAGGAACTGCACGCCCCTGACCGTGGAAAAATCCACGCGGGTGCGTTCGGTATATGGCAGACGCTCGAAGAACGCGACATTCTCGCGTTCGGTCTCCTGCACCAGCTCCTGACGCTCCTGCATATTGATCGCCTTCATGCTCGGCTGTTTCGTACTTCTGGCGGGGCAGACCTCCACACACAGACCGCAACCCGTGCAGTCTTCGGCATAGACCTGAAGGCTGTAGCGGGTCTCGGGCAGACCGCGGGCGTCGATCGGCGCCGACTTGAAGCCGCCCGGCGCCTCGTCGAGCACCGGCTGCTCATAGAACTTGGCCCGGATGACGCTGTGCGGGCACACGAACCCACAGTTGCCGCACTGAATACAGAGGTCCGGCTCCCAGACCGGGACCTGCAGCGCAATGTTGCGCTTCTCCCACTGGGTGGTGCCCGTGGGGTAGGTGCCGTCCGCGGGAAGGAGGCTGACGGGCAGCTCGTCACCCCGCCCGGCCATCATCACCGCCGTCACTTCGCGGACGAACTCCGGCGCCTGCGGCGGCACCGGCGCCAGCAGCTCGCGCGTGCTGGTGAGCTCGCCGGGCAGCTCGACGCGGTGCAGATGCTCCAGCGTCTGGTCGACCGCTTCGAAATTCTTGCGTACGACCTCCTCGCCCTTCTTGCCGTAGGTCTTGCGGATGGTCTGCTTGATCTTCTCAATGGCCTGGTCACGCGGCAACACACCCGAGATGGCGAAGAAGCAGGTCTGCATCACGGTATTGATCCGTGCCCCCATACCGGTGTCGCGGGCCACGCGATAGGCATCGATGACGTAGAGCGTCAGCTGCTTGTCAAGGATCTGCTCCTGGACCTGGCGCGGCAGCCGGTCCCAGGTTTCCTCGGGGGGGTAGGGTGAGTTCAGCAAAAAGGTTGCCCCCGGAGCGGCGTGTTTCAGCATATCCGTGCGCTCCAGGAACTGGTACTGGTGACAGGCGACAAAATTGGCCGACTGGATCAGATAGGCCGAACGGATCGGCTCCGGGCCGAAACGCAGGTGCGAGACGGTCTGCGAGCCCGACTTCTTGGAATCATAGACGAAATAACCCTGCGCATGCGCGCCGGCGCCTTCACCGATGATCTTGATGCTGTTCTTGTTCGCGCCCACGGTGCCGTCGGCGCCCAGCCCGAAAAACATGGCCCGCACGACATTGTCACGCTCGATGACGAAGCCGGGGTCGAACGCCAGGCTGGTGTGGCTGACATCGTCGTTGATCCCGACCGTGAAGTGATTCTTCGGCTGCTCGCTGGACAGCTCATCGAACACGCCCTTGACCATGGCCGGCGTGAATTCCTTGGAAGACAGACCGTAGCGCCCGCCGACAACGCGCGGCGGGCTCTGAGCGGCCAGCGCACCCGTCGCATGAGCCTCGCTGATGGCGGTGACAACGTCCGTGTAGAGCGGCTCGCCGCTGGCCCCCGGCTCCTTGCACCGGTCGAGCACCGCGATGGCGCGTACCGAGGCGGGCAGGGCTTCCAGAAAGGGTGCCAGGGCGAACGGCCGGTACAGATGCACCTGCACCACCCCCACGCTTTCCTGCTGGGCGTTCAGGTGCTCCACTGTTTCACGGACCGTATCCGCGCCGGACCCCATCAGCACAATCACCCGCTGGGCATGGGGGTCGCCGAAATACTGAAAGAGCTGGTACTGTCGCCCGGTCAGGGCGCCGAAACGATCCATCGCGGCCTGCACGATGTCCGGTGTCCTTGCGTAGTAGGGATTGACTGTCTCACGCCCCTGAAAATAGACGTCAGGGTTCTGCGCCGTACCGCGCAGCACCGGCTTGTTGGGGTCAAGGCCGCGGGCACGGTGGGCGAGCACCAGGTCCTCTCGCAGCATGTCGCGGATTTCCTGGTCCGAGATCAAGGCCAGTTTGTTGACTTCGTGTGAGGTCCTGAACCCGTCGAAGAAATGGATAAAGGGGATCCGCGCCTCCAGGGTGGCGGCCTGGGCGATGAGGGCCATGTCGTGCGCCTCCTGGACCGAACTTGAAGCCAGTTGGGCAAAGCCGGCGGAGCGCACCGCCATCACGTCCGAATGATCACCGAAAATCGACAGCCCCTGGGCTGCCAGCGACCGGGCTGCCACATGGATCACGGCAGAGGTGAGCTCTCCCGCGATCTTGTACATGTTGGGGATCATCAGCATGAGGCCCTGAGACGCCGTGAAGGTGGTAGCCAGAGCGCCGGTCTGCAGAGCGCCGTGGAGGGTTCCCGCGGCACCGCCCTCACTCTGCATTTCCACGACCAGGGGCACCACTCCCCAGAGGTTAGTGCGACCCTCCGACGCCCACTGATCGGCGAGCTCGCCCATGGTCGATGAGGGCGTGATGGGATAGATTGCACAGACCTCGTTGCATCGATAGGCGACCGATGCTGCCGCCTCATTCCCGTCAAGCGTGGCCATTTCTCTGGGTTCGCTCATACCGACTCCGGAATCATATCGATGGCATGACAGGGGCACTGCTCGTAACAGACGGCGCAGCCCGTGCACAGATCGTAATCATAACGGTATCCCCGCCCCTTGCCGAGCTTGATGATGGCCCGCTCCGGGCAGGCGCCGAAGCACCCATCGCACTCGAAACAGTTGCCGCAGGACAGGCAGCGCTTGGCCTCGAAGAGGGCTTCTTTTTTCCCTAGACCCTGCACAACCTCCTCGAAGCCGCTGGTCCGCCTGCTTTGGTCGATCTGGTCCTGGGGCCGCTGGTCCGCGTCGGCAAAGTACCAGAGATGGAGCTTGTCGAACGAGGCGACCTCGTGCTTGGGGGGCTTGTGATATTCATCACCGCGCAGCCAGGCGTCGATGTGCCGCGCGGCCTTCTTGCCGTGGCCCACGGCCACGGTAACGGTGCGCTCGGAGGGCACCATGTCACCGCCGGCAAAGACACCGGTGTGACCGGTCATCATGCGCTCGTCCACGATCACCGTGCCGTCTTTCTTGAATTCGATGCCCGGTGCGCGCTGCAGGAAGCCCGTGTCCACATTCTGTCCCAGAGCCAGAATGAGGGAATCCGCCTCGAGGGTCTCGAACTGACCCGTGGGCTGCGGACGGCCGTTTTCGTCGACCGCCATGACCTCCACGGTAAAGCGGGTCTGATCGATCTCCTTGATGGTTCGCAGCCAGTGGATCTTCACGCCTTCCTCGATCGCCTCGTCGGCCTCGAAGCCATGAGCGGGCATGTGCTCGCGATCGCGGCGGTAAATGATCAGCGCCTCGTCCGCGCCCAGCCGCTTTGCCACGCGGGCGGCGTCCATCGCGGTGTTGCCGCCGCCGTAGATCGCGACCCGGCGTCCGAGCTTGGGCGCCGAGCCGGTCTCAACCTCCTGGAGAAAGCTGACGGCGTCGAGCATCTTGCCCGCGTCGCGCGCCGGGATGTCGATGCGCTTGCTGAGGTGAGCCCCCACAGCCACGAAGGCCGCATCGAAACCGCCCTCCTCCTTTTCGGCGATGAGATCCTCGACCTTGTGGTTGAGCGCCATCTTGACGCCCATCTCCTCGATGCGACGGATATCGGCGTCGAGCTCGGCCCGGGGAAGCCGGTATGCCGGTATGCCGAAATGCATCATGCCGCCGGCGACGGGGCCGGCGTCCCGGATTTCCACGCTGTGACCCAGCCGGGTGAGGTGATAGGCCGCCGACAGCCCGCTGGGGCCGGCGCCGACCACCAGAATGCGCTTCCCGGTCGGCGCAGCGATGCCTTCGACCTGCCATCCCTTCCGGTTGGCCCGATCCCCCAGAAACCGCTCCACGGCGTGGATGCTGACCGAGGCGTCCAGCTGTGCCCGGTTGCAGCTCCCCTCGCAGGGGTGATAACAGACCCGCCCGTGCACAGCGGGCAACGGGTTGTCCTCCATCAGCTTCTGCCAGGCTTTTTTGAATTGCCCCGCCTGGGCATAGGCGAGCCAGCTCTGGATGTCCTCACCGGCGGGACAGGCCTGGTTGCAGGGGGGAAGCAGGTCGACATAGATCGGCCGTCGGGTTCGCTCCGGACCGGTTCGCCTTTCGTGCGTAAGGTCAATGGAGCGCGTCATATCGCTCGGTTTCTTACTCATGTCCGTCTGTGCTCCAGCGTACGTGCATCAGCTCAGTTTAATGCCCCGCTCTGCGGCGGGCCAAGGCAGCCACCCGTGGCCGGCAGCCCGAGTGCGCGCGCCGCTCACTCGGAGCCGCCGCCCCGCGCCGTGAAAATCCGGCGCCGGAAAAGCCCGGTGTGGCAGGGTGGGTGGGCAGAAATGGAATCGGGAAAACCATGGTCGTGCAGGGGAGTGCGGCCTTCCTCTCACCATGGCCGGTTCAAGCCCCGCGGCTTGGGCGGCGATCTCACGGGTGCCGCGCCCGGCTCGTCCGCCTAGCAACATAGACAATCGCCGGGGCGGGTCGTTCACGCGGGCCGGCCACGGATTCTGCATGCCGGGGGCTAATCGGCGCCACTTGTAGTCGAGCTGTTTCATGAGTCGGTGCAAGCCGTGACCCGAAATCATTCGGGCCCTGTTATTAACACAGACCGTTTCGCCGATGAAACAGGCTGTCAGAGAGCTTCGGTCAACACAACCCCGCGGTCCTACAGCCACAGCATCAGGCCGCACTCGAAGCGGTGGTTGAGCAGCCGGTGGTAGGGGTAGACCCGGATCTGGTAATGCTGCAGACCTTCGAAGCTGAAACAGGGGTATGGCGAGCAGAGATCCGCCTGATACTGTGCTTCTCCCTCGGCGGTGTTTCCGCCGTGCTCCAGCGTCATGCTGTTGAGAGGGATGAAATCGCCCAGGGCGTCCTGCCTGCCGACCACGCATTCCACTTCCACATCCTCAGGTGACAACCCACTCAAGGCTACCTTGACTATGATCAGCATCGAGTCGCCGCTTTGAACGACATCGACGGGCGTGACGGCGAGACGCGCCCTGACGCCGGGCCAGGCGTGCGCGACCCTGGACCGCCACTGCGCCAGCTCGGCTGCCCCGGCCGCCCCCTCCCCGCCCAGCAGCTTCCCGTGCTTGGCGGCCGGACCGTAAAGGTTACGCAGGTAGTCGTTCACCATGCGTACGCCGTTGAAATGAGGCAGGATGGTGCGCATGGAAGCCTTGGATTTCTCGATCCAGGCCTCGCGCTCTCCGCCCTCGTTGCGGCTGAAATACAGCGGAACCACCTCCCGCTCGAGCAGACTGAGCAGCTCCGCGGCCTCCTGGGCATCGCGCGTTGCGGTATCCAGCTCCGGGTGCGGTGTGATGGCCCAGCCGTTCTCGCCGTCGAACGCCTCGCCCCACCAGCCGTCCAGCACGCTGAGGTTTATCGCGCCGTTGATGGCCGCCTTCATCCCGGAAGTGCCGCAGGCCTCCTTCGGGTATTCCGGCACGTTCAACCACACGTCCACTCCGGGATACAAATCCCTCGCCAGAGACAGGTTATATCCTTCGAGCAAAAGAACCTTGCCGCGGAACTCGGGCAGCATGCTGATTTCGGCGACCTCCTTCAGCAGCTTCTTGCCCGGCTCATCGTCGGGATGCGCCTTGCCCGCGAAAATGAATATCACCGGCCTCTCCGGATTGTTGAGAAGCCGTGAAAGCCGCTGCAGATCCTTGAACAGCAGCGTAGCGCGTTTGTAGGTGGCGAAACGCCGCGCGAAGCCGATGACCAGGACATCGTCGCTGCGCGACGTCAGATACTGGGTGCACTCGCGTATGGCCGATTCGACGCATCCGCTGCGATGCAGCTGGATCAGCAGGCGGCGCCGAATCTCCAAAAACATGGCGTTCTTGTGGATGTGTCTGACGCTCTGGTAGACATGATTGGGAATGTTGCCGATGAACTCTTTCCAGAACCGGGCATCCGTCAGCTTGGCGCGCCAGCCGCGTCCCATGTACATGTCGAACAGGGCCGCCCAGGACTGTCCCAGAAAACTCTCCACATCGATGCCGTTGGTCACATAGGTGATGGGATTTTCGACCGACGGAATCTGTGGCCAGAGATAACCCTCCATCTCTGCGGCGACACGCCCGTGTATCCGGCTGACGGCGTTGCGAAAACGGGAGCCGCGCATGCTCAGCGCCGTCATGTTGAAACCGCTCGGATGACGGGGGTCCGCGCCCAGCGCGAAGAAACGCTCCTCGCTGAGGCCGCATTCCGCAATAAATCCGGCGAAATGGCTCCGTACCAGGTTGATGTCGAAAATATCGTGGCCCGCCGGAACCGGGGTGTGGGTGGTGAAAACCGTGTTGGCGGCGACCAGCTCGAGCGCCGTGTCGAAGGCGACCCCCCCGCGCACCTGTTCCCGGCAACGCTCCATTATCTGGAACCCCGCATGCCCCTCGTTGATATGCCACACCGTCGGCGCGAGCCCCAACCGGCGCAGCGCTCGAACGCCTCCGATCCCGAGCACCATCTCCTGCTTGATGCGGGTGTCGCGATCGCCGCCGTAGAGCTGGGCAGTGATGCCGCGGTCGTTGGGCGCGTTCTCAGGCAAGTCGCTGTCCAGGAGGTAGAGCCGGATGTGCCCGGCCCGAACTTCCCACACCCTGAGCGCGACCGGCCGCCCGCCAATGTTCACCTGCACCTTCAGCTCGTTGCCTGACGGATCCACGGCCGGCACCACGGGCAGATCCTCGGGATTCACGTGCGGGTAGCGGGCCAGCTGCGTGCCCTCACACTGGATGCGCTGGGTGAAATAACCTTCTCGGTAGAGCAGGCCCAAACCGACGAAAGGCACCCAGAGGTTGCTCATGGACTTGCAATAGTCGCCGGCGAGGATGCCCAGACCGCCCGCATAGATGGGGACGCTCTGGTGAAAGCCGAACTCGGCCGAAAAGTAGGCGATGAGGTCCTGCTGCATGTCGAATGAAGCCTCGACCTCGGTGAGCGGGCGCTCCTGCATGTAGGTGTCATACGCCGACAGGATGCCGCGGAAATCGGCCAGAAAGATCGGGTCGTGCGCGGCTTCTTCGAGCCTTGCCTGGCCGACTCTGCGCAGAAAAACCTTCGGATTGCTGCGGCAGGCAATCCAGGTCTTTTCGTCCAGGTGTCTGAACAGGCGGCGAACCCCGCGATCCCA
>JASFKW010000171.1:0-7416 GCA_050118435.1 Gammaproteobacteria bacterium | reverse complement strand
CGCAAATAACGGGCGCTGTGCAATACACCCCCGCACGAACAGCCCCCCGACTGAACCTCGGCGGCAATCTCCTCGTCCACCCGGAAAAGAAACTGATAAAACCTGGAATCGTGGAAAAAAGCATGGCACATTGGGGCGGTCTCTCTCTTTTTCTTGGTCGAAAAACAGGAGACAACCCCCTCGGATAATTTTCAAGTTATTTGAGGGGGTTTTTCTTTGACCATCAAATAATGTGATCAAAAACCGGGGGAATACCCTCAATTATTGTGATCACTCACAGCAGATCGCCCGACGGACGATGTGGATCGCGCTCTTTCCCTTGACGAACCCTACGACCTGCGAACCGTCAGATTTAGGCGGAATCGATTCCCGAAACTGTTAAACTTCGAATGCCTCCCCAGCAGAGCTGGGGGTCTACCATATATGTCTAATCGGTAGCCTTGGATTCCGCTGTCTCTTTCGGGGGATTGAGTAGTTTGTCCAGCGTGGTCTTGAACACCGGATAGGACACAGCGCCGCGGATGATCTTTGTCCCCTTGACCTCGCTGTCGTCACCGATCACACCGACCACGAAGCTGGGGGTGCCCGAGACCGTGGCCTTGCGGCCGTCCTCCAGGCTTTCGGTGACCGTGTCGTCATAGCGGCCACTGGCCAGGCATTCGTCGTAGGCCGCCGTGTCCAGTCCCAGGGTGACCGCATATTGGCGCAGCTTTTCCGGCGTGAGTGCCTTCTGGTTTTCGAAAAGAGCATCATGCATCTCCCAGTACTTGCCCTGCTCACCGGCACAGTGAGCGGCAAAGGCGGCGTTCCTGGCCTCCTTGTGGAAAGGCAGCGGGAAGTCGCGTAGCACGTAGCGCACCTTGCCCGTATCGACATAGTCTTTCATCACCTGTGGCATCACGGTCTTTACATAGCGGCCACAGTAGGGGCACTGGTAGTCGGTGAATTCGATCAAGGCCACTTTCGCGTCGGCGCTGCCCTTGGTCGGGTCCTCAGCGACATCCAGCGTCACATTGATATCACTCACAAGCTCGCGTTTCTTAGGCGTTACCAGCTTCTTGATCTCCCCGAGCTGTTTGAGGATATCAGCCTGGCCCTTCTTCAGCGCGTCGATCTCTAAGCGCAGACGGTCGTCCCCCTCGCCGGCGGACAGGCCAGCGGGGAACGCGAAGCCCAGGGTGATGCATACGAGTGCGATGTAGGGGAGGTACCTATTCATCCGATTGACTCCATCTCGGTTTATTCTCGCGATATAGATTTGAAGTATAGACACTGAATAGTGACGGCGAAACGCTGCTGAGGCTTACGCCAAAATAGTATCTTTCTGTCTACTGCAAATCATGTGTTGTTTCGCAGATTAATGCGTTGGATTCCAGTCGGATCTTCTCGGTTTGTCCCGCTGGTGAACGCTCTGGTCAGAGAGATTATTCTGGGAAGTCGTGGGCCAGGGCGTCAGCGCTGGGTGATGAGTTCTTCCTGTCTTCTTCCGGTTCCGGACGGATGTAGAGCTCGGCGAGAAGCCATGGCGCGTTCGTGATGAGACTTTCCCCGACGGGGGCAGACCCGGTAGTCTTTACCCTCCGATAAATGAGAAGAAAGGAAGTGGCCCGCGCGGTGACGGCCGCCGGGCCGTGGCCGGTGCAGCTTCGGTTCCAAACGGGGCTCACCAGCGAGGACTACGTTAGCCGCCAGGCCTGGCGGGAGGCAAGTCTCTCTCGCTGCCCGAACCATCCTCGTGGTGGTTGCTCGCTGGCCCGCCACGGCACCTACGAGCGCAAGAGGCCGGCGGGGACACGGATCGCCCGCTGGTACTGCCCCGAGAGTCATACCACCTTCAGCCTGCTGCCGGACTCTCTGGCGGCACGGCTGCCAGGCACGCTGAACGAGCTGGAAGACGTGGTGGCTGTCGCCGAGCAAGCGCCGAGCCTGGAAGCGGCGGCGAACATCTTGCGCCTGGATATCGAGCTGCCGGGGGCGCTGCGCTGGATACGGCGGCGCATCGCCTTGGTGCACCGCTGCCTGGTCCTCGTCATCGGTCTTCTGCCAGACCGACTTGCCGGCTGCCTCGCGACCGTCACTCACCTTCGTGGGCACCTCGGCCATGAGACCGTGCTGATGGCGCTGCGCGCTTCGGCTGCTCGACAGCTGCCTCAACTGCCCTCGCCGGTGGGGTTCCGTCACGTGGCAACCGGACGCGGTGATCCCGCCTTGGCTTCCCAACAACCCCTGGGGCCTGATCCGCCACGTCCTCAGCCGTAACTTCTCGTCTCCCCGGGCCCAAGGGCTCATGACCGAGAGAAGATCCGATGCCAGACCCCGACGACAACCACCGCCAGGCGGTGGCCCTGTTCCGCTACGGCGTGATCGCCGACCTCGTGCACTTGCCACCCGGCAGTGCCGGCATCACCGAGCGGCTGCGCGCCAAGGCCAGCAAGGACTATGTGATTCCCGCCAGCCCTCGCACCCGCGTGGCCGTCGAGACGATCCGCGACTGGCTCAAGCGTTACCGCCGTGGCGGCTTCGACGCCTTACTCCCCAAGCCCCGTGCCGATCGCGGCCAGCCCCGGCGACTGCCGGACACCGTGGCCGAGGCGCTGATCGCCATCAAGGAGCAGCACCCGAAGCTCTCGGTGCGGCGGGTGATCGAGCGGGCGCGCGCGAGCGGCCAGATCCCGGCCGATCTGACACCACCATCCTCCACGGTACACCGTCTCTTGACCCGCGAAGGCCTCATGGTCAAGAAGACCGATACCCCCACCGGCGCCGACCGGCGGCGCTTCGTCTTCCAGCACGCGGGCGAGCTGTGGATGAGCGACGTGATGCACGGCGTGACCGTCGGCGACGGCCAGGGCCGGCGCAAGAAGACCTATCTCATCGCCTTCATCGACGACGCCACCCGCGTCATCCCCTATGCCGCCTTCGCCTTCGCGGAAAACACCGTCGCCTTCCTGCCGGTGTTCAAGCAGGCGCTGATCCGCCGCGGTATCCCCGAGCGCCTTTACGTCGACAACGGCGCCAACTACCGCTCCCGACAGCTGGCACTCGTGTGCGCCAAGCTGGGCACTGCGCTGATCCACGCCAGACCCCATCAGCCTCAGGGCAAAGGCAAGATCGAGCGCTTCTTCCGTACCCTGCGCGCTGCGCTCCTTACCCAGCTCACCGGCGCGGACACGGTAAGCCTCGACGCCCTCAACCGGCGCCTGTGGGGGTTCATCGAAGGCGAGTATCACCACACCCCGCACCGCGGCCTCGACGGCAAAACCCCGCTTGAGCAATGGGCCCTGGTGGGCGATCCGGTGCGCTTCCCCGACGCCAGCCTCGACGCGCTGTTCCTCTTCGAGGCCAAACGCCGGGTCATGAACGACCGCACCGTGAGCTTGAACGGCCGCCTCTACGAGGTCGACGCCGTGCTGGTCGGGGCGACCGTCACCCTCCGTTACGACCCCGCCGTACCGCCCACTCGGCCCCTGGCCGTGGTGCATCAAGGCCAGCCGGCGGGACAGGCCACGCCGCTCGATGCCTATGCCAACACCACCGTGCGCCGCGACCGGCCCTCCTGGCGCCTCGAAACCGATACCCCAGCCCCCGAACCGCCGCCCTCGCGCCTCACCCTCGGCGCCTTCGCCAACCACCACAATGAGGAGGACGAGTAATGTACCTGCGCCACTTCGCGTTCACCCGATTCCCGTTCGAGAACACCCTCCAAGCCGATGAACTCTATGCCTCCACCGCCCGCCGCGAAGCCGAAGCCCGGCTCAAACACCTCATCGAGCTGCGCGGCATCGGGCTCATGACCGGCGAGGTCGGCTCCGGCAAAACCACCGTCTGCCGCCACATCACCGCCGGGCTCCATCCCGGCCTCTACCGCGTCTACTACGTCTCGGCTCGCCACCGGCAACGTGCTCGACATGTACAAGGCCATCGCCTGGGAGCTGGGCCTGCCCACCGAGCGCTCCCGGGCCACCGCCTACCGCGCCATCCGCGACGAAATCACCCGCCTGGTGCAGGAGGCCAAGCAGCTGCCCATCTTGATCGTCGATGAAGCCCAGCACCTGAGAAACGACGTACTCGAGGATCTGCGCCTGTTGACCAGCTATGCCATGGACGCCGAGAACCGGCTGTGCCTGCTCCTGGTCGGACTCACCGAGCTGCGCCGGCGCTTAGGGATGGCTGTGCACGAGTCGTTGAACCAGCGACTGGTAGTGCGACACCATCTGCCCGGGCTCGCTCGCGACGAGCTCGAGGCGTATCTCATTCACCGCCTGCGCCTCGCCGGCGCCGAGGCGCCGATCTTCACCCCGCCGGCCACCGAGGCGCTGTTCCAGTCCTCGCGCGGGCTGCCGCGCAAGGTCAACCGCATCGCCCACTACGCCCTCACCGCCGCCGCTCTGGACAACCAACACCAGGTCAACGAAACCCACCTGCAGACCGCGCTCGACGAGCTGCAACCGTGAGCTCGAGCCCCACCATGAACGACGACGATCAGATCCTGCCCGAGCACCTCTCCGACGAGGCCGCCGCTCAGATGCTCGAGCTCCTCTACGCGATCGCCCAGGCCCTCGAAAACCGCTACTTCGCTGAGATCAGGCGCTACTACCAGCACACCAATCCCAGACAACCCGATCTCTGGGACTGAATCCCATCCTCCGCCATCAACGACCGCCGCTTGCGGCGGCGGTCGTCATGCCAAACCTCCTGCTTCTTCTCAATCCAACCTTGCCCGCGCTCTTCCACCGCAGTGCTCAAATCGGAAAAACTGCAGCTCACTCGCTCGGAATAAACCGAAAAATCACTTGTGAAATAATCTGGGATACAACATCGCACTCAGGGTTGGCGAGCTGGAAGATTCCACTATGATCGCCCGCCGCCTCAAGGCCTGCCGCCTGCAGGTGTGCGCATCGCCGGATTACTGGGAAAAACGTGGCCTGCCCGAACATCCAAACGATCTCAGGATGCACAACTGTCTCATCTACTCCCAAAGCCCGAAAGCGGATACGTGGGCGTTCACAGATAAGAACGGAGAAAGCGTCGGTATCAAAGTCAAAGGAAACCTGCGTTCGGATACTGGAAAATTGTTATTGTCGGCTGCGCTCGAAGGCCTGGGGGTTGTTACAGGGCCTTCCTACATGTTCATTGATGCCATAAAAAAGGGGCGACTAAAACCCGTATTGGAGGATTATGCGCGCGCCACTACCGGGCTCTATGCAGTTTATCCATACAGTAAACTGGTATCTTCAAAGCTCCGTTCATTTGTTGATTACCTTGTCGACGAATGGAGTCAATGAACTGAGCGCATCAAAACTTCACTCTCCGCCGGCCATCTATAACGGAATTTCTTGCTTTACATACCTTCTCGCCATGACAGCTTTTGCCACCCGCCGGATTGCCAGAACAAAGGCCGCGATTCGCAGATCGATGGAATGCTCCTCGGCAACTTCCCTGACTGCTGCATAGGCCTTGTGCATGACATGGGTGAGTTCCTGGTCAACGCGATCCTTTTGCCAGCGGAATTGCTGGATATTCTGTGCCCACTCGAAGTAAATGACTGTCACGCCACCGGCATTGGCCAGGATGTCGGGAACCACAGGCGGCCGAGGCAACGTAAGAATGGTTCTGCAAATCCAAATCGAGTCTGACCGCACTTTGCTGATCAGGGCACTGTCGGCGCAGATTTGCCGTCAAGATTGGCTTTGACCAGCGCGCCCAGAAAGTCAGCGAAAGGCACGATATCTTCGCCAACACTAGCTGCTTCGAGGGCGGCCATATAGTCGTTACGCTCCTCGACGGGAATAACTGTCCAGGGGTAGCCACCAGCTGCCAGCATTACATTCATTAGGAAACGTCCAATCCGCCCGTTACCATCCATATACGGGTGGATATACACGAACATGAAATGTCCCAGTACGACACGAACGGCGGGGTCCGGCTCATTCGTAAGAAGGCCGAAGAACGCGGGCATCAAATCATGCACTGCTTCCCGGTTTGGCGGTGTATGCATGGACCGACGGATATAGACCGGACAATTGCGGTAGCCTGCGAGGTCTCCAGGTTGCAGTAGACCAGCCGTGATGCTCGGTGCAAACAACTCCCGATACCAGGTACGGTGATCGTCATCGACGACAGTTCCTGGATTCTTGCCTTTAAGTACTTTTGTGACACTGTCTCGGACAACCTGAAAGGCTTGATAGTACCCGCGTGCCGCCAGGGCATTGCGATGCTCACGGTCCTCTTCATTATTATCCGGATTCCAGTTCTGGTTGCGTACGTGTTCAATTAACTCAGCACGGACACGGTAACCTTCGATCGACAGGGAGTGGTAAGCATCGGTGACATAAACACCGTCAACATGCTGCAAATATCCTTCGATATCGTTGGTCAAACCAGGCGACTTCGGGAAGTGCTCGATGACAGGCTCGCGCATCGCTTGCCAGAGAAGGCGCATGCGCGTGACATAAGGCGATTGCTCTCTATCACTCAGGATAATAGGTGGCTTCGTTTCGAACGGATCGGATTCCCTCACGTCATAACCGGCTGCGCGCATAGTTGCAACGATGTCGTCCGCAATCCGCTCCCGGCCAAGATTTCGGAAAGCTCCGGCCAGTCGACCTGCAATCGTTGTATGGCCGCCCTCCAGCAATTTTTCCAAGAGTCCTGAGGCATCTGTTATGGTGGCAAGAGTCGCGCGAATGTCAGTCGGCTTTTGCTGGAAGAATCTTGGTGAGCAGTCAATCAAGGCCGGAACCAGTGCATAGAGGCAAAGGCCATTTATGATTTCAATGTCACGTAGTTCTGGCATGTTATACCGGACGCTTAAAAGCGACGTGCCATGCGGAAGTTCCGTGATCTTGTTATCGCCTTTCGGTGATCGGACCAGGAGTTGAGGAGGGACCGTCCGGTTTCCTGCATGAAGGGAGATCGACTGCTCCGGCGAAAGGCACCAATCGGTGCCAAAGCGCTCGTTTAGATACGAGGCGCAGAACCCCCAAAAAGAGGCATACCATGCGGTGCTTTCGCCGGCAATTTCGTCTGGACGGGACGGGATGTACCACCCTTTTATCACTGCCTGCAGGAAGCCGTTTGCGACAAGGCGCTCCCGGTCGATGCGTCCCAGGTCGCTTGAACGAATTGCAACAACGCCGCGGTCCTGGAGGTCTTTCAAAGCTTCAAGAGATCGTGCCAGTTTTTCCGAGGGAGCCGCCATGAACTATAGAGGATCTTGTATTGTACTAATTCCAGGTTATTAAGCTGAACGAATCCTAGGTAATTATGTGGTATCATTTATAGGCGATTGTGTCGAGCTAAAATTAGGTTTTCTTGCGTAAATTGGTAGAGATAGTGTAACTGACTGCTGACTGCTGACTGCTGACTGCTGACTGCTGACTGCTGACTGCTGACTGCTTTTAAATAAGCCATTAT
>JASFKW010000170.1:0-7763 GCA_050118435.1 Gammaproteobacteria bacterium | reverse complement strand
TCGCAGCAAAGATGCTTGCGCTCCGTGCAAACCTGAGCAAGCCGCTGACGCGTTTTTACTCTGACTCCAAATAGCCTGCTCAAGCGCACGCACCGCCATGGCCACGACCTGACCGGCAAACAATAAACCGACCGAACCGAGCAGCACGCTGATCACCTGGCCGATGGCGGTGGTCGCGACGATGTCTCCATAGCCGACAGTCAAGCCTGTAATGAAAGCGAAATACAGCGCTTCGGTAAGCGAGATAATGGCGGCCGCGCCCTCCGGTGCTGCCTTGACTGCCACTGCAGCAGGGTGAAAGACTAATCGTCATCGTCCGATCACTGCGACCCTTCATTCGCTGACGACCACCCACAACAGGAGGAACAGACATGCCGCTACACAGCAAGGACTCGATGCGCGACGCCATCGACGAGGAAACCTACGCTTCTGTCGATCTCTCGGTCAGCATGCCGAAGTACCGTTTTCCTGCCGGCGAGCACAATCCACGCCATGCCTACGCGGTAGTCCACGATGAACTGATGCTGGATGGCAACTCGCGTCAGAACCTGGCCACCTTCTGCCAGACCTGGTTGGAACCCGAGGTGCACCGACTGATGGACGAGTGCATCGACAAGAACATGGTCGACAAGGACGAATATCCACAAACCGCCGAAATCGAGGCGCGCTGCGTGCACATGCTGGGGGATCTGTGGAATTCGCCCCACGCGGCCAACACCGTCGGCTGCTCCACCACGGGATCCAGTGAGGCGGCCATGCTCGGCGGACTGGCGATGAAACGCCGCTGGGAAGCGCAACGCAGGGCAGCGGGAAAACCCATCGACAAACCCAACCTGATCACCGGGCCGGTGCAGATCTGCTGGCACAAGTTCACCCGCTACTGGGATGTCGAACACCGCGAGATTCCCATGGACAAGGGACGGCTGTTGATGACACCGGAAGAAGTGATCAAGCGCTGTGACGAGAACACCATCGGTGTCGTGCCCACACTCGGCGTGACCTTCACGGGCCAGTTCGAACCCGTGCAGGCGGTTGCCGCGGCGCTGGACCGCTATCAGCAGGACACCGGACTGGATATTCCGATTCATGTGGACGGTGCCAGCGGCGGTTTTCTCGCGCCCTTCTGTGCGCCGGACCTGGTGTGGGATTTTCGCCTGCCGCGAGTCCGGTCGATCAATGCCTCCGGACACAAATTCGGCCTGTCACCGCTGGGGGTCGGCTGGGTGATCTGGCGCGAGGAACAGGACCTGCCCGACGACCTGGTGTTCTGGGTGAACTACCTGGGGGGCAACATGCGCGATATCGCGTTGAACTTCTCGCGCCCCGGCGGCCAGGTGGCCTGCCAATACTACAACTTTCTGCGCCTCGGCAAGGAAGGCTACAAAAAGATCCACACGGCCTGTTATGAGACGGCGCAGCACATTGCATACGAAATTGACAGCATCGGTCCCTTCCAAGTGATCTACAGCGGCGCGATGGACGCCGGCATTCCGGCCGTGTGCTGGAAACTCAGAGACGGAACCGAACCCGCTTACTCGCTCTACGACCTGGCGGACCGCCTGCGTGCACGCGGTTGGCAGGTGCCGGCGTATTCCCTGCCGGCGAACTGCGAGGAAGTGGTCATTCAGCGTGTCCTGGTCCGCCACGGCGTCAGCCGGGATCTGGGCTCGCTGCTGGTCGAGGACTTCAAGCAAGCCCTCGATTACTTTGCAAAACACCCAGTGCAAACGCCGTTGACCAGTGAGGAAGCGTCCGGGTTCCATCATTGACCCGCACCCACAGTACAGAGTCGTCGAAGCCGATCGAAACACGCGGACCCTGGCCGTTTATTACGTACAGGACCTACCGATCTGGTGACGGTTCGCGCGTGGTGTGGCACTCCCGGGTGCACCGCAAGAGGCTGCCTGCAGAACCAGCCACCAAAGCGCTGCGACTTGGCCGGGTCTCGCTGCGCAGTCTATGGATGCCCCGGCAATTGAACTGGTGGATTGCGATGATCTTTGCGCTGGGCGCTTCCCTGTTCATCCTCGGCGGCGTCCTGAGCCTGGCCCCGGGGCTTGCGCAGGCGTGGTCGCTCGACAGCCGTGCGGTCAACATGATCTTTTTCGCCGGCTCGATTCCGTTCACGACGGCGGCTTACCTGCAGCTGTTTCAGTCGGCCAACGCCGGCGAGTTCTCGCCACTGGGCGTTACTGAAAAACCGCGAACCGTGGCGTTCGGCTGGCGCCCGCACGACATTGGCTGGTTGAGTTGCGCGTTACAGTTTCCGGGGACGCTGCTGTTCAACATCAACACCTTTGATGCCCTGCTCCCCGAGCTGGACTGGCTGCAGCAGGATCTGGCGATCTGGGCGCCTGACGTGGCGGGCTCGCTGCTGTTCCTCGCGTCCGGCCACCTGGCGTTTGCTGAAACCTCTCACGCGCATTTCGCGTGGCGCCCGCAAAGCCTCTCATGGTGGGTCACGTTCGTTAACCTGCTCGGTTGTGTTGCTTTCATGATTTCCGCCGTATTCGCTTTCGTGCCGCCCCAGGCGCCTGGTTTCGATGCGGCCGGACTCGCCTCATTGTTCACCCTGATCGGTGCCGGAGGCTTTCTCATCGGTTCGCTGCTGATGTTGCCGGAAACCGCACTGCCCGGGCCCGCCCAGCCGGCGGAGAACCCCGCGTGATTCCGATCAGCACTTTGCAACGGGCACGCTGCCTGCCGCAGGCGCCATAAGGTGTCCTTGCCGAAGACTCATACGCCGCCCCATCAGGCCGCCAACCGTTTATCAAGAAAACGCTTCAACGATTTCCTGCCCGGTCCATTGAGCGATGGAATGTTCCGTAACATTGAAGTGCAAGACCCTGCAACGGTACTGGGCAAGGACCACCAGGACGACGTTGCTATTCTGCCTTTTTTAGCGGTGGCACTTTCCGGTGCGAATCCATGGCATGCCAGAGATCCCAGTCGCGTTGCAGGTTCAACCAGAACTCGGGGCCGGTCTTGAGCGCCTCCCCCAACGCCAATGCAGAATCCGCACTGACCTGACGGCGACCGTTGATCACCTCGTTAAGGCGTGCATACGTCCAGCCGAGGTGTGCGGCGAAAGCTTTCTGGGTCACACCCAGCGGCTCCAGAAACTCTTTCAGCAGCATCTCGCCGGGGTGTGTCGGGGGGCGTTTCTTCGGTAACATGTCATTCACCTAATGGTAGTCAATCACTTGCACATCGGTCGCATCCTGTCCTTGCCAACGGAAAACAATGCGCCATTGGTCATTGATCCGCAGGCTCCAGAACCCTGCCCGATCACCCTTCAATTTCTCCAACCGGTTACTCGGCGGAATGCGTAACATGTCAAGTGTCGGGGCCGCATTGATCTGGTCCAGCAATCGCCGCGCCTTGTCGTGCAATTCACGCGGTAGCTTCCGCGCCTGACGACTGTTGACGCCGTCATAGATATCCCGGGTCGTCTTGTCGGCAAGGCTCTTCAGCATTTTCGAAATATATCGTATATCGATATATCGTTCAAGCCGCGTATGAACATGAGTTTAAGCGACGTCTTGACACGATTAGCAGGGACTCTCACCACAGAGTAAGAAAAGGCCATTTCTCATAGCGCAGTGGGATTAGTGTGGCGTCGGCAGAGGTAGGCGAACCCCTGTATTTTTACTTGTTAAACCCGCAGGTTAGGGGTTGGACAGTTTTACTATGGAAACCTGACTTATTATTCTTTTAGGTTTCCATTACTTACAAGACAATATGGCGTCCCCAAGGGGAGTCGACCTTATCCCCCGGATTCGGATGATGTCAGAAAATAGCATAATACTATAACTTTCCGTTTGTTATAGAAACACTTAAGAATGCATCACGAAGCGTCCCGAGTTCATCCCCCGTACCTGGCTGAGGCCTACTTCGTCACCGACGCGCGTACCCACCGGGGACCAGCGGGACGCCTGTCGTGATGTGCATGCGGATCCGGCGCGCGGGGCCCTGCGTGGACGCTGCTCGGGGTCCACTCGGCAGGCTGGATCTCGGTACACCCGACCTGATACTCGATGAGGCCTCGGGGCTGAACTGTGCCTGGTACGCCGACATCCTTGTGACACTCACCAAATGACGATGACGGGCATCCCCCGGGAGCGTAGAGTGGTGCGGGTAGCTTGCTCTGCCTGACCCAGGATACAGTCGCTGGTTCGGGCCATAATCCAAGACTCGATCATTTTGAAGTCAATTTCTCCGGAGTTTAGTCATGACACATCTGCCGACCGCGACGGCTGCCAAACTGCTGCGCCTGCTGGCGCTGGCGCGCGATCTGCTGCAGGCACCCGACCCGCAATCGGTCCTGGAACTGGCTGGCTCCGCGATTCAAGGCGAGCCTGCTTGCTTTTCCTTTTCCCCCGATCAAGCCGGTTGGCGTTCTGGCCGTCCTCTGGTATCGCAGAGCGAGTCTCAGCCAGTTCGCCAGACACATCTCTACCCTACGCCACCTTGGGGAGCGCACGGCTGCGGCCCTAGGCAATGTCGGGGGCAGGCAGGTGATTGAGGGTCGCGTTGCGGCCCGAACCGAGGAGATCGCAGAGGCAGCCCGGGAGCACGCAATGGAGCTGCATCGACGCGATCGCGTGGAGGAGAAACTCCACCGCATCTCGGTTACCGATGTCATGACCGGCATGTTGAACAGGCGCGGGTTTTTCCTGCACGCGGAACGCAGCTTCAAGGTCGCGCGGCGGCAAGGGGCTACCGAGCGCACTGATATACGCCGACCTCGAGGAGCTGGAGGCCGTGAACGATGGTCTGGGCCACGACGCCGGCGATCGCCTCATTCAGGATTGCGGCCGGATTCTCCAGGAGTCATTCCGGGACAGCGACGTCGTGGCCCGGCTCGGCGGAGATGAATTCGCGGCATTCACTCTCGACGCAGCGCAGCCGGAAGTGGTCCTGTCCCGGATACAGTCCAACATCGAAAGCTTTCGCCAGCGCTCATCACCGCCTTACCGGATTTCGCTCTGCATCGGAATCGTACGGTGTAATCCCGCGTCCGATCTGACCTTGTCCGACTATCTTTCGCTCGCGGATAAACGGATGTACGAACAGAAAAAGGCACGAACGAAACCCGGCATTGATGACTGCCCCCCAAACTCGGCACAGTTACCGACCACGCGGCAGCAATCGATGAGTCCAACGCGCACCAGGGCCGATTCCTGATCGCCTCCGACTCATCAAATAATATGATCAGCTATTTCCCGAAGAAACGCCTATACTGATTGCTGGACTATCGCCACACCCTTAGCCGCCAACCGGCGCCTTGATACAAGGATGGAGCTCCCGCAAGGAGCGGCGCACGACGCGCAGCCATACGAGCGACAGGCGATGAGTCACAGGAGATCACCATGTCCAGACTGTTACCTTCCCAAGCAGCACCCGCCATCAAGTTCGAATATCTGAATTGGCTCGCTACCGATCCGCTGGCGCGCGATCAGACTCAGAGCCATCGCTTACACGAACCGGAGCATCTCACCAGCACCATCGACCCTGCGTATACGGACACGCCGCTCAACCACCCCAACTTGCGCTTGCCCTACCCAGCCGCAGATGACGACGACCGTGGCGGCTAGATCGCTCACGTCATAAACGGGTAATGACACCTGCTTACGCGGGTTGACGAAACTTCGCCAACCCGCGCCGAACAGCTACCCTGCTGGCGCGCAGATACCGCGTGATACGCCGTTATTCCGGATTGCTGCCACATCTTTCTGCACGCCATCTCACGACTGCTGCTCCCTTGACACCAACCCTTGATGGTTTCCACTGCCCTGAACTGAGCGCAACGGAAAGGCCGTATGACTATGGTCACCCTGGTGCACCCGCCTGTTGGTGGCCTGGCGAAACGATCGCAGCTCGCGACGGCATTTGCGCAAGCCACGCAACACCCCCGGAGAACACCTGAATAAACAGTGACGGGGGCAACCCGCATGCACTATCCACAATGAGGAACGATACATGAACAAAACACCACGACCAGGTGCCTTATCCATTCACCACTTAATTCTTCTGGCACTTCTCGGAGGTACTCCCGGCTTTGTGTTCGCCCAGGGCGGTTCCCCCGAGGTGCCGGAGAATGCACGCGCCAAGAGCTACGGGAGCGGTTGGGAATGTAATCGAGGCTACCGGAAGGTCGACGGCGCGTGCGCAGCCGTCAAGGTGCCTGCAAATGCCTACGCAACGAACAGGTCCTACGGACAGGTTTGGGACTGTAGTAGAGGTTATCGTGAGGTCGATGAGACCTGCGTCGCCATCAGAGTGCCGCCGAATGCCTACCTGGACCCCTCTGGCGATCGGTGGAAATGCGAGCGCGGGTATCGCCCGGTCGATGAGGCTTGCGTCGCCGTCGAGGTGCCGCGCAATGCCTATCTGAACTCCACCGGCAACGAATGGAGGTGCGACCGCGGGTATCGAGCGCGCGATGAGAACGGCGTCGCCGTCAAAGTACCGGCGAATGCACACCTGACGGAATCGTCGTACGGCAGTGGCTGGGAGTGCGGTCGCGGGTATCGCACGGTCAACGGTGCTTGCGTCGCTGTGCAGGTTCCGGAAACCGCTCACCTCAACTATTCCGGAAACGACCGGGAATGTGATCGGCCTTACCGCAAGGAACAGGACCGGTGCGCTCGGCCTTGACGGAATTGGGCAAAGCTCAACGGGCCGCTCTTGCGTTGCCGCCAGATTTCGGTCGTCTGCTACCCGTCAGGTCAGCAAAGGGATCCGACTGATGCAGACAATGTCGGGAACAGACCGGATGTTTACGCTGCCTGGAACGGGCGTCTCACCCGGGCTGGCCAGAGGCCAGGCATTCGTCTACATAGACGTGCTGCAGCGAGACTCCGAACTCTACGGGATAGACCCAGCCCAGATCGGTGAAGAGCAGGCCCGAATCGACAAGGCCATCGACGATGTGCGGCACTGCCTGACGATCGACGCGCAGCAGATTGAGCGCAAATTGGGCAGGGACTCGGCCGACATTTTCCTCGCGCAAGAGGCTATGCTGCTCGATTCCTCTGTTGTCGATGAACTGAAAAGATTCCTGGAAGCAGAGCTGATCAATGCCGAGCAGGTGGTCAGAACCGTGTTCAGAGTGCTGGCGCGCAGATTCAGAGACATGAACAACGAAGTGCTGCGGGAGCGTGGCGAAGACATAGACGATTTATCCCGCCGCTTATTGCTGTCATTGGGCGGGATTCACGCACATAGCCTCGAGAACCTGCCTGCCAACACCGTGCTCGTCGCGCGTCGGTTGCTCCCTTCGGACACAGTGTTTCTCTCGCGTTCGTCCACGGTCGCGGTACTCGCAGAGTTCGCCGGCCCCGCAGCGCATGCGGCCCTTCTTGCCCGCGAGCTCGGCATTCCCTGTGTGGGCGAGATTCCCGAGCTACTTGAAACTGTCCACACGGGAGACGTTGTGCTTGTGAACGGGACCGCGGGAACGGCGGTCATCAACCCGGACTCTCGAGCCCTGCAAAGGTACGAAAAAGGTCTTGCCGAAGTGCAACAGCACAAGGAAACGATTGCCCAGATCAGCCCCAGCGAGCGGGCGGTTACCCTGGACGGAATTGAGATCGCCGTCATGGCCAACGTGCGCAGTCGGGAAGACGTGGAGCGCGCAATGGAGTGCGGTGCAGACGGGATGGGGCTGTTCAGAACCGAGCCTTTCTATCTCGCAGCCAAGCACTTTCCCTCAGACAAGGAATTCGCCGAATTTCTTCTGGACAGCCTCCACCCGGCAC
>JASFKW010000169.1:0-7790 GCA_050118435.1 Gammaproteobacteria bacterium | reverse complement strand
TCATAGCTGGTTTTTCGCCGGCGATACTGACCGCAGCGACGTCAATGCTCCTTTCTTTATGGTGGTGGCGATGTTATCAAGGAAACCGGAGACCGAATCAGGCGGCGCCATAGTCCGGAGGCGTGTGTACGCCGCCAGCGCAGTTTTTCTGCTGCTAGTGATGTCCGATGTCTTGGCAGGCGGCGCATCGGTGCGGCCTGTGGTCGGGCAGCAAGCAACACAGCGTGCGCCCTCAGTTGTTCAAATCCCGATTCGGCTGCCGCTCGACCGGCTGTTTCAAATGGCAGAAGTTCAGATGCCCCTTCAAGCGGGCAATTGGCGCGACTGGCACAGTGTCTATGGCATCAAGACGAAATACCGGGCGTGGCGGGGACCGCTGCACTTCGATATGCGGGGCGACACACTGTTGGTACAGGCCCACGTGCGCTACTGGATAAAGGCGCGCAAGGATGTGCTCGGCGCGCTGAAGCTGCGGTCCAGCTGTGGCGTGGAGGAGCCCCCTCGCCAGGCTATCATCGGGGTATTGATCCGTCTTTCCTGGCGTCCCGACTGGACGCTGCGGCCGGAGTTCCGCGTCGTACCCACCCGGTTCCTGGATCGTTGTGAGATGACGATCGCGGATGTGGATGTAACACCCCTTGTGGGGAAGGAATTCCGGGAGCAACTGGAAGACAGGATGCGTGCCGCCCTGGCCGCGCTCGAGCCGCGTCTGCGTGCAACCCGAGAGCAGGCGAAGCGGAGTTGGTCGCTGTTGCAGCAGCCGGTAGAGGTAGGGGTTGGACGCTGGTTGCTGTTGAATCCGCAGGCGGTCGCGCTTTCGCCGCTGGTGGCCCATGGCGGCAGCGTGGACGCCCACCTCGCTGTGCTCATGCTGCCGACCCTGTTTGCGGGTTCCGAACCCGTCGCTGCCTCCCGACCATTGCCACCGCTGATGCGGTTTTATCCTCCCTGGACAGGGCTGAATTTGCAGCTGATCGTGAACCTGGATTATGCAGGTCTCAATCGTGCGCTGAACGAGCTGCTTTCCAGTGAGCCGATTGAAATCCAGGGCTACCGGGTCGGCGCAGAAGCGGTCGAGCTGGGTGGCGAGGGACAGAAACTGCGTCTCAACGCCAGGTTGACGGGTGACGCCGTGGGAGACCTCAGGCTCAGCGCCAGCGTGGTTTTCATTGAGGAAGATCAGGCGTTCCAGCTGCAAGACCTTGATTACACGTTTTTACCCGATAATCCCGCGTTGGAGCCGCTGGCACAGCTTTTCCAAGGCCATATCCGCAAAACCCTGGAGGCAGCCGCCAACCGGGACCTGAAACAGAGGATGGCCGACTGGACACAACAGCTGCGGAAGGTGTTGACCCGAATCCTGCCGGGAGATGTGCGGCTCGATCTGGGATCGCTGCGCCTGAGCCAGGCCCAGCTCAGTCTCGGGAATCGCGGTCTGCGTCTGAGAGGATTGGCATCGGGGGGCATTCTCGTTGAAGCCCGCTAGCGGAGTAGGCGCAGCCTTGCCGACCCAGCCCCCCTGGGCTACGCTCTCGGGCATGCGCTGATGGGCATCCATGGATTGCGAAGCCAGGCTGAGATCCTATCATGAAATGGCGTAACAGAAGACAAAGCTCGAACGTCGATGACAGAAGGCATCTCGGTGGTGCGGGTGGTGGTGCGCCTTCCTTCAAGACGATTCTTCTGCTTTGGCCACTCCTGAAAAGGCTGACACGGTCCAAGCTCGGTCTCGCCTTCGTCGGAATTGTGGCGGTGGCCTATTTTGGCGGCTTTCTGAATCTGTCGACCTTCATGGGTGATGGGGGCTACAGGCTGGTTGACGAACAGGCAGACGATGAGCAGGCTGCGTTCATAAAGACCGTGCTGGCGGATACAGAGGCCGTGTGGTCGGGTGTCTTCGCGCAGGCGGGAGCACGCTATCCGGCTCCCGTGCTGGTACTCTACCGTGGTTCGACCGTTAGCGGCTGTGGACCTGCCAGCGCGCGTATGGGTCCGTTCTACTGTCCGGAAGATCAGAAGGTCTATGTCGATCTCGGTTTCTTTGAGGATTTGAAGAACGAGCACGGGGCCGGTGGTGACTTCGCCCAGGCCTATGTCCTCGCGCACGAAATCGGCCATCACATACAGAATCTGGAAGGCACCCTGGAACAGGTGCAAAGGGCGCAGCAGCAGGTACTGGGAAAGGCCGGGAAGAATCGGCTCCAGGTCCGGCTCGAGTTGCAGGCCGACTGTTATGCCGGCCTCTGGGCAAACCATGCTCATAAGCAGTTCGACATTCTCGAAGAGGGGGATCTCGCGGAGGCGCTGATTGCGGCTGCCTCTATCGGTGACGACCGATTGCAGAAACAGGCTCAGGGATTCGCCATCCCGCATACCTTCACGCATGGCAGCTCCAAACAGCGCGTCGAATGGTTTTCGCGTGGTGTTAGGGGCGGTCGGTTGAGCGACTGTGACACCTTCGGAGATTGACGTCTGTTTCAGCTCTGGAAACCTGCAGCGCGCGTTCCAGCCTGTGTACTGTGGATCGAGCGCGATGATACGGGGGCTTCCAATGGCGGACGCGGCCAACGGGAGGCGGGACGATGGCGCACCGGCGAACCGATACAGTGTCCGGGAATGGCCACCGGACAGCCTAAACAGAGGAGAGGGTTGCCATGTCATTCGAGCAAAGATTCACCCAGTCTGAACAGGAGCTGCTTGCGACGACGCCAATCCTTATCGGATCGGCAATGGCATTCGCCGAGAGCAGTGGTCTAGGGACGGTGAAGGAGCTTTTCGCGAGTGCGAAGACCTACGCCAGCGGACTCAAAAGTTATCCAGACAACGAGATTATTCAGGGCATTCTTCCCAACCTTGAGGACCGGAGTCAGGCCAGGGAACAAGCGAAGGCGATTCGCGAGCACGCCATCGCACGTCTCAAGGAGGAAGGAATCGACTCGCCAGAGAAAATGCGCACGCTGTTGCTGAACGACAGCCGGGCTGTGGCCGGTCTCCTTGCGCTGAAAGCCACAGCTGAGGAGGCCGCCCAATACCGGGAATGGGCTATGGCGGTGGCGGAGAATGTTGCCAAGGCTGCGCATGAAGGGGGCTTTCTCGGTTTCGGCGGAACTCAGGTGAGTGAGGCGGAAAAGCAGCTGTTCGGGGAGCTCGCAGAGGCCCTGGGAAGTGGCGCGCAACTCGGGTGAGACCGCGTTGCCGCCGCACAAGCAGTAGCCTGCGTCGGGGTACGCCGAAGGCGTGAAGGGGTGAATCTGTGGCTCGTCGGTCCTGAGGGAGGATTAAGAATGTTTATCTTGCGCGTACTGAAGTGGTTGGGTGTCACGCTGATCGTCGTCGTGTTGGCGACGGTGCTCTACCTAAGTTTTGCTGACCTCGACTGGCTCAGACCCCGAATCGAGGATGCGGTGGCCGATGCCACAGGCCGGCAGCTGAAGCTTGAGGGGCCGCTCGACATCGACATCGTGCCTTCCCCTAGGATCCTGGTCGAAGATGTCAGCCTGTCCAATGCTGATTGGGGCTCTGAGCCGGCCCTGTTTAACGTCGGTCTATTGTCGGTCCGCCTCGGCTTGTGGTCGCTGATTTCCGGGCCTGTCCGCATTGAGGAGTTCCGGTTGCACGACGTCGACGTGCTTGTGGAGACCCGTGACGAGGGTGAGGGAAACTGGGCAATGGGAGCCCCGCCAGAAAGCGAACCGGCCGAGCAGCCAGAAAGTCAATCCGAAGGTGAAGCCAGCGTCCCGGTCATCATTGAAAACGCCGAGCTGCGCAACATCAGATTGCGTTACAAGGCGCCCGAAACGGAGCCTTTCGTGGCCTCGCTGGCCTCGCTGGATATCACGACCGATGCCGACGGATACACCGTGCTGGACGGCGAAGGTGAGGTCGATGAGCTTCCGCTGACACTGGCCGCTAGGCTGGGCCCCGATCAGGCGCTGGCGACGGGCAAGAACATCGATATCGATGTGAACAGCGCGCTCGGAAACCTGGCGCTGGATGTCGACGGCAGCATCGCGGATCTCGCGCAGGCGAGCGGTGTCGATATCAAGGCGGTGGCGAGCAGCGATGACATAGTGCAGCTCCTGGAGCATTTTGCTGTCGAGCTGCCGTTGAGTGGCGCGCTGCAGGTCGAGACGCAGGTGACAAGCGTTGAACCCGGCACCCGGCTGGCCGTCGACGCCAAAGCGGGTGACATCGCCGCGACCCTCTCGGCCACGCGGCAGGACGATGCGGTCAGCTTCGAAGCGGCCGTGCCCGCGCTGGAGAAGGTGGGTAAGGCACTGGCAATAGAGGGTCTGCCGGCCCAGGATTTGACGGTCGACGGGCGCATCTCGACGCTCGCGCAAGAAATCCAGCTTGAGGGCATCGAGGCGCGGCTCGGCGAGGCAGTACTCGAGCTCGACGGCAGCCTCGGGAAGGAGACGGACACGGCCGAGTTTGCCTTCAAGGCGAGCGGGCCCAGCCTCGCGGCACTGAGCGCGGGGCTGCCGGAGCTGCCGTTTTCTGCGGCTGCGACCGCAACTTTGGCACCTGAGCAGGTAATGCTCGAGGGGATCGAGACGACCTTCGGCGAGAGTGAGCTGGCCGGTTCACTCATGGTCGCCATGGGTGCGAAAACGGCGGTCACCGGCAAGTTGAAATCTCAACGTCTCGATCTGACGCCGTTTGTCGGTGGAAGCGAGCCGGAAGCCGGAGAAAAGGGTGCTGCAGGCGAAAAGCAAGCAGAGCCGGAGCCCGAACAGGACAAGGCAGAGAGTAAATACGTTTTCGTCGAACAGCCTTTGCCCTTCGAAGAGCTCGACAAGGCCAACATCGACGTCGAGGCCGACATCGGTCGCTTGACCCTCAACAATATCGTTCTGCTCGATGTTTCCACCGCCGTGGATCTCGAGGACGGCCACCTGCAGCTCAAAAACCGCTTTCGCGGACCAGAAGGCGGCAAGTCGGTCAGCGCAATCTCCCTCGCGACAGCCGACGCTTCGGCTAACCTGGATCTCAATGTCAACATGCGCGATCTGCGTGTCAACCTGATCTCCGGAGACGTCGCGGATCCGTCCCTGATACCGCCGATCGGGATCACGGTGGATATCAAGTCCAGCGGAAACTCACCGCGCGCACTGGCGTCCTCGGCGACCGGCCGCGTGTTGGTCAGCCAGGGTAAGGGGCAGATGGAAAACGATCTGCTTGCCAAGGTGTCGGGTGATGTGGTGGCGCAGCTGTTCAGCGCACTCAATCCCTTTGCCAAGGATGAGAAGACCACCACGCTTGACTGCACCATTGCTGGGCTCGACATCACCGACGGCAAGGCGGACATCGCGGGCCTGCTATTTCAGACCGAAAAGGTCAAGGCGGTGGGAACCGGCGACATCGATCTGAACAGCGAGGAGCTGAACATCGAGTTCGATACCAAGCCGCGCAAGGGTGTGGGCGTGAGCGCGGACATGTTCGTCACGCCCTTCGTGAAGCTCGTTGGGACACTGGCGAGCCCCCGTATCGGTTTGGACAAGAAGGGCACGCTGCTCGCCGGCGCCGCGGTTGCGACCGGCGGCCTGGCGCTGGTGGCCAAGGCCGCAGCCGACCGTGCCCAGGGCGAGGTCGACCGGTGCGAGGCCCTGCTCGAAGAAGTCGGTGGCCACCCGCCACTGCAGGAGTGATATCGGCCGGTGGCAATCCGGCTTCTGCCGTTTGAAATGCCGACAACGGCGGTTGCCGTTGCGGCGCGATGACAGAGCAGAGGTGTGTTGCGCAGGTCTCCCGCTTGCGCGGCTATTTGCCGAGCAGACCCTCGAGCTTGTCTTTACCCTCCTGCAGTGCGCCGCTGCCCGACTCTGTGGCTTTGTCCTTGAGCTTTCCCTCCAGTTGCTCTTTGGCCTGTTCGACACTCTGACCCAGGTACTGATTGAGACCGAGGTCGGCCACGGCAGGGCCGACGCGCTCGAGGATGGCGGATGTGACCTGTTCCGCAACCTGGCGCGCTGTCGTGCCGCCCTGATCTTCCCCGAGGTTGCTCAGCTCGATGCGCGGCAGCTTGGCCGACAGATCCTTCTCGGGCACGGCCGCCACTCTGGCATCGATCTGGCCGCTGTCGATCACCAGCGTACGGATGACCAGCCCGGGGCCCTCGCCATCGGCGGTATCGCTTTTGCCTTCACCGCTACCACTCGAGCCGGCAAGATTGTCCTGCAATGCCGCGATATTCGACTGGCCAGACTTATTTATCTCGTAGACCACGTGCGGTGTCTGGACGCTGATTTCGTCGATGATGATGGGGTCCGAGGTGATGCTGGCCAGGTCGATCTTGGTGCTGATGTTACCGAGGGTGAAGACGTGAGGCGCGGAGAACCCGGCAGGATTGGCCACACTGAGCTCGTTGACGGAGCCTTGCCCCGACCGCAGGTCGATGTCCACGGCCGATACGGTGACAGGCGTACCGGTGGCCTGCGAGCCGTACTTCTCGATGGCAGCGGCCACGATCGAATCCAGAGAGGACACTGCATAGAACACTATGCCGATCACGATAACGAGCAGTACCACCACGCCGATGCCCAGGTTGCGGCCAATGCTCATGATTTCGCTCCTGTCCGTGTGATTGATAACCGGAGTCTAGCAGGAACACTCGCGGACAGGGTAAGTCCGCCGGAGAATCGTTGCGGTGCCGCCGGCTTCGAGTCTTCGCGGCGCGCCGGAGCTCCATCGGCTGTCTGGCATGCCCGCAGTGGGCATTTTACGTATGGTATCGGGAATCTCCAGCCCCCGAGGGGAAGCCGGTACGGGCCCCGCGGGGTGGCGCACGAGCCTCAGCAGCTTCACGAAAAAGCTGCCAACTGTTTAACCACGTCTGCATGGGAGAGTTACGGGTTGAAAAGAGTTCCGAAAACTGGCTTGCGGGCCCTGGCGCTGATGGCTCTGTTGTGTGCAATGTCCGACACTACGCCTGCCGGCGACAGGTTGGTGGTCTTTGCGGTGAATTATCCGCTGCAGTATTTTGCCGAGCGCATTGGTGGCGAGCACGTCGAGGTGGTGTTTCCCGCGCCTGAAACAGTCGATCCTGCGGTGTGGGTGCCGGACGAGCCAACCGTACGACGCTACCGCAAGGCCGACCTCGTTCTGTTAAACGGCGCCGGCTATGCGAAGTGGGTGAAAAATGCGTCATTGCCGCGTCACAGGCAGGTGGATACCTCGGCCGCTTTCGCCGACGGCTACCTGCCGCTTGAGGACGTCACCATCCACAGCCGGGCGCCGCGTGCCGCGCACGGCAAGTCCGGGATTGCGTCCGTCACATGGCTGGATCTCTATCAGGCGGCCGAGCAGGCCGAGGCGGTCAAGGAGGCACTGACCCGCAAGCGTCCCCCAGCAGCAGGCTGTCTCGCGGTGCTATGCCGAGCGGGCTATCGCCCTGGCGGGGACCTTCTCGAGGAAAGCTGATTAATTGAGATGCAGTCGTCGTTGAGAGCGATTCAGCCTTCGCGTTCCCAGCTCTTGAGGGTCTCTGTACAGGACACGGGACAGCTTCCAGAGGAGACGTTCGCTCACTCCCCCGGTTGCGCCTTTCGCTCCCCGCCATTGTCTTCGCTGTGGTGTCTGGACGGCTTCCGACGCGGCTCCGGCACGAACATCACCGGGCGGCGGGACTCGTGCAGCAGCCGCTCACCGGCACCGTCCGCCAGGGCACGGTACAACAGGCTGTGCCTGTGGCAGGTCACGACGATGAGATCGGCGTGGAGCCGCTCGGCTTCCCTGAGCAGGGTTTTGACGATCGGCCCCTCGCACACCAGCGCGGTGGCATCGACACC
>JASFKW010000168.1:0-7801 GCA_050118435.1 Gammaproteobacteria bacterium | reverse complement strand
GCGGTGCCGACGAGCGGGCCCGATGCTACGGTAATGGAGGTCGAACTTCCTTTTTTGGGCACGGACTCATTGACGCTGGAGCGGCATCGCAACAGTAGACACACGACAACTGAACGGTGTGCGCCAATGGCGACCCTTAGTTCAGGGTCGCCAAATTATTTTTTCTCATACCAAATATGATTGCCTAATGTCCGACTTTCATGTCCCGGAGTGCACAGTCGCCCTCGCTTTTCGTTCATGTAGGACAGAAGGTGATCGATCTAGAACATACAGAAACCCCCACTACCGGGGCCTTCTGTGCTGTCTGGGGAATGACAAGTTCTGGCGTGCGCCGTGCAAAGGCGGCGTTTTCCCAGTGGGTGAGAGACCCACCCGGCTATAGCTCCAGCCGGAAGCAATCGGAGCAGTCATGGAGGTAACGAAGTGGCTGGAGCCTTCGATGTAACGGATCGCTTTCAGGTGATCCAGCGAGTGTGCAGGCCGTAACGTGAGTGAACGCTGAGCAAGGCTCGAAAAGGTCGTTGCACAGGCCGACCCGACCGCCATTTCGGGGAAGGCTGATACGTCTGGTGAAGTGAGCGAAGGATGCAGCCAGGCGCTGTGCCGGGGTAGTGGCGACAGCATGTACACAAGGGAGACGCGCGCAACACGGGAAGCCCGATGGCGTGGTAACAGGATGACCAACCGGAGGCCCGTGAGGGACAGGCCGGGCGCTGTGGGGTGGCGGAGGGGCCCGTAGTTACCGAGGAAGCCGGGTAATGCTGGTGGAGGGAAGGGGCCTTGGTTCAAGACAAACGCAGGACGTAGGGAAGGACAGGAGATTGGGCAACCTATCAACTCCAGGAAGTGTTCGGAAACTACAGAGGGCGTTACACGCGAAAGCGAAGGCAGAGGCGAGCTTCCGGTTCTATGCGCTGTACGACAAGATCTACCGGGAAGACATCCTGGCGCATGCTTATGCCCAGTGCCGTGCCAACAAGGGGGCACCGGGTGTGGATGCTCAGGACTTCGCGGATGTCGAGGCGTACGGGCGAGAGCGGTGGCTGGGTGAACTGGCGCTTGCGCTCAGAGAGGAGACGTATCGAGCGGAACCGATTAGACGTGTGTATATCCCCAAAGCCAAGGGCAAGCTCAGGCCCCTGGGTATTCCGACGCTGGGGGATCGGGTCTGCATGACAGCCGCGGTGCTGGTGCTGGAGCCGATCTTTGAGGCCGATCTTCCACCGGAGCAGTACGCCTACCGTGCGGGGCGCAGTGCCCAGCAGGCGGTGGTGGAGGTGGAAGAGACGCTGTTTCGCAGCCACCCGGATGTTGTGGACGCCGACCTGTCGGACTACTTCGGGAGCATCCCCCATGCCGAACTGCTCAAATCAGTGGCGCGCCGCGTCGTCGATCGACGTGTGTTGCGGCTGATCAAGCAGTGGCTGGAGTGCCCCGTAGAAGAGACCGACGGGCGCGGGCGGAAGCGGCGCACGACGGTGGCGAAGGACAGCCGTTGCGGGATCCCGCAGGGCGCACCCATCTCACCGCTGCTGGCCAACCTGTATATGCGCCGGTTTGTGCTGGCGTGGAAGCAGCGGGGACTGGAGCAGCGCCTTGGCAGCCGGATCGTGATTTATGCAGACGACCTGGTGATCCTGTGCAAACGCGGCAAGGCTGAGGAGGCCCTGCAGCACCTGCGCACGATCATGGGGCAGCTGAAGCTCACGGTCAACGAGGAGAAGACACGCGTCTGCACGGTACCGGACGAGACGTTCGACTTTCTGGGTTTTAGTGCGTCCAGCGAAGGCTGGCATGTTCAGTGGGAGTCAGTCCCACCGGGGTAGAAGTCAGCGCCCCGTAGCTTGAGTCACATCCGTGGAGGAAACGAAGCCCGTATGCCCCTCCGGGCTCCGGTTCAAGCCGGGTCCGCCAACGGGGATGACCGGCGGATATACGTCATATGCCAAATCAAGTGAACTATAAGCGGTCATTCATGTACAGCTATGAATCCATAGCAACTCGGCCCCGTGCACCGTCCACAGACAGCCTTTGAACATTCCTGTCGGTTTGAGCGTATGCCTCAGTATAAAAGCAGTTCACACAAGTCAGTTGCGGCTTTTAACAGCTTGAACCCGGCAGTCAGCCGAATCCTCGGCAGAGAACTTTTTTCTGAATATCCGGCGCAAGGGAATAACGGCGTTGCTCCCGACCCAGCGTACCGCGCTGCTGAACAGCTTGTCCATCCACTGCTCGGTAGCGCCGTCATCGTCCTCATTTTCAAACACCACAGCGGTCTCTGCATCCGCCGGCTGCAGATAACCCCGAAACTCGGCGGTACCGATATGGGCATGAAACGGGGAGCGTTGCAGTTCCCCTTCTCTTAACCGCGCAGATAGCGAAACCTCGGTGACATCTAACAGCGTGAGCAGGATATGTTCGATGGTCAGGTCGACATCTGCATTGATGATTTCGACTGGCCTGGGGAGGACAGGCATGTCGATAGCAACGCCCCTGGCGGCACCCTCACCAGAACTCCGATTCACCAGGGGGCCCAGTGCATCAATATCTGCAGGATCCAGCTCCTCGAAGTGCAGCACCGCATGCGCCGAGGCTATATGATCGTCTCCGGACCAGTCCAGCTCACCGTTGAACCGTGTCCTGTCTGTCTGCACCTGGAGAAACTGCAGACGCCCGATATCCTCGGCAAGGACCAGTTGGCCACGCAGCGTGTAAGCCACCTCCGCACAAGGCGACACACCCAGCCAGGGAGCAAGGTCGCCGAGACGCTCGCCGTAAAGGCCCACAAGTAGGCGTGATGTCGCATTCGCCTGCACAGCTGCCAGCTTGCCACTGATGTCCAGCACCGCGCCGCCGCCTGCGGCGGTCAGCGTCACCGGCCAGGTCTCCTCCATCAGCAATGCCTCCAGCCCGCCAGTCGTTAACTCGACAGAAAAGAACTCGTCAAGCAGAGCCCCGCGTGCGCGCATCGTTACCGCCTCCCCCACGGGCAGCGTCAGTGCCAACTCATCCACGGTCATATCCACCGGCCGTTCACCGGCGGCATTGCCGTAGGAAAGTTTGGCGCCGTCCACCTGCAGCGCCAGTGCAACCCTGTTCAGAAGACCCGTCTCGCCGCTAGCCCGGACACTGATCTCCAACCCGATGTGCTGGAAGCGACCGCGGACCCCTGTTGTCCCGCTCAGAGTTGTCAGCAACACGCCGGCATTGGCATCGGTGGCAGAGAGCGCTAGTTCCACCCCGGATTCTGCATCCTGGCCGGCCACAATCAGCTGGCCTTGAAACGGTACATCGGCAATGCTGACAGTCACGGGCACGCTGATGGGCCTGTCGGCCGACACTTCCCCGTTCCGGACCGATTGATCAGCCGTGTCGCTTGCAGGCCCTGCACCGGCACCAAACCGCAACATGGCGTCCAGCGCCGGCAGCTGCAGCTCCCCAACTAACACCGGTTGGTCCCGGTCTTCAAGCAGTGATACCCGCCCGTCCAGTGGCGCCTGTCCGAGGCGCGCCGCAAACCGTGAAAATTCCGCCGGCCAGTCAAACTGCAACTCAAATTGCACTGCAAGCCCCTGCGGCGACACTTCCAGGTTACCGTCGAGCAACGCCCCGATGTCCGCAAAGCGCACCACAGCCCGCAACGGCCAGGGCCCGGTTGGTGTGAGCAAGCCCTCAAGCGGTCCACCAGTCAGCTCAATGCTGTACGGCTGTTGCTGAAAACGCCCGTGGAGCATCAACTCAAGCGGTTGCCCGGGCCGGGTCAGAACGCGGACTTCATCGAGTTTGGCCTGGTAAGTTTGTCCTGCTCTGTCACCCCGGTAATTCAACGCGACCCGACGCAGGACCAGTTCCTGCAATTCGGGCTGCCGTGTCAGTAGCTCTGAGCTTGTCGACAACAGCCGAGTATATACCCCGGCGCTTGCGTCGCCCGGTTCAGCAGAGCCTGCACTCTCCGAAACAGCGCCCCGGGGATCCAGACCAATACTGGCATCCTCGATCAACATCTGCACGCCCTGTGGTTCGCCCCGCAGCAGAGCAACAGCTGCCAGCCGCACAGTGACCCGACCTGCCCGGAGCAGGTTGCCCTGTCCTGCATAACTGGCGATTCGGACATCGTGCGCTACGATGGTGGGGCCCATGGTGGGTCTCAAGGCCAGCGCTCCGTCAAAGTGGACTTCCCTGCCAAGCGCCCGCGAGGCGGCTGATTCAATCGGGTTGCGGAGACCGTCCAGTGGGATGGTAATACCCAGGCCCAGCAAGGCCAGCCAGGCAAACAACATCCCTGCCAGCGTGACACCACAGACCATGGCTAGACGGCGGGTGATTCGTCTTCGGCCCTGTTTCATCTTGGTCCCCAGGCCACAACACCGGCTGTCCGTAAGATGTGGCTAGTTGCTGGTCAATAGGAGTTAGATTCAACTCCGAAGTGCAACTCTGACTGAGCGGTCAGACAGAGCGGGGTGCGGTAGCATCTGGGCTGTTCTCATTCCGCGAAGAAAGAGGAGCACCATGCGTATCTGCACACACCTCCCCCATGAAGAACGTTACCAGATCTACGCCTTGAAGAAAGCCGGAGTTAAACAAACCGAGATCGCAGCTCTGCTTGGGCCCAGCCCTTCGACCATCAGCCGCGAGCTGCGCCGCAACTGGCCGGCGCGGAACCGGCCCAAACACACCCGGCAGATGGCCGAGGAGCGGGCTCGCACCTCGTGCACACGGCGACGCACCACGGAACGCCAGTGGCAGGGCGTCGCGGCTCTGATCCGCCAGGACTGGAGCCCAAAGCAGATCGCCGACCGTGCGGAGTTCGAAGAGACGCTCGCTATCAGCCATGAGCTCATCTACCGGTTTGTGTATGCCGACCGAGCCGCCCGCGGCAACCTGTGGCGCTGCCTGCGCTGCCAGACGCCCTACCGATTTTTGGTCTCGTTATCATGGACAGATACACGTGACCACGAGTCTGTAACGGCTTTTGGGCGCGCGAATGTCCGAGTTTGAGAAACCCGCCATTCGATACTCCGACGACTCAGATTCTTTGCGAGGCCGAGAACGGTGAAAGCCGGCCAACTTCTGCCGTTTAGGGATGATCAGTGAAGGGCAAATGCGCCGGCAATTTCGGATGTTCACGCTCAGCGATCTTCGCTATCCGGCCAGCCGCTGCCATTCGTTAAACACGACAAACTTCTCTAGCTTGACTCTGTGCCATCGCATCACCAGCGCCACGGTTGAGGCCGTCCTCGGCTCGCCTGAATAGAAAACCCCACATTTTTTCACCCAGAAACATGCCTTTTCCCGAAGGCAGAACTTGACCCTATGCCACTGTTTCTCTGTCTGTTATTTCGCACCGGCAAAAGGATCGCTCGCAGCGTGAACCCGTTCAAAGCCACGCTGTGACTGTCGACACGAACAAAGTGGCCTGTATTTCCGATGATTGTTCTCGAGCCACCGACCTGATTCCAGGTTCGTTCAGGTACGGGGTTCGAAGAGATTTTATCATGCCCCAGCGTATTGTCCCCGCCAGGCTAAAGATCTTGTCAGCAGTGATACTGGCGTTGCAACTCTTTGGTTGCATCGACCACAGTGGCAATAACGATAGTACGTCGGTCTCACCTCAAACAGTCATCAGCGGCAGCGTTGGTGATGGTCCGATTGTCGGAGCAACACTGAACATCTACGACAAGGACGGCAATCTGATTCAGACCGAGACCAGCGACGGCAGTGCTGGTTACTCTGCCCGTATAAAGGCCAGGGGCAATGCGTATCCGCTGACCATCGAAGCGATAAACGGTACTGACCTGGTGACCGGCCGCGCCCCTGACTTCAGGCTCGCTTCGGTCGTGACAAATCCATCAGTGAAGCAGGTTAATATCACTCCCTTCACCACTTTGATCGTTGAATCCGCACGTTCCATGACCAGCGGTCTGAATGAGCAGAGTATTGCCGATGTAAAAACCGCCATTATCGATCAGCTTAACTTCGGGCTGGATCCGGCGCTGATCGCCGACCCTATTGGCACGGAAATCGACGACGACAATGTGGTCAATGTCGTCAAAGCCAGCGAAACACTGGGTGAAATGATTCGTCGCGCACGTGACACTCTGCTGCTTACCGGCACTGTAAGCAATGCTGACGAGGTGGTCCGTGCACTTGCAGATGACATATCAGACGGCATTCTGGATGGGCTTGGCGGTGATCATGCAAACAGCCGCATTACCGCCGTTGCAACAATCGTTGCGGCACAGGTTCTGATTGAGTCTTTGAGCAACAATCTCAGGGTTGATGGCTCAATAGCGACGGATGTGCTGGATAATGCAATCCGGACCACCCGGCCGACAGCCGCCGGAAGCGGACTGACCGCGAACGTGACGGTCAATAGTGAAATGCTCGAACAGGCCCGCGCTACAGTTGCAGCCGCCCGTGCGCTGGCACCCATCACTGAATTAGAAACCATTGCTGATATTCTGGATGTCATTCAGAGCGGCAGCCTGCCATCCGAAATAGATCCGGTGCTGCCCGGCGACAGCAGCCAGGATCTGGATCAGGTTATTGCTTTGACGACTACCGCCACGGACCTGCAACTGGCGGTTGTCACTGACGCCCTGTATCTCGCTCAGAGTGATCACGGCGGAGATCCGGTCAGTGGTACCGGCACAACTCCTGCCCTCACTCTCACCGCAACCCCAGGAAGTATTACCCAGGGCAGCTCCACCAGGCTCTCCTGGAGCTCAACTGATGCCACCTCCTGTTCGGCAAGCGGAGGATGGCTCGGCACTAAAGCTACCACCGGCGCACAGATCCTTACCAACCTCACCTCAAACCAGACGTACACTCTTACCTGTTCCGGAGCAGGGGGGAGTGTGGCCAAGAGCGTCTCGGTTGCCGTTACAACACCATTCGTGAGTTTCAACGGGAAACCGGATTGGGCCGGTATATGGGGGATCGGCGGCGGTGAAGGCTATTCAAACGCGAATAGGCCATGGTACAAAGGGACCGTGCTCAGTGTGAACTGGAGAGACATAGAGCCCGCTGACAATTCATTTGATTTCAGCCCATTGGACCAGAAGATCCAGCAAGCTGTGGCTAATGGTCTTTACGTCATGCCCATGGTCTACCATGGGCACTTGAGCCCGCAATGGATCTATAACGCGGGCGTGACGCCGGTGCTCACACAAAACGGTGCAACATATCCTTACTACCTTGATCCGGATTTCATGTACCACGTGTCTCGAATGATCAATATGGTGGCGGAGCATATGCAGTCTCTGCCGAAAGCGCAGCGGGACCGCATCATCGGGCTGCAGGCACCCCAGGGCACGATCGGTGACCCCATGCCGTATCTGACCGATCCGGTTGATCCACAATACGACATAGCCAGTACGGACTGGCAGGCGTATGAGAAAGAGATTTTTGCCGTCTATGCCAATGCATACAGCGGCACCAACCCACCCATCGTGCCGCTGTTCAAGGTAAGTAGAGCGAACGAAGCATGGCTTCAAGCGACATACCCGCTCAGCTGGCGTAAAACAAATCTCGTGGCCCAGATGTACCAGCTCAACGCAGAAATGAACAGCGGCAAGGTAGCCCTTCGTGACCTGTTATTTGGAAGCGAGGGGAATATTCGCGCACGGGGCGAATTTGGCAATGCGGTTGAAAAACCCGCAGGATGGTTTACAGAAGCCCCTGTATGGAATGTTTACTGGAATTGTCTTTGGATGCTGACGTATGGCCTCGACATATTCGCCCAACGACCGGTACTAATAGAGAGCTATCAACCCCACGTAGAAGCGTTCACGTTTTTTAC
>JASFKW010000167.1:0-7811 GCA_050118435.1 Gammaproteobacteria bacterium | reverse complement strand
TCACCGGCAGGTCGAGACCCTGCAGCCGTTCGAGCAGACGCTGAATGCGGGTCGGAATCTGCTCCAGGCGGGCCCGGCGTTCTGCCGGCTCCATGGCGGCGAGTGCCTCCTTGAGCTGCGACATGCCGAACGTCACGTGGTCGATTTCGTCCTGTAGCGGGATGCGCAGCGATTCGCGCGTCCCTGGATCGGCCAGCGGCACGATTTGCTCGACAGCCTGAGAGCCCAGGGCTTCGATGACCAGATAAAGATCGACCAGGTAGTCAAACCAGTCCAGCTGCCGGAAGTCCTCGTGCAACTCGTCCAGTATCGGCTGAGCAATGACCGGGCTGCGGGCGACACCGAACTGTCGCATCCACTCTGTCTGGATGAGGACATGGCGGCATTCGTCACCCACCTGCTTGGCAAGGCCCATCTTCGCCTCCTGGTCCGGAGCCGACGCCAATCGATTGGCGCACGCCTCCATAATGAACTGGTCGACCTCGGTATACAGGACCAGCAAGCGTCCCATGGCTTCGGCGTATTGATCTTCGTGTACGGCGGGATGATGCATTGGACACCTCCTCTTGGCGCGAAAGGACGAACGTCGTCGGTTCATTGATCATAGCCCATACGGAGCACTGCTCCAGGCACCCGGACAACACCCCGATGCGCTCTCCGCGACGGTGGGCGCCAGGGGGCACTCACAGAAGCACTCATCGACTGCAGATCAGCCGAGCGCCGCCTTGTAGAGCGCGACGTCGGCGTCCGAGAAGCAGCAGGCCACAATGCGCTCAAAATGCGGCTCGTGCTCCTTCATGATGGACACCGCGATGCGCGCGGCCTCATCCGGCGGATAGCCGTAGGCGCCGGTACCGATGGCGGGAAACGCGATGCTCTTGAGCTGCTTGTCGAGCGCCAGCGCAAAGCTGTTGCGGTAACAGCTTTCCAGCAAAGCCGCTTCCCCGTGCCCGCCACCGCGCCACCGCGGCCCGACCGTGTGGATCACCCACCGCGCCGCCAATCGAAAACCGGGGGTGATACGGGCCTCCCCGGTCGGACAGCCTCCCAGGCCCCGACAGTACTCCTTCAGCTCGGGCCCCGCGGCACGATGTATGGCCCCATCGACGCCTCCGCCGCCGAGCAGCGAGGAATTGGCGGCGTTGACGATCGCATCGACGGGCAGCGTGGTGATGTCCTGTTGCACGATCTCCAGCATCCTTCAAACCTCCCTATTGGCACAACTCATGCAGGGTATTTCAATGCAGACAATGCTTCGATCCACTCATGAGGTCAAAGGAGTGCACCATGAAAGCGGTTCCGTTACAACTGATCACGGTGCGCCTGGACAACGGGCAGCAGGGCATCTTCGTCGGCGCACCCCTGGTCACCGAGAAGCTCGCGGAGCACGAGGGGCAGATCGAGGACATCTGGTTCTCGGATGTCCAGAACCTGCCCCCCGACACACCTCTGTTCGAGCTGCTCAGGCTGATCCAGGCTCAGCTCTGCCGCTGCGAGTCGGCGAGCCACTGAGAACCGGGAACGGATTGCTCCGCGCGCCTGCCCCTTCATCGCACCGGGGGTATAACGTGGCGTTTCAACGGGAGATGCGGCAGTTGCTGAGGTTTCGATAGCGCCCCGCGTGGGTTTTGTCAGTCTGGGTTGTCCCAAGGCGCTGGTGGGCTCGTAGCTGATTCTCACCCGCCTGCGGGCCGAAGGCTGGAGCGCAGCATCGGCACACAGATGGACGTGCTGGTCGATGCCGTCGAAGACGGCACGGTACTGGCACGCAGCAGCGCCGATGCACCCGAGATCGACGGTCAGGTGATATTGGAGAGCGACGCCGACATTCGGGTGGGCGACTTCATCCGGGTCACCGTCATCAATGCCGACGAGCACGACCTGTACGCGGAGCTCGCCGACCGGGCTGGATCGGGCATCGAATGACGGGCAATCCCGCTCAGGGTCGTTTAGAATACCGACCGCCACAAGAGAGGAGTCTGGATTCGATGCAGTCTGACGAGGACATGCCGAAGTGGGACGTCGCCCTCCAGGGGCTGGCGCTCGATGCCTATCAGCGCAAGGGCGCACCGCTGGCGCTGGAAGATTTCCGCCGCCTGGCCAACCAACATGCCATTCGTTTCGACGACATCATGGAGACCATGTTCCTGCTGGTCATCCACAGGGAGTGGCTGTATCTGAACAGCGCCGGACGCCTCGAGCGCTTCGATCAGCGGACCCTCGACAACCTGTACGTGAAGCGGCGCCTGTCGGAGAAAGACGTCGCGGCTTTCGATGGCGGCTGGAAGCCGCTTCAGAGGTAACGCGCTTCGCGCACCACCGACCGGTTCTCCTGCTGCCAGCGGGTGATGCCACCGGCCAGATTCACGACATCCTTGTAATCCATCAGCGTCAGTGTGAATGCGGCCATCGCGGAACGCCCCCCGGTCGCGCAGTACACCGCGATGGGTCGCTCGCACCCGCCGTCTCAGCAAACCTGCGCTTCAACCTATCGGGGCTTTGCTGATTTTTCCATTTTTTGCCTTGCGTCAGTCGCGCAAATGCTATGGTTCAAAGAGCAGAGCCCCCGGACCACTCCAGCGGCATAATCACAATGCATTTGCCCTCTGCGATGTTCGAAAACGTGCTGGACGTGCTTCGCAACGAAAAACCCGTGTATGTCTATTTCGCTCAGCGTCGTGGCTATCTATCAACGTCCAAAGAGCCGATAGGTGAAGCCGAACCCTAGCTCGTGGTCCGCTCGTCGAAATCCAATGGATCAAAGTGCGGTTTGTGCTAAACGGAAAAGCGAATGGGCTGACCGGCTTTAGGCCTTTCGGAATTTCGCTGAACCACTGCGGACCTGACAGGCCCTTGGCCACCCTGCAGGGCCGAGCAAGTTATTGATTGGTGAGTTCAATTGGGGGTATCTGAAATCAGCATGAACTTGCCGCGTGCCTATCGTCCACGAATGCCGGGAAATGGCGTGCGCCGTGCAAAGGCGGCGTTTACCCGGTGGGTGAGAGACCCACCCGCCTACCGCTCCAGACGGAGCAAGTGGAACGGCGATTATTTGCTGCATCTGAGACGCTCCAGGGATCGTCGGCGAGGTCGCTTTGGCCAGTTATCTCCCTCGCCGGCCCCATATACACACGGGGCTCCTCGGGAAGTCGAACGGCAGATTACTGCTCCGAACCGGTCGTACAGGAAACCCTTGTATACGCTTTCTCTAAAGGACAGCAGACGTAAAGCTATCACTAGACGGAGAAAGCCGGTCCGCGGCATGCCTATAGGCACGCTTCCGCCCGGTTGTTCCCTGCGGCTGATAACAGTGCAAGCTGCACCGTTACCCGGCTCCAAAATGCTACGTTTTTACTTGAGAACCGGTGCCCCCTTTCAAGCATCTGCACATTGCGGAGAACATGCTTCGAAGGAAGCACCACCTGCAATCCTGCGCCTCTTTGGCGGCCCTATGATAGGCTTCCCAAGGATGAAGACACTCCCCCGTCCTACGAACGCGTTTACTCATTTGCTACCCCCATCGTGATAAGAAGCCTCCCTTGCTCCGCAGGGGGCAGATGTGCGCATCCGCAGCCGTAGTTCTGCTTTTTTGGGCAAACAGTCCCATCTTGGATGGCGCAAGCAACGCTCCCGTAAAGTCGTACAGCACATTTATTCGTTATCGCAAATGACTTTGTTGTGACAATGCCTTGGAAGAAGGGCGACGCCAGCTTGGCGCTGCTTTGTACCGCAAGTTGGGGCGTGCTGGCTGCGATGTGACTGCGGAGCTGTACAAGTGTCAATAGTTTCGACTGTACCGCCGGTATTCAGGGAAGGCCCTATGGCAAGCCAACCCTGATTGTGTTTTGATCATTACAACCGCTTCGGGTCAATTACCATGTGCGAGCTATCGCGCTCTCTCGGGCGCAACGCTTTGGCGTGGTAACGCGTTGCTTGGTACTTCTCGAGCCGCGTCTCGGGAGCGCGAAAAAGGGCCCAAAAAGTGTGTCAGGGAGCGCGGTGGAGAGCCACTCTGCAAACGTGCCTTGCCGGTGCAGCGGTGCTGACCGTTGCTGTTTCGGTGTCCGGTGAGCTACTGCAATTGTCCGTGACAGAAGCGGGCGACGAATACAGGCTGCGCGTCGTCGCCGTACTGGATGCCCCCAAGGATTACGTCTATCAGGTAATCACCGATTACAGGCATGCCTATCGGATTAATCCCGCGATCACCTCCATTGAAATTCTGCCCACAGAGCACGGTGGGGTGACGCTGGTAAAGAATCGCTCGACCCACCGCGTCGGATTTTTCACCTTTAAGATCGAATGGGCCGGAGACATTGCCGAGGCAGGCGAAGGACGCCTCGAAATAGCGACCATCCCGGAGCTGTCGAGCTTTGAGTCCGGTTCTGCCTTGTGGGAGATACGCCCGGAGGGGGACCGAACCTGGGTGCTTCATGAATCCACTCTGAAGTTAAAGTTCTATATTCTTCCTGTCATTGGCAGTTACCTTCTGAAAAGACACATGGAGGGGGAAACTCTGGATACGTTCCACAGAATCGAGTGCAATGCGCGAGTTCTCCTGGAGAGAGACATGCAGGAAGATCCGGAGGGTCTGAAAGTCATCCTGAACGAAAATAGAGACTGTGTCGAAAGCCGTGTCTATGAGGCCAGTCAGGAACCCGGCCAGCGATGAACCATGCGCACGCTTTCGGTATACGCGTAACGCTGGCAAGCGCCCTTGGCGCATCGGGTTGCGGCACAGACCCACAGATCAGTTACCGTGATGACGTGTATCCGATCCTTGCCGAGAAGTGCATTGATTGCCACACGCCCCCGGATGGCGAAGGCTATCGAAAGATCGGACTCGACATGACAAGTTATGAGGCTCTCATGGAAGGATCGATTTATGGCCCGGTGGTCAAACCGGGAAACAGCCAAATGAGCCCGCTGAATATGCTGATTGAGGGGCGTGCTGGCAATTTGGCGCGGCTACTGGAAAAGCGGCACAAGCCCATAACAGAACGTGAAATCAGTGTCCTGCGTGTATGGGTGGAACAGGGTGCAAGGAACAAGTGAGTTCCAGAAAACCTGGGCTATCCCGAGGTCGGTCACCATTAAGCTATTAGAAACGAACGGCAATTCTGCTGCACAGTTGACCTTCACCGGCTACCGGCGAAGGTCTTTTTCTGGCCGGTTTTCCCCGTTCCCGGCCTCACCAAAAACCTCAGTCGCTGGGCCATCGAATGGCGGATTTGCGACCGAACCCCGCCCTACACCAAACGCTTATATGCGATTTCTCTAAAGAACAAAAGACGACCTATTTTGTTGGGAAAGTAGGTAGGTGCAAACTGTTGTGAGCGGCGCTGACAATAAGGCACACCAACAGGCAGGTCCAATCCATTCATCTTTGCGCACATCCAGCACCCGATGACACCGGGGTGGCGCCTTCAGGCAGTAAACGATCAAGGAGCAACCGAGGAAAGACTCCGTTGCGCCGGCGCGATCAGCGGACAAATGAGTGGTGCAGCGGCACCACACAGCGCACAAGGGTACCGCAGTGCGGATCGGAAGCTATAGTGAGGCGTCCCCCCAGGATGTTGGCCCGGTAGTGCATGATCTTGAGCCCCGTGCAATCAGTGCGTTTCACGTCGGGATTCATGCCGCGGCCGTCGTCGCGCACCGTGAGCAACAGTCCCTCAGGCTCGTGCCGCAGATCGAACTCGATGCGCGTTGCCTGCGCATGCTTGAGGGCGTTCTGCGCCGCTTCCTGGGCGATCCGGAACAGGTGCGTGGCGACGGCCTCGTCCTCTACCGCCAGGTGCGGACGCCCCGCGTAGCGGCAGTCCACGCCGCCGGTCCTTGTCATTTGTTTGGCGAGATCAGCAAGGGCATAAGCCAGACCGTCGGGAGCGACCCCGACCGGCTTCAATCCCCGGACCATGGCGCGTGCCTGGTCGAGTGCCGCGTCGGTATGCTGCCGCAACATGTCCACCGCGTCGGCAGCCTGTCCCTCGCCGGCCTGGCGCAGGCGCAGTGCCTCCGCTCTGGCCAGTAGGCCGAGCCCCGTGAGCTGCTGCCCCAGTCCGTCGTGGATGTCTCGGCCGATGCGTTCCTGCTCCGCGGTGCTTGCCTCGATGATTGCTCGCTCCAAGTGCATGCGCTCGCTCATGTCATGCAGGAAGGCGAAGTAGTATTCGCCGACGCTTTCCCAGTAGGAGACGTGGACTTCCACTGGCCAGACGGTTCCGTCCCTGGTGCGGTGGTGGGTCTCGAAGGTTTCGCTGCCACGACGCCGAACGTGGTCCATGTGGCGTCGCACGGCCGCAGCGTCCTCATCGGCCTCCAAATCAGCGACGCTCATGGAGAGAAGTTGTTCCCGGCTGTAGCCGGAGCGGCGGGCGTAGGCGTCGTTGGTGACCAGGATGCGCCCCTCTCCGTCGAGCATCCAGAAGCCGTCTGCCGACGTCTCGACCGCCGCCCGGTAGCGCTCCTCGCTTTCGCGCAGCGCCATCTCGGCCTGCTTTAGCTTGGTTATGTCCATATAAATGCCAAGCATACCGTATACTTGTTTCGACTCTTCGCGAAGCGGCACCTTGTTCGTGAGGAGATGCACCTCCTTGCCATCAGCCTGTCGTTGTGACTCCTCGATATTCAGCAGGGGTTGTCCGGAGTCCATCACTTCGTGGTCGCACTGCCTGTAGAACTCCGTTTCTTCCCGCGTCCATGCCATGTCATAGTCTGTTTTCCCGATCAGCTCGTCCGGATTCCGCAGGCCGGCGTCTTGCGCAAACCGTTTGTTGGCTCCGAGGTAGACAGAGTTTCTGTCTTTCCAGAATATCGAAGCCGGCACATTTGCAAGGATGGTTTCGAAAAGGTCCCGTTGTTTTTTCTTCTCCGACCGACTGTCTTTTGCTTCGGTGATATCGCGAGCGACGCCGTATATTAGTCCTTCTTGCGATGCCAGCAGTGCCGTCCAGGCGAGCCATTTATATGAACCGTCCGTGCAGCGATAGCGGTTCTCGAAATGGATTAGCGGCTTTCGCGTATTTGGCGTAGTGGCGGCCGTCGTCAACGCTTTGTCCTCCGGATGAACAAACTCGATAAACGGTGTCTCGAACAACGCTTGCCTGGTATATCCGAGCAGATTTTCGAACGCCGGGTTAACGGCCCGAAAATGGCCGTCAAAATCGACTACACAAAGCATGTCGGGCGAGATATCGAAAAACGTTTTCAGCGCGTCGTAGGACGGAGTCGGTTGTCCTGTGCCAGCGCCCGGTGCCAGGATCCGCTGAGGCGGTGTCTTGTAACTTGGCTTGTCGGTCATAACCAAATGTCCTACTGCATATCCGGCATTCATAACGTAACCGGATGGCGTGTAACCCGCAAACAAAAATACTTGCCGACTGAGTATTCACGAATGTAAATCCGCCGTCCGGAGTGTTTGTCCGCCGATTATCTATCAGAAATCAGAGGCCTGAGGATTGCACGAACCGCGCGGTGGGTGGCCTTATGCAACGGACACGGGCCATTCCCGGTAGTACAAATAGCATGAGGTCAACAGGAATTTCTGCTGAATGATCTCCCTTCGCCAGCCCTGTGTGTAGGTCCGAAAGACCGGTTTTCCCGTTGCCAGCCCGATCGGCAGTCGGGGTTTTCGGGTGAGTTGGACGGCGGGCTACGGCCCATCCCGGACCTTTACCAACTCTTATCTTCGGGATCTCTTCGACAGCAAGGCCGTCGTGTACTAGGCTCAGCTTGATCAGTGTTTTTTTCGGGAGATCTCCGGAATCAACGACTTAGTTGTAACAAGGCTGACTTTTTGCATCGGAGGG
>JASFKW010000166.1:0-7859 GCA_050118435.1 Gammaproteobacteria bacterium | reverse complement strand
CCGTTGGCAGGCGATAGCTGTGTCCCGTCTGCCCCGAGAGCCATTTTGCATAGGCTACGGCGTCGTGCCAGCTTACCTTGACCACGGGCCGTACACCACGTACCCGGCTCGGCGGTCGCGCACGCCCAGTGGCTTCCGCAAATCGATCGTATTGCTCGAAAGTAATCTCGTGCCTGCTTATCGCAAACCGCTCCACACTGACCACGTGTCTGGGACGTTCATCGAAATGGGGTGAGGTGGCTCCGCTTCCCATGCGGAAACTGTCCGCGTAGAGCTCGATCACGCTGGGTCCAGTCCCACCCGAGCGGAGCCGGTCCCGGAATCTGTTACCTGGCTGGGTGGTGCCCGCCGCCGCTGACACGTCCTCCTCATTGGGCGACAGGGCCTGTTCGGCCTCACGGTCGGCGCCGGACTCGCGCCCGGCCTCCGGCTCCGTCTTCCCCGCAGTGGCAGTCTCCTCATCGGATGAAGGCTGGCCAGTGACGGGGCTGTCTCGCCCCGGGCCGGAGATCCGGCGGCTGGCCGTTTCTCCAGTGGGCTGGTCCATGTCTTCAGAAGCGCTCTGCGGTGGTGTGAAAAGCCCGGCGCCCGACATCAGCAGCCCGGTGAGCGAGTCCAGGCTTGGCCCCTGCAGCCACAGGAGCGGGCCGGCGACAAGCAGCAGGACGAAAACGGCGAGCGCGCCTCTCGCCAGCCGCTTCCTGGCGACAGGAGGCGTCCCCTTGAATTCTGCCTCGGGCTGCTCAAGGCCGAGCGGCATGGGCTGTACTTTGACCGAATCCGAACCGGCCGGCGCCTCGGCAGAGTCACTCTGAGTCGTTTCCCCTGCAAAAGGATCGGCCTCATCCAGCGTCTCGATCATTACGCGCTCGGGCTCCAGCGACTCCGACGTTTGCACGCCGCTCAGCTCTGCACGAAGGCGTTCCACTTCGTCCTGCAGCGCGAGCAGCTGCTCTTCGGTTTCGCGCTGCCGGGACTCTGCGGCTGCAGCAGCGCGGACCTCACCCGCGTCCACGCCAATAGGAGCTGCACGCACCTCGGTGGTCGCTAGCTGCTCGAGAGCGCGGCTGGTCTCACCTTCGGCGCCCAACTGCCCCAGCTCCTCACGAAGCCGCTGCTCGGCGTCCCTGGCACTGTCCCGCTCAGCTTCGACCCGTCGTAACGCTTCGTGCAATGCGTCGAGCTCGTGGTCGGCTTTCCTGAGACTCTGGATCTGCGCCTGGGCGGCGCTCACTGCCTCACGCAACTCCACAGCCTCCTGCGTGACCAGCGCGAGCTGCTGCCGGCTGTCGTCCCGTTCCCGCAGAATCGTTGCCAGGTCGTCTCGAAGGGCCTGCTGGAGCTCCTGCTCGGCGGTCAAGCGAATGGTGAATTCCTCGTTGGCTGCCTTTTCCATCTCCGCGAGCCGCTGCTCCGCCTGACCCGCGGCATCCTGCGCCTGAGCCAGCTGCGCGGTGAGCCTGTCCGCCTCAGACTGGAGGTTTTCCAGCTGCGCGCTCCGCTGACCGAGCTTGACCTCCAACTCATCCCGCTCGCACACGTCTCGCTTCAGCTTCTCCTGCAACGCCTCCAGCTCCGCGGTCAGTCCTGCGTGGGACTCGCCGGCGGCCTGTTTCAACTCCTTGCGCAATCGATGAATTTCGGCTTCATGGTCCTGGCGCTCACGCTCCAGCTTGCGCTCGGTCTTGCGCAGGGTTTCCATGAGGCGTTTCTGGTCGCGCTTGACATTTTCACGCTCATCCTGAGCGCGGGCCAACGCGCCCCGTACACTCGCGACATCGGACTCGTGCTCGCCGATGGTTTCTGTCAGCCGTTTCTCAAGCTGTGCGGCGTGCCGCTCTGATTCGGCTTGCCGCTTTAGCAGCTCTTCCAGTTTCTGTTGCAAATCGCGGGAGTGCTGCCTCGCCTCCTGTAGCTCCCTCTGGTTTTCGGCTAGGCGCTGCTCGGTGTCGCCAAGCTCCTGTTCCGTCCGCTGCGCACGTTCGCCGGCTTCCTCCAGTGATCGCTGCGACTTTTCCAGTCGCTTTTCCAGCTCAGCCCGTTCAGCGTCGAACCTTTCCAGCGTCCGCTGGCGACTTTCGAGTTCAGCCTCGAACCCGGCTATGCGCTGGTGGAGAACCTCCTGCGCCGCGTTGGCCTCGTCGCGGGCTGTTGCCAGCACCTCCTCTGCCCGCTCCCGGGCCTGCTGTAACTGGGCCTGGAGCGCCTGCTCACGCCCCAAGAGCTCATCTCTTTCGCTGGTCCATGCCTTTTCGCGCTCGTCGATGCTCCGTTCGAGAGCCTCGCTCCGCCTTGTACTTTCACTCTCGAGGCTGCCGAGGCGTTCTTTCAGAACGGCTGACTCTTCCTTTAGCTGGCTCAGCTCGGCAACGGCGCTGTCCCTTTCTCCCGCGAGCACATTTGTTCGCTGACCTAGCTGCGCGCACTCGTCACGGACCCGGCGCAGCTCTTCTTCCAGCAGCCGCGTCTGTTTTTCGTGCTCGCGCTGCTGGTCATGTCGAAGCCTGGTCTCCTCTGCAGCCCTCTCTTCGGCGGACGCCTTGTCCAGCCGCTGCTGCTCCAGCCGGCGCTCCAGCTGCGCCCGCTCCTTGAGCGCCCCCTGCAACTGCTCTCCAACAGCGTCAATCTGGTGCGCGAGGCCGTTTGAGGCCAGCTGCCCGTCGGTGCATTGTGCGCCCATCCCGTGTAACCGCTCTTTCGCCTCGCTGAGCTCGTTCCGCGCGTCTTCAAGTTGCCGACTCAGCGACGCCATCCGGGCCTCGGTGACGGACTCGTTCTTCTGGTCCCGTCTCTGCGCCGTTTCCTGCTGATTTTTTGCGTCCGGGCCAAAGGGAATGATGTCAGCATCCTGGTCCTGGCTCGCGACGGAGCCGCTCTTTCGACCCTGGGTGAGCGCCCCATCGGGCACGTCCATCAGGCCATTTTTGAGGGTGTAAACGTTGAAGCCATTCCGCGCGAGCACAAAGGCCGCGGCCGCACTGCGCCTGCCGGTGTCGCAGCAAACGACATAGTCGACGCCGACATCCAGCCCCGCGGCGTTTTCACGCAGAGCCGACAGTGGCAGGTTGCGACTGCCAGCAAGCGCCTGGTTTTCGAACTCGCCGGGGAGGCGGACATCGAGCCACCAGGCGCCGCGCGCAACCAGCTGGTTGGCTTCTTCGAACGGGACCTCGTGCACCATGGGAACACGCAGCAGCTCATCGAAATCGGCCTTCGACAGGCGCATCAGGATGCCGTCGGTGATCATAGTCACGGACGCGTTGCGCGTGGATTCCGACACCAGGGCTTCCTCGCCGAAAAAGGCACCCTCCCCAAGCTCGGCGACAATGACCTCCTCGCTGCGCTGGGAAGCTTTCCTGCTCACCGCTAGGCGACCGCTTTTGACGATATAGAAGTAATCACCGTCCTCGCCCTGACGCACGACGGCGTCACCGGCGTTGAGGCTGATTTCTTCGAGCCTCATTAGCAGTTGCTGTAGGCTTGACGGGGGAAGCTGCAGAAACACCTGTGACCGGAGCACGCGAGTCATCCAGTCCTCATTCTCATCGGCATCAATCTCCACCACGTCGTAGCCGGAGGATTCGTCCCAGGTGAGCAGGACGTCCAGCAGACTGGAGTCGATGCGTGCAACGGTAACGGCGCTGGCAGCGCGAGCCGAAAGCTGCCGCGGCTGCTTGTGTGCAAGAGGATGACGCGCGGTCTCGGAACCAGCCTCTATGGTCCCGACGACCTGCCGATGCTCATCGAGCAGCTCGATGCTTCCCTCGATCACATAGATCGAGTGGCCGTCCCGGTCACCCTTCTTGAATACGTAGCGCCCGGCGCGAACTTTCTCGATGAAAGCCTTTCTGGAGATCTCTTCAAGGTGCATCGCCGAGAGCGCATCGAGGGGAATAAGATCCCGCAACACTTTCTTTTCAAGCAGTTTTGTTGCCGCGCCCATGGTCCGTCGTCTGTCCCCCTCGGTATTCTGTCAGCAGGAACTGCCCGCGAACGCGCGCGAGCGCCCTCGCACCGCACCTTCAGCTATCGGCAACCGAACACGAAATCTTAGGTATCCTCGACTCAGGGGCCTGCCGAGTCGGACGCGACATCAACCGTCAGCTGCCCACGGATCAGCAGACAGGATCCTGCGATCGCCTGCGCAACCCTTGTCCCTGGATGCGCCCGAAACAAGAACCGCCGACCAAGGCGCCACAGAGCCCGCCTCGGCCCCGCGCTGGCGGCGACTACAATCTCGACGAGTCTCGCCTTGGTGCGCGCCGCCGTCGCATCCCGGCTGCACCAGCCGCGCTGATGAATATTTCCGCACGCGAGCACCTGTAAGAACGGTGGGCCGAACGCTGACTGAAGATTCGGCGCTATCCCCCAGCTGCGGCGCGACGACGAGTCCGAGCTTGATTGTGCATCACCGTGATCATCCGGCAGCGGCAGAACCAGCCAGCGAACCCGGCTCCGAGTCGTGCAGGACAAGGTAAACGCAGTGTGCCGTGGGCATTTGGACCTGTATTTTTCGGTACCGCGTGACACACGCAGGCGTTTGACGCTGAAAATACAGGCTGAAATCGCACAAAAAGGTTTCACTTTTTTCTCTTTGTGCTATCTTTGCGCCGTTATGTCCCCAGCCAACAACTGAAAGGAGCATAGTGAATGGCCGTAAAGAAAAAGACTGCCGCCAAGAAGACCGCCAAAAAGAAGAGCGCTGCCAAGACGGAGAAGAAGCCCACCACCAAGGCTGAAACCTTCACCTACATCGCTGACAAGACCGGCCTGACCAAGAAAGACGTAAGCGCCGTGTTCGATGCCATGAGCACATTGATCAAGCGTGACATCAGGCGTACGGGTCCCGGCGTTTATACTGTACCGGGTCTGATGAAGATCAAAGTGGTGCGCAAACCCGCCACCAAGGCGCGCAAGGGTGTAAACCCGTTCACTGGCGAGCCGATGACATTCAAGGCCAAACCCGCACGCAACGTGGTCAAGGTGCTTCCGCTGAAGGCGCTGAAGGATATGGTCTGACGCGGCGACCGCGTGCTGCGAGACGGCTGCGCCTTAATCTGCCGAGGCCGCGACCCTACACAACAAGACGTGAACAAGCCTCTGGAGGCAGCCGCGACGGCTGCCTCTTTATTGTGATGCACCCTTGATGCGAAGCTTGGCCTGGATGAATTCGCGATGCGGCACGTGAATCAGCTCGGCGATCTTGCGCACCAACGCCTCTTCGTAGCGATCCAGACGGCCGTCGGCGTAAGCCACCTGCCACAGCATCTCTATGACCCGGACCTTTTCCTCGGGAGAGAAATGCTGATTGATGAGCGCCGTGAACTGGTACAGAGATACCGCCTCGCTTGCTTCCCGCTCGGCGAGCCGCGCGAGCTCCCGCGTTTCGCTGGCGCTCAGCGAAAAACTCTGCTGCAGCGCCCGCTTCAGGGCATCGTGCTCGCCGGGGTGTTCCGCATAATCCGCGCGCAGCATTTCGAACAGCAGAGCCGCGGTGGCAAGCTGCAGACGGTGCTGATCGTGTCCCTGGCCCTCGTCCGGGCCGATTCGGTCACGAAAGAAGTCCTGAATCGTTCTCAACATGGCACGGACCTGTTTAGCACGTCCTTGCCGATCGGGCCACCCCCGCGCCCCGCCCCCGCAGCCAGCGACGGAAGACAGACCCGAGCAACAGCACCACCATCGGCGAGAGGTCGTACCGGGCTCCGCGGCCGACGGCCATGGTACAACCCCCACCGCCACTGTCATCGTCGCCCGCCTCGGCGCTCGGAGCCGGCACGGACGCAGGATCGGCTGCACCCGAGACAGCCGCGGACGCATCCAGGATGCCCTGACCACACTGCGCCGGGTTGCAGCTCGAGTCCGTAAAAGGACGCGCCGTACCGCGCAGGAACTGCTCGATGGTGGCCGGCTCCAGCGTCCCGTTGACCGCCCGCATCAGCGCCACCACGGCGGAAACCTGTGCGGTCGGAAAGCTCGTCCCCCGGATGTAGGCTAGCCTATCGGCCTCCGGCGATGTGGTACCGGTATTGTAAAGGGTCAGGATGCCGTCTTCGCCTTCGCCCCCTGGCGCACTGATATCCACCTCCTCACCAACATTTGTGTAGGAGGCCCGTCCCCCAATCCTGTCGGTGGCACCAACCGTGATGACATTGCTGCAGTTGGCCGGGCTGAAACCCGCCACGTCGGAAGCCTGGTTGCCCGCGGCGACGACCACGACAGCCCCACTGGCGGTTGCTGCGTCGATGGCCGCCTGCTCCTCGGGACTGCAGGCACCCACACCGCTCAGGCTGAGATTGATGACCTTTGCGGGCCAGGGGTTCACACGCGACACGCCGGCGACCGGCAGACCCACCGCCCAGCGTATGGCGTCCGCCACATCCGACAGACTCCCACCACATTTGCCCAACACCCGCAGCGGTAAAAGCCGGGCGGCGAAGTCGATGCCGGCGATATCGATCCCATTATCGGCTTCCGCCACCATGACACCCGCGACCGAAAGCCCATGCCAGCTGCTTTGGTTCAGCTCCGGCCTGTCCGGATCAAAGCAGAGGTCATCGGCCTTCACCCAGTCCCCGGGATCGGTTGGGTCGGGGTCTCTCCCGTCTCCGTCGTTGGCGGTGAGCTCTTCGGTGATGAAGTCATAACCCGGAAGGATGCGAGTGCCCAACGGATCGAGATCACGGTGCGCGACAATCCCCGTATCCAGGTGGGCGATTACGACGCTGGTCGAGCCCCTCTCCCGATCCCAGGCATCCTGTAAGCGAATGCCGGCGGCGTCCTCGAACAGGTACCACTGTCCGGGACCGCCCAGTGCTTCGGGCCCCGGCGGATAGGCTGGGTCATCCGGCACAAAAGCGGGGTACAGGCGCTTGTCGGGCTGGGCGGCGGCGATTCCCGGCTGCAGCGCCAGTTGCTTCGCGATCTGACGCGCCCTGTCCGGCTCGACCTTCCGGGGCAGGCGCACCACCATGCCGTTGCCGTCGAATCGACGCACCATCTTCAGAGGCTGTCCGCCGACCCTGACATCCGGCAAGGTTTCCTGCGGCCTCAGTGACTGGCCGCGCCGCAGGCCTGCGGTGTCGAATCTGATGATGAGCTTATCGGTCGCCCACCGCTCAGCCGGCTCAGCGAACGAGGCCGAATGGCCCGCGAGACACAGACCCAGGCACAGACCCAGGACACTCATTTTCTCGAACATCGTCTCTCACCTGGTCGCGGGGCATCACTGGGCCTGCACGCGGAATCGCGTGCCTTGGTAGGACAGGATCACACCGTCTGGCGTAATTTCGTCCACGCGGGGACCTTCCTGGAGCGTTTCCGCCTCCCGGTACTTTTGCAGGTTGATCAGCACGAAACGTTCCGGCGGCCGCTCCGCATACACGTGCACGTCCAGACTCAAACCGCCGCTCAGCTCGCCGAGCAGGTAGTCCGGGATTCTCGGCCACACAGGAAGCTCGGGCTCTTCTCCGGTGTCAGCGGTGTAGCTGACCGCCGCTGCGGCAGCCGGGCGCGCCGCCTCAGCCACCGACGGGAATTCGCCCTGATGCTCGGACACCGCTGGGGAGGACTCGGAACGCCGATCCACCGCTGTCAGCTCTTCGGTCATGTGGGAGTCGGGCGGCGTGGCGCCCTCTGTCGTCGTCTCCTGATCGACTTCCGGCTCCGTCGCGGGCGAGGTCCGTGGAGATTCCACCGAGTCGTCTGGGCTCGCCTGCTGGCGTCCGTCGACCTCGGCGGGCATTTCGCGGAATCTCTCAGGCGGCAGCGATAGCAGCAGAACCAGAGCATTGATCGCCACAACCGCCGTGATCAGCCACGGCCAGCGGCTCGCGGCCCTGGTGCGTGCCTGCTCATGT
>JASFKW010000165.1:0-7967 GCA_050118435.1 Gammaproteobacteria bacterium | reverse complement strand
TGACCTTTTCCACTGAGAAGGGGCCGCTGAACGTTCTGAAAGGCGTCAACCTGCAGGTGCACCAGGGTGAGCTCGTATCGCTCATCGGACACTCCGGCTGCGGAAAATCCACCGTGCTCAACATCGTCGCCGGGCTGCTGCGGGCCAGCGAGGGCGGGGTGGTCCTGGAGGGCAGGGAGGTGACCGAGCCGGGTCCCGACCGGGCCGTGGTGTTCCAGAACCACTCGCTGCTGCCCTGGCTGAGCGTCTATGACAATGTGCGTCTGGCGGTCGACCAGGTGTTCAGGAAGACCAAGAGCCGGCGCGAGCGCGGTCAGTGGACCCGCCACAATCTGGAGCTGGTGAACATGTCGCACGCGCTGGAGCGCAAGCCCGACGAAATCTCCGGCGGCATGAAGCAGCGCGTCGGCATCGCACGCGCGCTCGCCATGGAGCCCAAGGTCCTGTTGATGGACGAGCCCTTCGGCGCGCTCGATGCGCTCACCCGCACCCAGATGCAGGACTCCCTGATGGAGATCCACCGGCGCCTCAACAACACCGTCATCATGATCACGCACGATGTCGACGAGGCGGTGCTGCTGTCCGACCGCATCGTCATGATGACCAACGGGCCTTCGGCGGCTATCGGCGACATCCTCGACATCGAACTGGAGCGGCCGCGGGACCGGCTCGCTCTGGCCGAGGATCCGGCCTACAACCACTACCGCGCCGAGGTCGTGAAATTCCTGCACGAGCGCCACCGGGACCAGCCCCCTTCGGCGGCGGAAGGCGAGCGCACGTCGGCGGTGCCGGCCAACATCTATCATCTGCCGGTCCGCGAGACCGCCGCCCCGAACCGGCCGCCCCGGCACCTGGAAAAACGCCGCCTGACGCTCGGGTTCATTCCGCTCACCGACTGCGCGCCCCTGGTGGTCGCCAGGGAGAAAGGCTTTTTCGCAAGGCAGGGGCTGTCGGTGGAGCTCTCGCGCGAATCGTCCTGGGCCAATATCCGCGACAAGGTTTGCACGGGCATGCTGGACGGCGCCCAAATGCTGGCGGCGATGCCGCTGGCCAGCGCCGTGGACAGCAGCCACTGCCAGCCCATGGTCACGGCGATGAGCCTGGATCTGAACGGCAACGCGATCACGGTATCCAAGGAGCTGTACGGGCGCATGCTGGCCACCGGCGTGGACGGCCTCGACACGCCCAAGGGATCGGCGCAGGCGCTCAGACAGGTCATCGAGCAGGACCGTGCGGCCAACCGTCCGCGGCTGACCTTCGCCGTGGTCTACCCCGAGTCCTCCCACAACTATCTGCTGCGCTACTGGATGGCCGATGCGGGCATCGACCCCGACCGGGACGTCCGGTTGACGGTGGTACCGCCGCCGCAGGTCGGGCACTACCTCAGGGCGGGGGTGATTGCAGGGTACTGCGTGGGTGAGCCCTGGAACAGCTACGCCGTCTCCGAAGGGCTGGGGCGCACGCTGATCACCAGCTACGACATCTGGAACAACCACCCGGAGAAGGTCTTTGCGGTCACCCGGATCTGGGCACAAACCAATCCCAACACGCATCGGGCGGTCGTCACCGCCCTGCTGGAGGCCTGTGCCTGGCTGGAAGGTACGGCCAACCGCCGCGAAGCCTGCGAGCTGCTGAGCCTCGGGCGCTACGTCAATGCGCCCGTGGACGTGCTGGAGAAATCGGTCAACGGCAGCCTGCGGTTCTCTTCCGACGAGCAGCCGCGCGCGGTGCCGGACTACAACGTGTTCCAGCGCTATGCCGCCAATTTTCCCTGGCGTTCCCATGCCCTCTGGTTCCTGTCCCAGATGCTGCGCTGGGGCCGGATGAGCCCGGAGATCAAGCCGGAGGTCATCGCCAAGGCAGTCTACCGGCCCGAGGTGTTCCGGGCTGCCGCCGACGACCTTGACCTTCCGTACCCCGAAGTGGATTACAAGCTCGAGGGCGGGCACGAGGACCAGTGGCTGCTGATGGACGGCGAGGATGGCATCGAAATGGGCCCGGACCGATTCATGGACGGGCGACGTTTCGACGCCGGTCGGCTGGAGGAGTACCTGCGGGGGTTTGCAATCCGGCGCTTCCCGGTCGGTGCCCGCGGAGCCGCGGAGCCCAGTCGCGAAGCAGCCGCAGACCTGGTGGAAAACGCGATCTGAGATCGAAGGGCGACGGGCGGGCCCTGGGCGCGCCGCATCGCCCGCCTTTCAGGAGGCAGACTGAAATGAAACAGAAGCTCGTATTGGTGGGCAACGGCATGGCCGGGGTGCGGACGCTGGAGGAGCTGTTGAAGGTCGACCCGCAGCGCTATGACATCACCGTCATCGGCGCCGAGCCCCACCCCAACTACAACCGCATCATGCTCTCGCCGGTGCTGGCCGGCGAGAAGACCATCGACGACATCGTCCTGAACTCGCGTGACTGGTACGCGGGGCAGGGGATCGAGCTGTTGACGGGTGATCCGGTGGTCGCGCTCGACCGGGTCAGGCGCCAGGTCAGGACCGCTGCAGGGGTGATCAGGTCCTACGACCGTCTGCTGATTGCCACCGGCTCCGATCCTTTCGTGATCCCGGTGCCGGGCGCGGACAAACAGGGTGTCATCGGGTTTCGCGACATCGCCGACGTCGACACCATGCTGACGGCGGCGCGAAGTCACCGCAGGGCGGTGGTCATCGGCGGCGGCCTGCTCGGCCTCGAAGCGGCGAACGGGCTGCTGAAAAACGGCATGAAGGTGACCGTGGTCCACCTCCTCGACAGTCTGATGGAGCGCCAGCTGGACAGGCCCGCGGCGGCCCTGCTCAAGGCGGCGCTGGAGCAGCGCGGGCTGGAGTTCCGCATGCAGGCGCAGACTGCCGCCATCCTCGGCGACGACCGTGTCACCGCGGTGCGGTTCGCCGATGGATCGCAGATCGACGCCGATCTGGTGGTCATGGCCGTCGGCATCCGGCCCAACACCGCCCTGGCCCACCGGGCCGGCATCTACTGCGAGCGGGGCATTCTGGTCAACGACACCCTGCAGACCTTCGACCCCCGCGTTTACGCGGTGGGCGAGTGCGTTCAGCACCGCGGCAGCTGCTACGGCCTGGTGGCGCCGCTGTTCGAGCAGGCGAAGGTCTGCGCGAACCATCTGGCGCAGGTGGGCATCGCCCGCTACGAGGGCTCGGCCACCTCGACCAAGCTCAAGGTGACCGGCATCGACCTGTTTTCCGCCGGCGACTTCAACGAGGGCCAGGGCGACGAGACCCTGGTGCTGCAGGACCCGGGGCAGGGCGTCTACAAGAAGCTGGTCATCCGGGACAACCGGGTCAAGGGGGCGGTGCTCTACGGCGATACCATGGACGGCAGCTGGTACTTCCAGCTGCTGCGCGAGGGGACGGACATCTCCGCCTTCCGCACCAGCATCCTGTTCGGCCAGCACGACCTCGGCGATGCGGGGCACGGCGACAAGAAGGTGCTCGCCATGCCCGACTCGGGCGAGGTGTGCGGGTGCAACGGGGTGTGCAAGGGCGAGATCGTCGACAGCATCGTGAAGCAGGGCCTGTTCACGCTGGAGGAGGTGCGTGCGCATACCAAGGCTTCCAGCTCCTGCGGCTCCTGCACCGGCCTGGTGGAGGCGCTGCTCGCGCACACGGTGGGCGAAGGGTACGCCGCGGTGCCGAGCAGAAAGCCGATGTGCGCCTGCACCGACCACAGCCACGACGAGGCGATCCGCAGCATCCGGCAGCAGCCGCTCAAAGACATGCGCGCGGTGTTCGACTTCCTGGGGTGGAAGACCCCGGACGGCTGCCATCAGTGCCGGCCGGCGCTCAACTACTATCTGCTGGCCGCCTGGCCCGGCGAGTACGTCGACGACGCCCAGTCGCGGTTCATCAACGAGCGCGCGCACGGCAACATCCAGAAGGATGGCAGCTACTCGGTGGTGCCACGGCTGTTCGGCGGACTGGTCAGGCCCGACGAGCTGCGCGCCATCGCGGACGTCGCCGACAAGTTCGAGGTGCCGGAGGTCAAGATCACCGGCGGTCAGCGCATCGACCTGTTCGGCGTGCGCAAGGAAGACCTGCCGGCGATGTGGGCCGACCTCAACGGCGCCGGTCTGGTGTCCGGGCACGCCTACGGCAAGGCGCTGCGGACCTGCAAGACCTGCGTCGGCTCCGACTGGTGCCGTTTCGGCACCCAGGACTCGACCGGGCTGGGCGTGAAGCTCGAGCAGCTCACCTGGGGCTCGTGGATGCCGCACAAGTTCAAGATGGCCGTCTCCGGCTGTCCGCGCAACTGCGCCGAAGCGACCATCAAGGACTTCGGCGTCGTGTGTGTCGACTCCGGCTACGAGCTGCACGTGGGCGGCAACGGCGGCATCAAGGTGCGGGTCACCGACCTGCTGTGCAAGGTCGCCGCCGAGGAGGAAGCGCTCGAGCACTGCGCGGCCTTCGTCCAGCTCTACCGCGAAGAGGCGCACTACCTGGAGCGCACCGCGCCCTGGGTGGAACGGGTCGGCCTCAACTCGATCAGACAGCGCATCGTCGACGACGCGGAAAACCGCAAGGCCCTCTCCGAGCGTTTCCGATACTCGCAACGGTTCGCCCAGAGCGACCCCTGGGCGGAACGGGCCCGCGGGGCCGATACGCACGAATTCACACCCCTGAGAATCGCCTGATCGCCGCGCCGCGGCTGCATGGAGAAGACAAGCATGACCCACTGGATCGAAATCGCCAAGCTGGAGGACATCCCCCGCCGCGGTGCACGGGTGCTGCGCACCGACACGATGGACATCGCGATTTTCCGCACCGCCACCGACCAGGTCTTTGCGCTCAAAGACCGCTGTCCTCACAAAGGCGGGCCGCTGTCCCAGGGCATCGTGCACGGGGAAACCGTCACCTGCCCGCTGCACAACTGGAAGATCGACCTGGCCAGCGGTGAGGCCCGGGCACCGGACCGGGGCTGCGCGCAGCGCTATCCGGCGAAGGTCGAGAACGGCGCGATCTACCTCGCCTTCAGCGCCGAAGAGGCGGCGGCCTGATGTCGGGACAGTGCGGCGGCCCCGTCGTCGACCTCCAGTACCCGCGACCCTCGGTCGTACGATGAAAGGAACAACGACCCGCACGACCTGTCCTTACTGCGGCGTGGGTTGCGGTATCGAGGTCACCCGCCAGCCCGACGGCTCGATCCAGCTGCGCGGCGATCGCGCCCACCCCGCGAATCTCGGGCGGCTGTGCTGCAAGGGCTCGGCGCTGGACGAGACGCTGAGTCTGGAGGGGCGCCTGCTATATCCGTCGGTGGCAGGCCGGCGGGTCGGCTGGGACCAGGCCCTGGACACCGTGGCGGGGCGCTTTGCCGATATCATCGATAGACACGGACCCGATGCGGTGGCCTTCTACGTCTCCGGGCAGCTGTTGACCGAAGACTATTATGTGGCCAACAAGCTGATGAAAGGGTTCATCGGGTCCGCCAACATCGATACCAACTCCCGGCTCTGCATGGCCTCTTCGGTGGCGGCGCACAAGCGCGCCCTCGGATCGGACACCGTTCCGGGCTGCTACGAGGACTGGGAGAAAGCCGACCTGCTGGTGCTCGCCGGATCGAACACCGCCTGGTGCCACCCGGTGCTGTACCAGCGCGCCTGTGCGGCGAAGAAGGCGCGCCCACAGATGAAGGTCGTGGTCATCGACCCGCGACGCACGGCGACCTGCGACGTCGCCGATCTGCATCTCGCGATCCAGCCGGGGACCGACGCGCACCTGTTCACCGGCCTGCTGGGGTGGCTGCACCGGCAGGGGCACGGCGAGGGGGGCTTCGTCGACGCGCACACCGAGGGACTCGACGAAGCGTTGCGACTGGCGCGCTGGTACGCGCCTTCGCTGCAGTCGGTGGCCGAGTGTTGCGGGTTGGCTGCACGCGACGTCGAGACCTTTTTCGGGTGGTTCGCGCGTACCGAGAGGACGCTGACCGTCTATTCGCAGGGCATCAATCAGTCCTCCAGTGGCACCGACAAGGTCAACGCCATCATCAACTGTCACCTCCTGACGGGGCGCATCGGCCGGCCCGGCATGGGCCCGTTCTCCGTCACCGGCCAGCCCAATGCCATGGGCGGGCGCGAGGTGGGCGCCCTGGCCAACCAGCTCGCCGCGCACATGGCGCTCGACGATCCCGAGCACAGGGGGCGGGTGGCCCGCTTCTGGAAGGCGACCCGCATGGCCCGCGCTCCGGGCCTGAAAGCAGTCGACCTGTTTCAGGCGGTGGAGCGCGGCGAGGTGAAGGCGCTGTGGATCATGGCCACCAATCCGGTGGTCAGCATGCCGGACGCCACCCGGGTGCGTCGCGCCCTCACCGACTGCGAGCTCCTGGTGGTATCGGACTGCGTGGCGCAAACCGACACCTCGGCGTACGCCGATGTGCTGCTGCCCGCCCTGACCTGGGGCGAGAAGGACGGCTCGGTCACCAACTCGGAGCGCTGTATCTCGCGCCAGCGGGCGTTTCTGGAGGCGCCCGGTGAGGCCAGGCCGGACTGGTGGATCATCAGCGCCGTCGCCCGGCGCCTGGGCTTCTCAGGTTTCGACTATCAGACGGCCCACGAAATCTTCGTGGAGCACGCGCGCCTTTCGGCCTTCGAGAATGCCGGCGACCGGGACTTCGACCTCTCCGGGCTCGTTGGGCTCTCTGCGTCGGAGTATGACACGCTTGCGCCGGTGCAGTGGCCGGTGCGATCGAGCCAGACAGCGGGACGCGCGCGACTGTTCGGCGACGGCAGATTTTCTATGCCCGGCGGGCGTGCGCGCTTCGTCGCGGTGGCGCCGCGTCCGCCCGCGGTGGCGACATCATTCGATTATCCACTGGTGCTCAACACCGGTCGGGTGCGTGATCAATGGCACACCATGACGCGCACCGGCAAGTCGCCGCGCCTTTCCGGTCACGTGGTCGAGCCTTACGCGGAGCTGCACCCGGCTGACGCACAGGCGGTCGGGGTCACCGACGGGCAGCTCGTGCAGCTGGTGAGCCGCCGGGGCGAGGCGCTGCTGCGCGCCCGCGTCTCGGACGCCCAGCGTCGGGGCAGCGTGTTCGTGCCCATGCACTGGAACAACCAGTTTGCCAGCGCGGCAGTCGTCGATGCGCTGGTCAGCGCGTTCCCCGATCCCCACTCGGGGCAGCCTGAGTTCAAGCACACGCCGGTACGGGTCGTGGCCTACCGGCCCGTCTGGTACGGATTCGTGCTGTCCCGGCACCGCGTCGATATCGGTGATGCCTGTTACTGGGTGCGCAGCCGCCGCCGGGGACTGTGGCACTACGAGCTGGCCGGTGAGACGCTGGCGAGTGACTGGGCGCGGCAGGCGCGGCGGATGCTGCAGGCCGACGTCGACGGCGCACAGTGGAGCGAGATGTTCGATTCCGCGCAGCGCTCCTACCGGGGCGCCCGCTTGGTGGCCGGTCGGCTCGACGGTTGTGTGTTCATCGGACCTGACCACCGCCTGCCGCCGCGCGACTGGCTGATCGGGCTGTTCGGGCGTGACCGCGTCGACGGGCGCGACCGCATGCGGGTGCTCGCGGGCACGCCGGAGGCGGGCCGCGAGGACGGGGGGCGGACGGTGTGCTCCTGCTTCGGCGTGGGCCGCAATACGCTGTGTCGCGCCGTACGGGAGCTGGGGCTGAAATCGGCCGAGGAAATCGGACAGCGCCTGCACGCGGGCACCAATTGCGGCTCCTGCGTACCGGAGCTGCGCGCTTTGCTCGCCGAGCTCACCGCGGCGATCTGACAGCAAACCGCAAACCGGGGACGGACCACAGTTTCGTAAAACCGGGACAGACCACAATTCCGAGCAACGGTAGTAAGGGTCTTCCTGCAACGCGCGACAAGAAAGCGCGGTCTGTCCCCAGTTTGCGAGAGCCTTCCTGCGAGGCACAGCAACAAACCGTGGTCTGTCCCCGGCTTGCGCGGTTTACGGTTTTCTGCTTCCTGCAGCGCTGTGTCGAGTATTGCCGTTCTC
>JASFKW010000164.1:0-8101 GCA_050118435.1 Gammaproteobacteria bacterium | reverse complement strand
CGTGTAGTCCGTCTACACAAGCGAGCGGCAACGCCGCATTGCGGGAAAATGGCCCCGTCCCTTCGGGTTGCGCCCCAAATGTGCTCAGGCAAGGCGGGAGGAGTGAAGTTTGGTGACTCCAAATGAACGACGAGCAACGCGGCCTGAGCACATTTGGGGCAGCAACGCGGCGATCGGGTAAGTGTTAACAGGCCCTAGTACTCTTCCAATAGCATATTCCTAGACGTCGAGCATCAGCTTACGCGGCTTGCGCATGCCCGCGATCTTGCACGCCTGCTGGCCGTAGCCCCGAGGAAACAGCCGATAGAGGTATTTGCGGGTGGCGCGCTCCTTACCCCAGACATCGGCCATGTGTTTGAGCAGGGTGCGGGCTTCGGGCACGGCGGAATTGCGCTCGAAATACTCGCGCACATACATAACGATGTCGCGCCGCTCGCCTTCGAGCACCATGCCTTCCTCCGCGGCCAGCGCCTCGGCCAGTTGCGGCGACCAGTCCTCGGAATAGAGCAGGTAGCCCTCCTCGTCGCGTGCAAGGGCTTCGAGGGCCGCATCGGGCGCCGGCTGTCTCAGCATGGTCAATTCCTCGTGACTCGGTGTCATTGCCAGGTTAAACATCGATTTATCAAAAGACAAATGATACTTATTGGTATTTGATATCGACTATTTCGATATGCATCCCAGTCCGTCGCTTCTCCGATTTGCCCGTCGCCACCAGCGACCTGCGCGCCACAATGGGGTCTCTCATTGATTTTTTTCAATGCTCTCAAAGGACAGCGTCGCTATGTTTTTGACCTCGCTTTGCAGAAACTCGAGCCTCTGTCGTTCGGGGGGTGGCATCCACGCTTTCATGCAGACAGGCGGCAACTGCCGATGGCAAATAAAGAAACGCAACACAACAGCACAACCGCATCGTCTGCCCGCGCGTGGCGAGGCGGGCATCCCTCTGCCCGCCACCCGGTGCCGCCAACGGAGGCCCCGTGAGCGCCGTCGTCCGGCACGACGTCAGCCTGCTTTCCGATCACGACATTTACCTCTTCAAGGAGGGCAATCACTTCCGCCTCTACGAGAAGCTGGGCGCGCACCCGCTGACAATTGACGGACAGGCGGGCACCCTGTTCGCGGTGTGGGCCCCCAACGCGGAAGCCGTGTCCGTCATCGGTGATTTCAACCACTGGCGCGCGGACAGCCACCCGCTGCGGGTGCGGGAGGATGGCTCCGGCATCTGGGAAGCCTTCGTGCCGGACCTCGGCCGGGGCAGCCGCTACAAATACCATCTGCGTTCGCGTTACGCCGGCTTCGAGGTCGACAAGGGCGATCCCTTCGCCTGGCGCTGGGAGAAGCCGCCGCAAACGGCGTCGGTGATCTGGGATCTCGACTACGGCTGGCAGGACGCCGAGTGGATGGCGTCGCGAGCCACCCGCAACGCGCTGGATGCGCCCATCTCGATCTACGAATTCCACCCCGGCTCCTGGCGCCGGCCCGTCGAGGGTGACACCGACTATCTGGGCTACAGCGAGCTCGGCGACCAGCTCGCCGACTACCTCCACCACATGGGATACACCCACGTGGAGTGTCTCCCGGTCATGGAGCATCCGTTCTACGGCTCCTGGGGTTATCAGTGCACGGGGCTGTTCGCGCCCACGGCGCGCTACGGCGAGCCGCAGGGTTTCATGCAGCTGATCGACCACCTGCACCAGCGCGGCGTGGGCGTGATCCTCGACTGGGTGCCCTCACACTTCCCCGGCGACGAGCACGGCCTGGTGTATTTCGACGGCACCTATCTGTTCGAGCACGCCGACCCCAAGCGCGGCTACCACCCCGAGTGGAACAGCTATATCTACAACTACGGCCGCAACGAGGTACGCTGCATTCTGATCAGCAGCGCCATGTTCTGGCTCGACCGCTATCACGCCGACGGCCTGCGCGTGGACGCCGTGGCCTCCATGCTCTACCTCGACTACGGACGCAAGCCCGGTGAGTGGATACCCAACGCCTACGGCGGCCACGAGGACGTCGATGCGGTGTCCTTTCTGCGCAAGCTCAACGAGTCGGTGTACCGGGAGTTTCCCGACGTGCAGACCATCGCCGAGGAATCCACCGCCTGGCCGATGGTGTCGCGCCCGACCTACCTGGGCGGCCTCGGCTTCGGCATGAAATGGAAGATGGGCTGGATGCACGACACCCTCAGCTACTTCGCCGAGGATCCGCTGTACCGCCGCTATCACCAGGACGAGCTCACCTTCAGTATCTGGTACGCCTTCGCCGAAAACTACGTCCTGCCGCTCTCGCACGACGAGGTGGTCCACGGCAAGAGCTCACTGCTCGGCAAAATGCCGGGCGACACCTGGCAGAAGATGGCCAACCTGCGCGCGCTGTTCGGCTACCTCTATGCGCATCCGGGCAAGAAGCTGACCTTCATGGGCGGAGAGTTCGGGCAGTGGAGCGAATGGCGGCACGACGCGAGCCTCGACTGGCACCTGCTCGAATACGATGTGCACCGCGGCATTCAGTCCTGGGTCCGGGACCTGAACCATTTCTACCGTCGGGAGCCGGCCATGCACCAGCTCGACTTCGACGAGTCCGGTTTCGAATGGGTGGACTTCCATGACGCCGAAAACAGCGTCATCAGCTTTCTGCGCTGGGGCCGCGACCGGCGCACCCCGGTGCTCGCGGTATTCAACCTGACGCCGGTGCCGCGTCACAACTACCGGGTCGGCGTTCCTACCGGCGGCTGGTGGCGGGAGGTGCTGAACAGCGACGCCACCCTGTACGGCGGTGGCGGCCAGGGCAACCAGGGCGGCGTTGAGGCGGCGCCGGTGGCCAGTCAGGGACAGTACCACTCGCTGGTGCTGACACTGCCGCCGCTCTCGGCCCTGTTCTTCAGCCGGGGTGGAGCCGCATGAGCGCGGAGCCGGACAGCTTGACCGGGGGCGACGGGCGCCGGCGGGCGGTGATCGAGCAGGTCACCCCGCAGGTGGACGGCGGACGCTTCCCCGTCAAGCGTGTGATCGGCGAGGCCGTGGAGGTCGAGGCGGACGTATTCACCGACGGCCACGACGCCGTGGGGTGCGCGGTGCTGTACCGGCGCGAGCCCGCCGGCGAATGGGGCGAGGCACCGATGGAGCCACTCGGCAACGATCGCTGGCGCGGCGTTTTCCGGGTCCAGGCCTACGGCGCTTATCGCTACACCGTGCGTGCCTGGGTGGATCACTTCGAGACCTGGCGGCGCGATCTGATCAAGCGCATGGAGGCCGCGCAGGACATCGGCGTGCCGCTGCAGATCGGCGCGGCGCTGGTAGCGCAGGCCGGTGCGCGGGCCGCCGGCGACGAGGCCGCACGGCTGGCCGCCTGGGCGGCGCGCCTGGTGGGCGACGAGGCGCAGCACACGCGCGGCGAAGCGGCGTTGGAGCGCGAGCTCCACGAGCTGATGGCGCGGCATCCCGACCGCGGGCTGGCGGCCACCTATGAGCGCGAGTTCGCCGTGACCGTCGAGCCGTTGCGGGCGCGGTTCTCCGCGTGGTACGAGATGTTTCCCCGCTCCTGCGCCCCCGAGGCCGACCGGCACGGAAGCTTCCGCGACTGCGAGACGCGTCTGCCCTATGTCGCCGCCATGGGCTTCGACACCCTCTACCTGCCGCCCGTCCACCCCATCGGCCGCAAGTATCGCAAGGGCCGCAACAACGCCCTCACGGCCGGCCCGGGCGACCCCGGAAGTCCCTGGGCCATCGGCGCCGCCGAGGGCGGGCACACAGCGCTGCACCCCGAGCTCGGCGGCCTGGAGGATTTCCGGTCCCTGGTGAGCAAGGCCCGGGAGCTGGGTCTCGAGGTGGCCCTGGACATGGCCTTTCAGTGCGCCCCGGACCACCCCTGGGTGAGCGAACACCCCGAGTGGTTCGTCTGGCGCCCGGACGGGACCGTGCAGTACGCCGAAAATCCCCCCAAGCGCTATCAGGACATCTATCCGCTCAACTTCGAGTCGAGCGATTGGCGCGGCCTGTGGCAGGAGCTGAAAAGCGTGTTCCTGTTCTGGACCGGCCAGGGCGTGACACTGTTTCGGGTCGACAACCCCCACACCAAGGCCTTCCCGTTCTGGGAGTGGGTGATCGCCGAGATCAAGCGCGATCATCCCGAGGTGATTTTCCTCGCCGAAGCCTTCACCCGGCCGAAGGTGATGCACCGGCTGGCCAAGCTCGGCTTCAGCCAGTCCTACAACTACTTCCCCTGGCGCAACACGAAGTGGGAGCTGACCCAGTATCTCACCGAGCTCACGCGCGAGTCGGGGCGCGAGTATTTCCGGCCCAACCTCTGGCCGAACACCCCGGACATTCTGCCCGAGTACCTGCAGTACGGCGGCCGTCCCGGCTTCGCCGCCCGCCTGGTCCTGGCCGCCACCCTGGGGGCCAGCTACGGGATCTATGGCCCGGCCTTCGAGCTCCTCGAAGATCGGCCGCGCGAGCCGGGCAGCGAGGAATACCTGGATTCCGAGAAGTATCAGATCCGGCATTGGGACCTGCAGCGCCGCGACAGTCTGAGGGACCTGATCGCGCGTATCAACCGCATCCGCCGCGAGAACGCCGCGCTGCACGCCGACTGGAGCCTGCGCTTTCACGACATCGACAACGAGGAGCTGATCGCCTACAGCAAGCGCACCGAGGACGGCGAAAACGCGATGCTGACGGTGGTCAATCTCGACCCCCACCACGTCCAGCGCGGCTGGGTGCACATCCCGCTGGAGGCGTTCGGGATGCACCCGCACCAGCCCTACCAGATGCACGACCTGATCAGCGGTGCCCGCTACCTGTGGAGCGGGCCGCGCAACTATGTGGAGCTCGACCCAGCCACGGTGCCGGCCCACGTCTTCCGACTGCGCCGCCGCATCCGCACCGAGCGCGATTTCGACTACTTTCTGTGACCGCGGCGCCGCAGGCGGAAGACACGCAGCCATGGCCGAAAGAAAGACCTCCAATCCTCTGCCCGATGACCCGCTCTGGTTCAAGGACGCGGTGATCTACCAGACCCATGTGAAGGCCTTTCTGGACAGCAACGGAGACGGCGTCGGGGACTTCGAGGGGCTCACCCAGAAGCTCGACTATGTGCGCGACCTGGGGGTCAATACCCTGTGGCTGCTTCCCTTCTTCCCCTCCCCGATGCGCGACGACGGCTACGACATCGCCGACTACCGCAACATCTTCCCCGACTACGGCAACCGCCGCAGCTTCCGCCGCTTTGTGCGCGAGGCGCATCGCCGCGGCCTGCGCATCATCATCGAGCTGGTGATCAACCACACCTCCGACCAGCATCCCTGGTTCCAGGCCGCCAGACAGGCCGCGCCCGGCTCGCGCAAGCGCAATTTCTACGTGTGGAGCGACAGCGACCAGGCATTCCCCGAAACCCGCATCATCTTCACCGACAGCGAGAGCTCCAACTGGGCCTGGGACCCGGTCGCCCAGCAGTACTACTGGCACCGCTTCTTCTCCCACCAGCCCGATCTCAATCACAACAACCCCGAGGTGGTGCGCGCCGTGATCCGGCTGATGCGCTTCTGGCTCGACATCGGCGTCGACGGTCTGCGCCTGGATGCCATCCCCTACCTGTGCGTGCGCCAGGGCACCAACAACGAGAACCTGCCCGAGACCCACGCCGTGATCCGCCGGATGCGCGCCGTGGTGGACGAGCACTACCGCGACCGCATGTTCCTGGCCGAGGCCAACCAGTGGCCCGAAGACGCCGCCGAGTACTTCGGCAACGGCGACGAGTGTCACATGGCCTACCACTTCCCGCTGATGCCGCGCATCTACATGGCCGTCGCCCAGGAGGACCGCCACCCCATCATCGAGATCATTGATCAGACGCCGGAGATTCCCGAGGGCTGCCAGTGGGCCATTTTTCTGCGCAACCACGACGAGCTGACCCTGGAGATGGTCACCGATCGCGAGCGCGACTACATGTACCAGACCTACGCCAGCGATCCCCGGATGCGCGTCAACGTGGGCATCCGCCGCCGCCTCGCGCCGCTGATGGACAACGACCCCGATCGCATCAAGCTGCTCAACAGCCTGCTGCTGTCGATGCCGGGCTCGCCCATCGTCTACTACGGCGACGAGATCGGCATGGGAGACAACTTTTTCCTCGGCGATCGCAACGGCGTGCGCACGCCCATGCAGTGGACGCCGGACCGCAACGCCGGCTTCTCGCGCGCCGACCCCCAGCGGCTCTACCTGCCGCCGATCATGGACCCGATCTACGGCTACGCCTCGGTGAACGTCGAGGCGCAGGAACGCGATCCGGCCTCCCTGCTGAACTGGATGAAACGGCTGATCGCCGTCCGCAAATCCCACCAGGTGTTCGGCCGCGGTCGCCTGCGCTTCCTGCACCCCGGCAACCGCAAGGTGCTGGCCTATGTTCGGGACTCGGAGCAGGAGGTGGTGCTGTGTGTGGCCAACCTGGGACGCGGCGCCCAGCCCGTGGAGCTGAACCTGGCCGAATACAGCGGCCGGGTGCCGGTCGAGCTGCTGGGCAGAACCACTTTCCCCCCCATCGGCGAGCTGCCCTACCTGCTGACACTGGCGGGGCACGGGTTCTACTGGTTTCTTCTCGCCACCGACATCGAGGCGCCCCACTGGCACGAGGAGCACCTGCCCACGCACAGGCTGGCGGTGCTGGTGCTGCCCGAAGGCCTGCAGACACTGCGCCCGGAGTCCACGAGCCGCACCGAGGTGACCCGCCGCGCCCTGCAGACGCTGGAGAACAGCGTCCTGCCGGCCTACCTGTCGACCCGCCGCTGGTTCGCCGCCAAGGGCACCCCGATCGTCGCGGTGCGATTGGTCGAGCACCAGCAGTGGCGCGACTGGCTGCTGACCTTCGTCGAAGTGCGGCTCGCCGACGGGACGGCACAGCGGTATTTCCTGCCGCTCGGCCTGGTCTGGGAGGAGCGCGAAGAGCAGCCCGGTCCCCTGTGGGCCGCGGCCATGTGCCGGATTCGCCGCCAGGCGGTCACCGGCCTGATGGTGGACGCATTCGAGGACGAGCGCTTCCTGCGGGCGCTGCTCGGCGCCATCGTGGATGGAGAGCAGACGTCCTTCGGCGCGGGCCGCCTGAGTTTCTCGGCCACCACGGCGCTGCCGGCGCTGCTCGCCAAGCCGGCCGTGGAGCAGAGCGTGCGCAGGCCGGCCACCGAGGGCAGCAACAGCGCCGCCATCATCGATGGGCGGCTGTTTTTCAAAGGCTACCGCAGGCTGCAACCCGGCGCGAACCCGGAGCTGGAAATGGGGCGTTTTCTCACCGAGACCGCCGGCTACGGTCGGATCGTGCCGCTCGGCGGCTCGGTGGAGCACCTGGCCGAGGACGGCACCCCCTCGACCCTCGGCCTGCTGCAGGTCTACGTCGAGAACCAGGGCGACGCCTGGAGCCACACCATCGGGCACCTGGAGCGCGTGCTCGAAGGTTATGGGGCGCTGCCCGGACCAGGCGAAGGCCAGGACGTTCACGCCGCCTATCTGACGCTGACCGACACGCTGGGTCGGCGCACCGCGGAGCTGCACCGCGCACTGGCGCGGGAAGGCAGCGGGCCGGCGTTCGAGCCCGAGCCGATCACCGGCCGGGACCTCGCGAGCTGGCGCGAGCAGGTGCAGCACGAGGCCGTGATGACGCTGGAGCGTCTCTCGGCACACCTCGGAGCGCTTCCGGAGCGCTCGCGTGGGCTGGCCGAATCCCTGTGCACGCGGCGCGACGCCCTCCTGGCGCAGCTGTCGGCGCTGGTACCGGAGCACACCACCGCCACACGCATCCGCTACCACGGCGACTTTCACCTCGGGCAGGTGCTGGTGGCCGAGAACGACGTGATTCTGATCGACTTCGAGGGCGAGCCGGCCCGCCCCCTGGCCGAGCGCGCCCGCAAGCACTCGCCGCTGCGCGACGTGGCCGGGATGCTGCGCTCCTTCGACTACGCCGCGCAGGTCGCGCTCGAGCGGGTGTGCGCGGACCGACCCCACGACCGGGAGCAGCTGGCTCCACGGGTAGATGACTGGCGGCAACGAGCGACACAGCGTTTCCTGTCCGCCTATCGCGAAACCGCCACCGGCGCCAGCTTCTACCCCGCCGA
>JASFKW010000163.1:0-8163 GCA_050118435.1 Gammaproteobacteria bacterium | reverse complement strand
CACCAGGGAGACTGTCCTGCCTTTCGCCATGCCTTATCCTGCTGTCAGTGGGTCGCCGGGTCGGTCCTCGACAGCAGCATACCAGATCCAGGCGGGTCGGTTCACAGCAGGCGATTCGGCACATACGGGCACGGTTTTCCTGCGATGCGGCCGCGTTCGAGGCCGCCAGCCGAGTGCGGGCTCACACGATGCGCCCGCAGCTTCAGGCGCAAAGCCTGTCACTAGTGACCGTCAAAGAAAGCCCACAACGAGATGTGTGCTTCCGTTGAGCCAGGCGCGACACCGTTGGCGCGCCCCGTGGGCAGGAACAGCGGCCTAGATCGCCGTGCAGGCACCGAAGATTACGAATCCCACCGCATCGCCCGAGCCACTCAGGGTCATCCTGCCGGTTTCCTGGGCGATGGACAGCGTCCATCCCAGTCCGTCCCTGACGTCCTCGACGCCGTCTTCCGCGCCCTGCAGCATCAGCTTGCCGTCCACGATTTCATGGCGCTCGATCTGACTGATTCTCCTGCTGCCATCGGAGCGCTCGGAGCTGATCGAGCCGGCGTCGAAATCGATGCGCATGAACTGGGGGGCGTTGACGCTGTCTGCCGCCACACGGTTGCAACCTTCACCGGGGATACATTCCATGATCTCGGTGGAGGCACAGATGAGCGGCTGGCCGCCGTCAAAGGAACCGGCTGACACCGACAGCGCCAGGGATGTGACTGCGAACACTGAAGCGGTCAAAGCATACTTTTTCATAGCGGGTCCCCTATACACCTATTTTACCGTATAGCCGCGGCCTTCGAGACAGGCAGCGTAGGCGCGATTGTAGTTGTCGCGGTTCCGGCTATAGTTGGCGACCTCCTGCTGCTCCCACTGCTGGCGGTTGTGTTCCTCGCGCCGCTTCTGATCGCTGCGGCGCATACCGCCGAGCAGGGCGCCCGAGGCCGCGCCGATCTTGAGACCCTGCTTGGTATCCCCGGTGATGGCGCCGATGGCAGCTCCCCCCAGGGCCCCGCGCGCAGCACCGCGACCCACTCCACCCTGCGGCGCTTCGGCCTGCGGCGGTGCCGTGCTGGTGGTGGGCGGCGCCATGGGATCGAAGCCGGTCTGCCCCTTGGCGAAGCTGTAGCACGCAAACTTATCCTTTTCCTGCTGCTCGGCGCTCTGCCCCTCGGCGGGATAGACGAACATTTCCTGGGCATACAGCGCACCGGGAAGCAGGCCCACTAACCCGGCAATCCGTAACAGGTTTTTCAGTCTGCTCATCGCGAACCTCCTGCTTGCATTATTGTACACTTCTCGCGTCCGCCGCCCGAGGACGGCTGTAAGCAAGTATGGCAACAGATCGGGCGCCGGGCGAACCTTGGAGGTCGCAAAGTCGCGACGGCGCAGCGTGACACGTCTGGGAAGAGCCCGTCACACAATCCGTTTTTCGTGCTCTTATGGCAGCTTACCAAGCCGTACCTTGAGGAAGCCTCATGTGTGTCGACGGGCGTTGGATCTCACTGCGGCGGCGATTGTGCGCCGCGCTCGCCGCGGGCCTTTTCGTACTGCAGGCAGGGTGATTCTTTCTCACGGCCCAGAATCTTCTCGCCGAGATAACCGGCCGCCGTGGCACCAGCGAAAATGAAGGGGCCGAAAAGGAGCGGGCCATAGGTGGTCGCCGCGGACTTCCAGGGGATCACCTTGACTGAGGGATCGTTCAGCGCTCCGGTCACCTTTACCGGATCCGCTTTCCTGATGAGACGCGATTTTTTCTTGGGCAGAAACACATAATCGACCTGCTCCTTACCCAGATCAATCGTCCCTTCACCACTGACCGCAAGGTTATCACCGTCGATCAGAAACGCCCGGGTGCTCACAAGGCCGTGCTCAACGTGGTAATCCGCCACGGCGCATTGGATCCGGTAGTAACCTTCATGTTTCGACTTACTCCAGACCCAGCCGATGAGATCGGCAAACACCAGGTCGATCATATCGCGCCGCACGAACCCGTTTTTGAGCTCGAGGAGGATCTCGCCCCGGGCGCCGGCCGCGAGCTCGTGGGGGCTACTCCCCGACGTGCTGAGGTCGATGTCGATATCCAGATCCGGATCCGGAGCCGCATCTTTTTTCGCGATCTCTTCCATGTACATCATGTGCCGGGGACGAAGGTCCTTACCGTGGGCCTTGAAGCTGAGCCTCGGTGTCTCCCGCGCGTCGACCTGCATGTCCAGCTTGAGCTCCCCTACGGGGTACCTGATCGAGGCCGGCCGTACCTGCAGCCGCCCCGAGCGCATGGCAATTCTGGCCTGGGCCGTCTGCGCAGGCGACAGCTCCGGGTCAAAAGACTCGACATCGAGCGTAAGATCCAGATCGAAGCTGTGCATCCAGTCGAAGGCAAGGTCATCGCGACCGAACACCGGCCCGGCTGCTGCGCGTTGTTTCGCAATGCGCTCCGTCCTCCACTTGACCAGCGACGGAACGAAGGCGTCCCGGGCCAGGACTCGGCCGGTGATCAGCGGTGGCTTCGCCTGGAGGCTCGCGAGCAGGTCGGCATGCACTCGAGCCTTTCCGGCTGTGATCCAGGCGTCAAACTTCAGATTGGTCACCGCCCTGCTCAGTCGTGTCTCCATTTTGAAGGGACCTATTGCCGGCCAGTCGCGATCGAGCAGCGCGCCTACGATTTCCAGGTCACGCGCCTCCACGACCCCGGTCAATGACAGGCTCTCCGGCTCGCCGAAATCGGCGTACTGGCCTGTCAGCGACAGGCTGACCAGCTCCGAGCCGGAGCTGCTGATATCCAGAGAGTCGATGCCGAGGCTTCCGCCGCTGTTGGAAATGCGCATCTGCCCCCGGAGGTCGCCGAGGTCGGGAATTGGTTTTTGGTCCGCAAATTGAGCGAACCGATGTCCGTCGAGCTGCAACGCCACATCCCAGCGGGTTCTGACCGCCCCGAGCAGATCGCTCGCAGAGCCCTCGGCGCGGACGACGGGTTGTTGTGGATCCCCGATGCGGATGAGCCCGGATTCGAGCATGAGGCTCGTGCCCTCATTTCTGAGCTGGGCCGAGCCGGCGATCGGACCCAGCTCGGGCACCCGGTAACCGAAGGTGTTGGCGAGCGCCTTGCTTCCGCTTGCGCTGGCCTCGATTTTCAGATCGGTGCCGCGGGGATGCCAGTCCTTGCCGGGCGACAGGGTCCCGAGACGGCCGCTTGCCTTCAGGAGCAGAATATCGCCCTTACCCGCCGTGACAGCTATGTCCGAAACGGAGAGCTGACGGTTGCTGCCCGCGATCCTGGCCGTGGCCCTGGCCGGCCCGATGGCTGGAATTGCATCGCCCCAGCCAAACAGGTCGTCGAGCCGGCTGATGTCGGACGTTGAGGCAGTGGCACTGACGGCAATGTCCTCGACCAGCGGCTCGGGGAACAGCTCGACATGGTCGGCCGCGCCGCTGAGCGCAACGCTCACCCTCGCACCCCTGGCCGTCTGCATTTCAAAGTCCTTGATCTGGTGGCGATTGGAGACGGTCTGCAGCCGTGCGCGGGCGCTCAGCGCCCCCAGCTCCGGAAGCTCGATACCGAGCAGTTTGTCCAGCGCCCTGGTATCGGCGCTGTTCATATCGAGCTCAAGGTTGATCATCTGCAGCGGATCCGGGCGATCCCAGCCCCGAAAGTGCAGCTGGCCTGCGGCGCTGAGCTGGAGCTCGTCCTTTTTGCCCGCCGCCAGATCGATCTGCTCCAGCCGCAGCGCCTGGGTATCACCCTCGATACGAAACTCCGCGGCGGCCGGCCCCTGAATCGGCAGGTCCAGGGCCAGCCGCTCGCCCATCAGGGCGAGCTTCGCCGCTTTCATGCTCACGTCGAGATCGTAACCGCGGTTGGACCGATACGGATCCAGGGGGAATTCGGCAACGCGGCCCTGCAGACCGACCTGGATACCGGCCGGGTCCCGCGTCGAGACGACGATGTTTTCAAACGACGGATCGCCCGTTTTGGAGCGGATCTCGGCCTGCCCCCGGACGGCGCCCAGCTCGGGCACGGCGTCGAACAGCAGCGCGCGGGCGGCCCGCGTTGTCGGCGCCTCGAAATTCAGGCGCAGATCGAGATTCTGCGCCTCCAGACGCGCGTCCAGCACAGCAAGCTCCAGCTGACCGCGCAGCGACACGTCCAGCTGGTCTGCGTTGCGAGCCGTGAGGTTGAGCTCACGCACGGCGAGCCGCGGTGCGCTGCCCGAAATTTGCCCGCTGAGCTCGGCCTGCCTGATCACCGCGACGCTGTCCGGCAGCACCGCCTTCAGCCAGGGAGATTCGCCCAGCCGACCCGACACGTCCAGTGCCACGCGGGCAAGATCATCGAGATCGTCGATGCGCCCGCTGATCTTCAGGGTGGACGCCCCCGGTCCCTGCCACTGGAAGGCCATGTCGCTCAACGCAAGCTGCTCAGCCGTCCCGGCCACCTGCGCCCGGGCCACGATTTTGCCCGGCGCATTCAGGCCCTTTATCCCGGTCGGCAGCTGGCTCAGATCCGACGCCTGCGCCGACAGCCTGCCGTCGACGACGAATTGCGGCTCGCTCAAGTCCAGGTAACCCTCGGTGTCCAGGCTGACCAGGGCGCCGCGAGCCGCGCCGGAGAACCGGAGCCTGCGTGCATTGAATCCCTCGTGGAGCTCCGGGACGGTGGCTTCGATCGCAAGCGGCTGGCCGCCGATTTCGATCTCCGCGGTCAATACCAGGGTATCGGCCGGGGCTTCGAAAGCCAGCGCCAGCTCGCGGATGCTCAGCGTCGGCAGCTCCAGCTCCCTTTCTTCGGAAGCCACGCGCAGGCTGCCGATCCGCAGATCGCGCACGACGGGCAGTGTAGGCAGCGCGGCACGCCAGTCGGCAGCCGGCGCGGCCGCTTTGCGGCGGGCGCTGTCCGCGGCGGTCAGCTCGACGCGCGTATCCCCGAGCCAGAGGCGGAGAATATCCAGCCTTCCCAGCAGCAGCCAGGGCAGATTGATCTGAAGCTCCAGTGAGCTGGTGTGGGCCCGGTAACCGGTGTCAGGATCGGCGATGGCGAGGTTATTGACACTGAGCGTCGGCGACAGCGTACGGCTGAGCTCTACCCGGGGGTCATAGTCGATGCTGACCCCCGCCGCGGAGCCGGCACGCATGGCGATCCAGTCGACCAGCGTCTCATCGTCGACCAACAGGTAGACGGCCGATAAGACCAGCAGCGCCCCCACCAGGAGCAGCGCGGCGCTATAAAAGATGCGTTTCGCTGTTATCATTGCCTTATGACCTGCCCGCCCAGTTGTCGCCCGCCCGCCGGCGTATCTCGATCGGCCTCAGGGGAGAGTGCCGAGGAGTTTAGCTGACATGACCGCGTCATGTCGGAATCTGTCACTGACCGGCTGTCTGGCCGGTTGGCTGTTGATACTCTGCCACCCGCTGAGCGCGGCTGTCACCTCGACCAGCGCCGCGCCCAGTGACGAGATCCGCGCGCGCGTCGAAGAAACCGAGTCCGGCTCCGGTCTGAGCGTCAAGGGCGCCACGCTGACCTCGACGACCGTGCTGCCGGCCTTGTACCGGCAGAGCGATTTCATGCCGGTATGGAATAATCCACGCTCCGTGGCACAACTGTTACGCGCGGTGCGCAACATCGATAAGGATGGCCTGAATCCCGCAGATTACCATCTGGCCGAGCTGGAAAAGCTCCAGGCAGAAATCGGCGCCGGCGGTAGCCCGAACCCGGCGCAGACGGCCAACTTCGATGTGCTGCTGACCGACAGCCTGATCCGGCTGGGTTATCACCTCCTGGTCGGGAAAGTGGACCCGGTCGAGCTCGACAGCAACTGGAACCTCGACAGAACCATCAATGGCCGGGACGCGGTACAGGCCCTGTCCAGCGCCATTGCCGAGGGCAACATCCAGGACCTGCTGGCCAGCGTACGACCGCAACACCGGTATTACCGTCACCTGCAGGAGGCGCTGGCGCGCTACCGAGCCATCGCCGCCGACGGCGGCTGGCCCGCCGTGCCGCCCGGCCCTGCGATGAAACCCGGCGTGAGCGACGAGAGGGTCGTCGCGCTGCGCCGGCGTCTGGCCGCAACCCAGGAAATCTTCGCGCCCGAGACGCGGTCGTCGCGTTTCGACAACGAGCTGGAAGACGCCGTGCGGCAGTTTCAGCGACAGCACGGCCTGGTCGAGGACGGCGTGGTCGGCAAGGCAACTCTGGCGTCGCTCAATGTGCCGGTCGAGGCGCGCATCGATCAGATCCGGGTCAACCTGGAGCGTGCACGCTGGGTGCTGCACGACATCCCCAGGGAATACGTGCTGGTGGACATCGCCGGGTTCAGGGTGAGCTACTTCCGAGACGGCCAGCGCCTGTGGCAGGCCCGTGCCCAGGTCGGCAAACCGTATCGCAAGACGCCGGTGTTCAGATCCGATATCACCTACATCGAAATAAACCCCACCTGGACGGTACCGCCGACCATACTGCGCAACGACATCCTGCCCGAAATAAAGCGCGATATCGGTTATCTGAAAGAGAAGAACATGCGGGTCATCGATTACAACCACAACGTCATCGACCCTGCCAGCATCGACTGGTCACGCTACTCGGGCCCTGACTTCCCTTATCTAATACGCCAGGATCCGGGACCGGGCAACGCGCTGGGGCGCATCAAGTTCATGTTCCCGAACAAACACCTGGTCTATCTGCACGACACGCCCAGCAAAGCGTTGTTCGAACGCACCAATCGGGCTTTCAGCTCGGGCTGCATACGCGTGGAAAACCCCTACGAATTCGCTGAGCTGCTGCTCGATGACCCGCGCAGCTGGGACCGCCGGTCGGTCATCGCCGCGATCGACTCCCTGCAGACCCGCAGGGTGACACTGCCGCAGCCGGTCACGGTGCTGCTGCTGTACTGGACCGTGGCACCCGGCGAGAACGCTGAGGTGCTTTTCAAGCAGGACATTTACGACCGCGATGCGCCGGTGCTGGCCGGCTTGAACAGCGAGCTGAAATTTCACCCCTCGGTCTTCAGCTGGGCGGACGAAACGGACTCCGGATCAGATAGATAGGAAAGAGCGCTCACCCCGTCCGGGCCGGTTCCCGGCGTGTTAACCTTTCCCGCATGGCCTCGTTATTAGTCCCTGTGACCAACAGGAGAACCAATCATGCGAGCCATCTTTCAGACAGTTTCAGCGGCAGCCCTGGGTCTTACCAGTCTCGGCCTCGGCGCCACCGCCCAGGCGGATACTTTCTCGATTACCTATTCCAACGCCCACTACGGGGATCCGGCGTACCTCGTCCACTACCGCTACGGGCCGGACTACTATGTGCCCGGGCACCTGCATCACCACCACTACGACAAGCATCACCGGCATCACAAGCACCGTGGGCACCACAAGCACCACAAACGCGCCAGGCACCACGAGGAGCACGGGCACCACGGCCGCCCGGGGCACCGCAGCCACTGGCGCGATGATCACCGCGGGCAGGGAAAGCATTACCGCAAACGCGATGATCACCGCGGCCACCACAGGCAGGGGCGGAGCGATCATGACGGCGGTCGTTTCCGGGGCAGGGGCAAATCCCGCTCCCATGACACCTAGCGGGCATCGTGCGTCGCGGTGTGGTAGTGTCACCGTGGAGGCCGTTTTCTTGAACCGACCAGCACAGTCGTACACCGCGCACAGGCCCGTGACCCGTCATACACCGCTCGACAGTTTCCTCGCCACAGTGCAGCGCAAGGCCTATCACGTTGCCTATGGCGCGCTGTGGGACGAGGAGCTGGCACTCGATGTGGTGCAGGAATCCATGCTGCGCTTTATCGAATACTACCGCGACAAACCGGACGGCGAGTGGCCTGCGCTGTTCCGCAGTGTGCTGAACAGCAAGGTCAATGACCAGCGCCGCAAGCGGCTGCTGGCCAACACCAAGCGCAAGCTGCTGTCGCTCACCGGGATGAATCGCGTCGACCCCGACCCGGACGAGCAGATGGCCGAAGCTGAGCTACCGGCGAGGCACCACGACGAGGGAAGCAGCGACCCGGAAGCCCATACCGCCGGGAGCCAGCTCAGGCAGCGTATCGAGGCTGCGCTGTGTACCCTCGCAGAGCGTCAGCGACAGGTGTTCCTGCTGCGGGAACAGATGGGATTGAGCATCAGCGAAACCGCGGAGACCCTGGGCTGTTCAGAGAACAGCAT
>JASFKW010000162.1:0-8167 GCA_050118435.1 Gammaproteobacteria bacterium | reverse complement strand
AGCGCACAGCTGCCCGGCAGCGGCAAGGTCGAGCTCGACGCCGATTTCCGGCTGATCGGCTTGCTGCGGCTCTCAAACCCCTACCGCCTGCCCCACGGAATGGTAACCGCACTCGAGAACTACCTGCGGCTGCACATTCAGCTCGCCGCGTTGGAAAGCGGGGCACCTGCGCAGGACGGCGGGTCGCACCTGCTGCTCAGCGGTGGGGACGGAAGCGACAGCAGCCTGACAGTCAACGTCACGGCACTGCTCGAGCAGCTGCAAAGGGATATCGACGCGCTGAAGCGACACCGGCAGGCGCGCGCGGTCGGCCTGCCGGCCTCGGTTCCGGCGGCTGTGCTGCAGCGCACCCTGGAACAATTGCGCAGGGACTGGGCCGTGTCTCCGAGTCGCCGCAACGAGCGCGAAGCGGTACAGGCACAGGTCGAGCTGGTGTCAGGCCTGGACGCAGTCTATTGCGTGCTGAACGGAGGGCGTTGCTTCGACCGGCGGCTGTTCGTGGGCCGCGACACCGACGAGGTCATCGACCTGGGCCGGAGACCCTTGCCCGAGGAGCCGCCGAAACCACAGCCGCCGACCGTGAGTCTGTGCCAGACGCTGAACCGCAGCAGCGACGGCGTTGCGCTCAGTCAATGCGGGGACGTGGCGTTACGCCCGCGAGTCGGGCAACTGGTGGCCGTGCGCCGCACCCAGGGCGCCCCGCACCGGGGCTGGGTGCTGGCGGTGTGTCGGTGGCTGGCCGAAAATGAGACCGGCTCGGGACACGACATCGGTCTCCAATACCTGACACGTGAAGCCAGAGCGGTCGTCGTTCGCTGCCCGGCCGCGTCGGGAAACGACTATCAGCCGACCCTCGCGTCGAGACAGCGGCGCGGGGCTCAGCCGGTCATCACCCTGATCACGCACAGCGGGCGCCTGGTGCCCGGCCAGCAGGTGAGCGTCTACGATCGGGGCAGGCACTACAGGGTGCATTGCGTCGAGCTGGTGGAATCGGGTGCCGGCTTCGAGCGACTCGTCTGCCTGCCGGCCTGAACCAACCGACAGGGGCCTCCAAGCAGGCTTTCGCACGGCACCGGGGCACACCACACAAAAGGCCCGGCGGGCCTCTTGTCCAGGCTCTCGGAGGGTGTGCGGGTCAGCGCAACTGCAGGGTGCCTCCGAGATAACGCCGGTCGCTATGCTCGACGACCCCGACGGTCCAGGCGCCTCGGCTCCTCGCGTGTGCGACAGCCGCCTCGACGTCATGGGTGGCCGGATTGCGGGCAACCAGAAACAGCTGCCCCGGGTAGATCAGATCCGCGTCGCGGATCTTGCCCTGGTTGGACTTGTAGATCAGCGGCCACCGGTAGGGATCGTTGTACACCTGCTGCTTGCCGGAGATCGACCACAGGCTGTCACCGCTGGCCACCTGATACTGCATGGACGAAGCCTGAATCTCGGAGACCAGCGGCGCCAGCAAATCGTACGCCTTCCGACCTTCGGCGTTACGGATGGCTTCACCCGCCCCGGCGACCGCCCGCTGCTGCTCCGCACTCAGACCCTCTGCGGCGCTCGCCTCCTGGAACATGACCTTTGCCTTTTCGAGATAATACTGGTTGACTGCAAGCTCGGCCTGGTTGTGCACCTTGTTGGCCAACTGGATGGCGGTGTCACTGTCCCCCTCGGCAGCGGCCGCTTCGGCCTTCGCCAGGAAGTCCTCCGTATCGCGCCAGACCCAGTCCAGCGATTTGGCTTCGGCAATGGACGCCTTCGCTGCCTCGATGGCGCTGGTCGCCTCGGCCGAAGCCGTCGGCGCCTTTGGCTCCTCCGGAGCGGTGGCACAGCCCGCGGCCACACCGAGCACGAGAACCACAGGGATGAGCCGCTTGCCAATAAGGATTCTTTTCATGAGGTTTACTCCGCTAGTGGTTGATCTTTAGGGGCTTTTCGCCACTTGATTATGCGTCGAAGCTAGCACCCACGTCGCGCGGATGTCAAGCCGCAGGCCGGAAGGTCCCCTCCAGGTCTAACCGAGAACGACGCGACACGCTGGAAAAAATTCCCCCGTTTCCAGACTTCATTTATCCGACACCGCTTCCGCGGTCTCGCGCGCGCGGATCGCCGCGTCGCGCGCCTGCGACGCGCTGCGTCTGGCATCCCGAAAGCGCCGCTCGTTGAGCAACTGCTGAGCCTCATCCAGCAGCGAATGCGCGTCATCCAGCTGCTCGGGGGCGTACTGGCCCGCCCCCGCCGCGCGTGCCGCATCGATCGCCTGGCGGGCCTCGCTCATTTCCTGAACCGGCGCCGGAGCACAGGCGACCAGCAGCATGCCCAAACATAGGAGCAGCAGCCGGCGCCGGCTGCGCTGGACAACGGAGCAGAGCGTGTTTGCGGACATAACCAGGACGACTTACAGAACCGATTGGACACGCTAGCATCGGGGCTTTTACGGGTCAAGAAAGGACTGTACTGCAAGATGCGGATAACGCAGAATACTTTGCACTGCCGCTGAGGAGCCGCGCCGATGGCAAAGGTCACGATTTATCACAATCCACGCTGCAGCAAATCCCGCCAGGCCCTGAGTCTGCTGCAGCAGCGGGGCGTCGAGCCGCAGATCGTAGACTACCTCAACACGCCGCCCGACGCCGAGCAGATTGCCGAGCTTCTGGACCTGCTTCGGCTGCAGCCGCGCGAGCTGATGCGCAGCAACGATGCCGAGTACCGCGAGCTGGACCTGGATCATCCGGACCTCAGCCGCGAGCAGCTGATCCGAACCGTGGCGGAGCATCCCCGGCTCATGCAGCGGCCCATTGTCGTCAGCGGCGGCAAAGCGGCGCTGGGACGTCCGCCGGAGCGGGTGCTGGAGATCCTCCGGTGAGCGAGATACTGGTGCTCTACTACAGCCGCTACGGCGCCACCGCAAAAATGGCGGAGCTGGTGGCGAGGGGCATCGAAGAGGTGCCGGGGATGCAGGCGCGCGTGCGCACCGTGCCGTCGGTCTCGGCCGTATGCGAGGCCACCGAGGACAGCATTCCCTCCGAGGGTCCGCCCTACGCCAGCATCGATGATCTGCGCGAGTGCGCCGGCCTCGCGCTGGGCAGTCCGACACGCTTCGGGAACATGGCGGCACCCTTGAAGTACTTCCTCGACTCCACCGGGACCCTCTGGCTGGGGGCCGAGCTGTCGGGCAAACCGGCCGCGGTGTTCACGTCCACGGCCTCTCTGCACGGGGGTCAGGAGACCACGTTGATATCCATGATGCTCCCTCTGCTGCACCACGGCATGCTGTTGACCGGGATTCCCTACAGCGAAACGGATCTGCTGCACACCGAGGCCGGAGGGACGCCCTACGGCGCGAGTCACCTCGCGGGAACCGACAGCAACAGACCGCTGACCGAGGCGGAACAGCGCCTGTGCCGCGCCCTGGGGAAAAGGCTCGCCGAAACGGCCCTCAAGCTGCAAAGCTGAAGCCGTGGCGACGCCGCGGCTCTACCATGCGGTGACCCTTCTGGGTTACTTTGGCATCCTGGGTCTGCTGGTCGCCTGGTACGGGTGGCTTGCTCCACCGCGGGTGTTCTCACCCGCCGCCGTGATCCTGATCCTCGCCCTGCCCCTGTTTGCACCGCTGCGCGGCCTGCTGCACGGCCGCCCCTACACCGTGGCGTGGAGCCTGTTCGTATCCCTCATCTATTTCATCCACGGCGTCGTCGAGGCCTACGCGGCCCCCGACGCGCGCTGGCTGGCTCTGACCGAAGTGGCCCTGTCCCTGTGCTGGATGATCGGGGGGACGCTGTTCATCCGCAGCTCGAAGCGCGAAGCGGAGTCCTCGCTCGAGCAGCAGTAGGCGGTCCCAAGCACGCAGCGCTGCAGCTGCCTTCCACTTCCTGTTCCTTGGTGTTCCCTTGTGGTTGCGAAGGTTTTGCCACATCACGAAGCTGCGCCGATTAAAGCCCCAGCACGGATTTCACGAACGGCACGGTGAGCTTTCGCTGGGCCGCCAGCGAAGCTTCGTCCAGGCGTTCGAGCAGGTCAAACAGGGCCGGCAGATCGCGCGGCAGACGGCGCAGCAGGTAGGCCGCGGTCTCGTCGGGCATTTCGCAGCCCTTCTGCCGCGCGCGCAGCTGCAGCGCCTTCATCCGCTGGCTGTCGTTTAGCGGTTTGAGCTGGTAGACCACACCCCAGCCGAGTCGGGAGCGCAGGTCGGGCAGGCTCAAGCTCAGCTGCGCCGGTGCCGCGTCGGCGCTCACGACCAGGCTGCTGCCGCTCTCGCGTATGCGGTTGTAGAGATGAAGCAGCGCCTCCTCCCACGCCGCACTGCCGGCGACGGCGTCCACATCGTCCAGACAGACGAGGTCGAGCTGTTCCCAGCCTTCCAGGAGCGCCGGCGACAACCGGGCATGATCGCGCAGCGACAGATAGGCCGCCCTGCGATGGCCGGCGGCCGCCTCGTGGCAGCTCGCCTGCAGCAGATGCGTTTTGCCGGAATTGGGGCCACCCCAGCAGAGAAAAAACGCCTCGCCCCGGCCGTGCGCCGTCTGCCGCAGCTGTGCCAGCAGCTCGCCATTGGGCCCCGCGACGAAGTTGGAGAACCGCGCCGTGGCCTTGAGCTGCAGCCCCAGAGAGAGCTGCTCACCCATTCATGCCCGGCGCGCCCGCCGACTCCAGGTCACCACATAATCCAGACCGCTCCACAGCGTGGTGAGCGCAACGACGTATACCAGCAGGCCGACCCAGTCGGGATTCACCCAGGGCGAGAGCTGACCGAAGATGATCAGCAACACCAGCAGGATCTGTAACACGGTGTTGAGCTTGCTGATCCGGGTCGGCGCGGCCTCGAGGCGCGCGATGCGGAAGTGGTAGACCGCTGCACCCGAGACGATGACGATGTCGCGCAGGATGATCAGAACGAACAGCCAGACGGGCAGCAGCCCGGTCCAGGTGAGCGCCGCGTAGCTGCACACCAGCAGCGCCTTGTCCGCGAGCGGGTCCAGCAGCGCGCCCAGGCGGGTGGTCCAGTTGTAGTGCTTGGCGAGGAAGCCGTCAACGCCGTCCGACAGCCCCGCCACCATAAACAGTGTCAGGGCAAGCGGATAATGCTGCTGCACCAGCGCCCAGCCGGTCGGCGCAACGAGAAGGATGCGGCCGAGGGTGATCAGGTTGGGGATATCGCGCGCCCGCATGAGTGTCCCAGGCTCAGCGGTGAAGCCGAAAACGCCAGGCCGGTGGATCGCCGACCGGCTGCAAGACGCTGCCCAGGGTGATGAGCTGCAGCAGGCGACGCTCCTGGGCGCTCAGCGTCAGGTCGAACTGGACCTCGCCATCGGCGACCCGCACCACCTGTACGTCGTCGACCAGCGTCAGGGAATTGAGGTAGCGGTGGACGCGGGCGTAGGCCTCGACGCTCTCGATGCCCTCCACGAGCAGCCGGCGGAAACTGGCGCCCGAGCCGGCCACTGCGTACTGTGTCGCCAGGCGCTCGGCGGCTTCGGCAAGACCCTGGGCCACGGCCGCATCCAGATCACTGCCTCGCACGCTCCAGCTCTGCTGGCCGCCCGCCCCAACGAGGCTCCAGGTGCCCCTCCACGTGCCGCCGGCGCCGGAGTGGTCGAGTCGGCCCGCGAGGATCACCTGCGGCCGGTAGCGCTGTGAAGCCGCCTCCAGCCCGCCCAGGAAGCCGCCCCAGACGTCGGTGAACTGCACCTCGCGCTGATCCTCCAGATCCATCAGCGGCAGTGTGACGGGCAGACCCCGCTCAGCCGCCGCACGCCCCACGGCGCCCGCGGCTTGGCTGTCGGCGGCTTCGGAAACGATGTACCGTTGACCCCGGTCGTCGACGGCGAGCCACAGCAGGACATCCGGCCGTTCGCTCCCCCAATAGGGAAGGCCCGCCCCGCGCACTTCGCGCGTCAGGGCCACACTGTCAAACTGGACCCACAGCCGCAGCTGCTTTTCGCCTCCCTCGGTGTCCTGGATTTCCTGGAAACGGTACTGCTCGACAAAACGCCCCGGCTTGCGCAGCAGGGCCTGGGCGGGCGCCTGCCGGAGCGTCCTCGCGCTGCCGGTCACGCGCACCAGCACCTGCCGCAGCGCAGCGCGCAGCGCGGCTTGCCGTGCGCCGCTGTCGCGCCCGGCGGCGTCGACCTCGGCCTGGAACAGGTCATCCACCCGGGCCGCCTGCAGCGGCATCCAGGCCAGTGTCAGCAACAGCAGGCAGGCGATACAGTGACGCAGAATCAAGGACTTCATCCCGGCTGAAATATTTCCGGCGCTACCATACCACAGGACAGGAAATACGCTCACTATCTCAAAGCGGATGCAGGCCGTGGCTGCCAAGGGCAATGCAATACGAATCGACTCCGGGTAGTATTGGCGTTCCTCAATGCAGGGAGCCTCACGTGGCCGGGCAACAATCGTCTTCTTCCGGTTCGTCCCTCAGCTACCGGGACGCCGGCGTCGACATCGACGCGGGAAATGCGCTCGTCGAGCGCATCAAGCCCGTGGCGCAGCGAACCCGTCGTCCCGGCGTGCTGAGCGGGCTGGGCGGCTTTGGAGCGCTGTTCGAAATCCCCATGGACCGCTACCGCCAGCCGCTTTTGGTCTCGGGCACCGACGGCGTCGGCACCAAGCTGAAGCTGGCCATCGACAGCGGCCGCCACGACACCATAGGTATCGACCTGGTGGCGATGTGCGCCAACGACATCGTGGTTCAGGGTGCCGAGCCGCTTTTTTTCCTCGACTACTACGCCACCGGCAAGCTCGACGTGGATACCGCCTCGCAGGTCGTCGAAGGGATCGGCCGCGGGTGTGAGCTCGCGGGCGCTGCGCTGATCGGCGGCGAAACCGCGGAAATGCCCGGGATGTACAGCGCCAGCGACTACGACCTGGCCGGCTTCTGCGTCGGCATCGTGGAGCGGGACAAGCTGATCGACGGCCGGTCGGTGCGCCCGGGCGACACCCTGGTGGCGCTGGCCTCCTCCGGGCCCCACTCCAATGGCTATTCGCTGATCCGCAGAATTATCGAGGTCTCGGGCAGCTCACCGGACGCCGACCTGGCCGGCCGGTCCCTGCTGGACTGGCTGATGGAGCCCACCCGGATCTACGTCAAGCCGCTGCTGGCCCTGCTGGAGCAGATCGACGTCCACGGCCTGTGTCACGTCACCGGCGGCGGTCTGCCGGAAAACCTCCCGCGGGTGCTGCCGGACGGGACCCTGGCCAGAATCGAGACCGCCAGCTGGACGTGGCCGCCGGTGTTCACCTGGCTTCAGGAACAGGGGCAGGTCGAGCCCCTGGAAATGTACCGCACTTTCAACTGCGGTGTCGGCATGATCATCTGCGTGCCACCCGAGCAGCTCGCCGACTGCCTCTCGATTCTCCAAACCCAGGGCGAGACCGCCTGGGTCCTGGGCTGCATCGAAGCGGGGACAGGCGAAGCCCGCGTCGAGCTGAATGTCTGACCAGGGCCAGGGTCACGAGCGGCCGTTCACTCTGGTGGTCCTGATCTCGGGCCGCGGCTCCAATCTCGAGGCAATTCTGGGCGCCATCCGGGCCGGTGAGCTGCCGGCGGTGGTGGGGGCGGTGATCAGCAACAGGGCCGATGCCGCCGGTCTCGAATATGCGTGCCGCGAGGGCATCGACATCCTGGCGCTGGAGGCCGCCGACTATCCGGACCGGCAGGCGTACGACCGCGCACTGCAGGGCCTGATCGACAGCTTCGATCCCGATCTGGTGGTGCTGGCGGGCTTCATGCGCATCCTGACGGCGGATTTGGTTCACCACTATGAGGGCCGCCTGGTCAACATCCACCCCTCGCTGCTTCCGGAGTTCCGTGGGCTGCGCACCCACCACCGGGCGCTCGAGGCCGCGGTCCGCGAGCACGGAGCCAGTGTTCATTTCGTCACCGAAGAGCTGGACGGCGGTCCGGTCATTGCCCAGGCGCGCGTGCCGGTGCTGGAGAGCGACACCGCTGACACGCTCGCCGAGCGGGTCCTGCGCCAGGAGCACCGTCTGTACCCGCAGACACTGCGCTGGCTGGCCGAAGGCCGCGTCCGCTGGGACGGCGAGCAGGTGCTTTTCGACGGCGAGCCACTGCGCCAGCCTCTGCAGCTGGCCGCCCTCGCCGGGGAGTCGTGACATGGTCGGCCGGCTGAACCCGAAGCGCTGGCGAACCTGGCCGGGAGCCTGGCTCACG
>JASFKW010000161.1:0-8204 GCA_050118435.1 Gammaproteobacteria bacterium | reverse complement strand
CGAGAGCCACGCCGTGCCCCCTGAGCTCGCCGCAGCCCCGGGCGCACCGTCGCAGCCACCCGCCACCGAGCAGGCGAATGCTCCGCACCGCGAGCAATGGCTGCTCGAGCAGCCTGCCGACCTGTACAGCCTGCAGCTGCTCGGCTCGCGGAACCAGAAATCCGTCGTCCGTTTCATCGAGGAGCACAATCTCGACCCGAGCAAGACCGCCTATTATCAGGGGAGCTTCAAGGACAGCGAATGGTTCGTTCTCCTCTACGGGCTCTATCCATCCCGCGAAGCAGCCATCGAAGCCAGTCAAGCTCTGCCGGCCGCGCTGCGCAAGAACAAGCCCTGGCCGCGCAGCCTGGAGTCGGTGCACAGCGCCATTCGCGAGCTCGCTCCCTGATCGCGGGCCCGAGTGGCGCTGCACCATTCCGTACGAAACGCGCGGTTTAAGCGCTAAAACACTGGCGCGAAAGCCGCTTCTCCTTTATTCTGACCGGCCCGAATTCTAGCTTGCGGGTCTGTCAACCGTCCCCTTCAGGGAGCGGCGTCCTTTTGTGCGCACGAGCCAAAAACCCGCGGGGTGAGAAAAAGTTGCAGAGGTCTGACATGAGTCACGGGGCTTTCCCACAGAAGCAGGGCCTGTACGATTCCCGGAACGAGCACGATGCCTGTGGTGTTGGTTTTGTCGCCCACATCAGGGGCGAGCAAAGCCACGCCATCGTCCGCCAGGGCCTCCAGATCCTCGAGAATCTGACCCACCGTGGCGCGGTCGGGGCCGATCCGCTGGCCGGTGACGGCGCCGGCCTGCTCTTGCAGATCCCTGACCGTTTCCTGCGCGAGGAATGCGCCGGGCTGGGAATGGAGCTGCCGGCGCCGGGGCGCTATGCCGCCGGGATGATATTCCTGCCCCAGCAGGGCCGCACGCGCGCCGAATGCGAGGCGCTGATCGAGCGGGTGGTGGCCGAAGAGGGTCAGCGGCTGATCGGCTGGAGGGACGTTCCGACAGACAACCGGGGACTGGGCGAGAGCGTCAAGGCTGTCGAGCCCTTCATCCGGCAGCTGTTCATCGCGTGCGGCGAAAACTGCGACAGTCAGGACGACTTCGAGCGCAAGCTGTTCGTGATCCGCAAGATCATTGAAAACGGCGTGCGCGACACGGACTGGGAAGGCCGGGAAAATTTCTACATCCCGTCGCTGTCCAGCCGGACGATCGTCTATAAAGGCATGCTTCTGGCCAACCAGGTGGACCGATACTACCAGGATCTCAAGGACGAGCGTCTGGTATCGGCCCTGGCGCTGGTGCACCAGCGCTTTTCCACCAACACCTTCCCCTCCTGGGACCTGGCGCATCCATTCCGCATGATCGCGCACAATGGCGAAATCAACACGCTGCGCGGCAACGTGAACTGGATGCGTGCGCGGCGCCAGTCCATGGCCTCGAAGCTGTTTGGGGACGACCTCGAGAAAGTCTGGCCTCTGATTCCCGAAGGTCTGTCCGATTCGGCATGCTTCGACAACGCGCTCGAGCTGCTGGTTGCGGGGGGCTACTCCCTGGCGCACGCCATGATGATGCTGATCCCGGAAGCCTGGGCCGGCAACCCGCTCATGGACGAAAAGCGCCGCGCCTTCTACGAGTATCACGCAGCCCTCATGGAGCCCTGGGACGGCCCCGCGGCGGTCGCCTTCACCGACGGCCGCCAGATAGGTGCCACGCTCGACCGTAACGGCCTGCGTCCCGCGCGTTATCTGATAACCGACGACGATCTGGTGGTGATGGCCTCCGAGATGGGGGTGCTCAACATCCCCAGTAGCAGGATCGTCAAGAAATGGCGCCTGCAACCCGGCAAGATGTTCCTCATCGACATAGAGCAGGGCCGTATCATCGACGATGCCGAGCTGAAGGCCGCTCTGGCCGACAGCCGCCCGTACCGCGAATGGCTCGACAAGACGCAGATCCACCTGAAAAACCTGCCGGCGAATGTCAACGGCAATGGCGGCGACCCCAGCACCCTGCTGGACCGCCAGCAGGCTTTCGGCTACACCCAGGAGGACATCAGGATGCTGATGGCGCCGATGGCGGTCGCGGGTCAGGAGGCCGTCGGCTCCATGGGCTCCGACACACCCGTGGCGGTGCTGTCGAACAGGGCCAAGCCGCTGTTCAATTACTTCAAGCAGAACTTCGCCCAGGTCACCAATCCGCCGATCGATCCGATTCGGGAGGAGCTGGTGATGTCGCTGGTGTCCCTGATCGGCCCGCGCCCCAATCTGCTCGGTCTGTACTCGGGCGGCGAGCACATGCGCTTGGAGGTGAGCCAGCCCATCCTGACCAACAAGGACCTGGAGCGCATCCGTACCATTGAGAAGACCACCGGCGGCGCTTTCCGAACGCGAACCCTGGATATCTGCTACCCGGCGGATCAGGGGGCGGCCGGCATGGCACCGGCGCTGGAAAACCTGTGCGGTCAGGCCGAAAGCGCGGTGCAGGCGGGCTACAATATCCTCATCCTGTCCGACCGGCGAGTGTCCGCCGAGGGCGTTCCGATCCCGGCGCTCCTGGCGACCTCGGCCGTGCACCATCACCTGGTTCGGGCCGGCCTGCGCACCGACGCCGGGCTGGTGGTCGAAACCGGCAGTGCCCGCGAAGTGCACCATTTTGCGGTGCTGGCCGGCTATGGCGCCGAGGCGATCAATCCCTATCTGGCATTCGAAACGCTGGCTGCCGTTAAGGACGACCTGCCCGAAGACCTCAGCACCAGCGAAATCAGCAAGCGCTACATCAAGGCGGTCGGCAAGGGCCTGCTCAAGGTGTTCTCGAAGATGGGCATCTCCACGTACCAATCGTACTGTGGTGCCCAGATATTCGACGCCGTCGGGCTGCGGAGCGATTTCGTGGCCCGCTATTTCACCGGTACCGCGACCACCATCGAGGGCGTCGGTATCGAGGAGATTGCCGAAGAAGCCGTGCGATGCCACCGCGACGCCTTCGGCGACAACCCGATCTATCAGCATGCGCTCGATGTCGGCGGCGACTATATGTTCCGCATCCGCGGCGAAGATCACGCCTGGACTCCGGACACCATCGCCGCCCTGCAGCACGCGACCCGCTCGAACGATGCACGCACCTACGATGAGTACTCGAGGCTGGTCAACGAGCAGAATGATCGTCTGAAGACCCTGCGCGGGTTGTTCGAGCTGAAGCTCGACGGGCCGGGCGTGCCCCTGGACGAGGTCGAGCCGGCCAAGGAAATCGTCAAACGGTTCGCCACCGGCGCCATGTCCTTCGGCTCCATTTCCTGGGAAGCGCACACCACGCTGGCCATCGCCATGAACCGCCTCGGGGGCAAGTCCAACACCGGTGAGGGGGGCGAAGAACGCAGCCGCTACGCGCCGCTGGAGAACGGCGATTCGATGCGCTCCGCAATCAAGCAGGTCGCCTCCGGACGCTTCGGCGTCACCGCCGAATACCTGGTCAACGCCGACGACATACAGATCAAGATGGCCCAGGGTGCGAAGCCGGGCGAAGGCGGCCAGCTCCCCGGCCACAAGGTCAACGAGTGGATAGCCAGAGTGCGGCACTCGACGCCGGGCGTCGGGCTGATTTCCCCGCCGCCGCACCACGACATCTACTCCATCGAGGATCTCGCGCAGCTCATCCACGACCTCAAAAACGTCAATCCGAAAGCCCGCATCAGTGTCAAGCTGGTCTCGGAGGTCGGCGTGGGCACCGTAGCCGCCGGCGTCTCCAAGGCACACGCCGACCATGTCACCATTGCCGGCTACGATGGGGGTACCGGCGCCTCACCGCTGACTTCCATCAAGCACGCGGGCAGCCCCTGGGAGATCGGTCTGGCCGAAACGCACCAGACGCTGGTCCTGAACAAGCTGCGCGGGCGCATTGCGGTCCAGGTCGACGGCGGCATGCGCACCGGCCGCGACGTGGTCGTCGGCGCGCTGCTCGGCGCCGACGAATTCGGCTTTGCCACGGCGCCGCTGATCGTCGAGGGCTGCATCATGATGCGCAAGTGCCATCTCAACACCTGCCCGGTCGGGGTCGCAACCCAGGATGAGAGGCTGCGCAAGCTTTTCAGCGGCAAGCCCGAGCATGTGGTCAACTATTTCTTTTTCGTCGCCGAGGAAGTCCGGCGCCTGATGGCGGTGCTCGGCTTTCGCCGCTTCGACGACATGATCGGGCACAGCGACAAGCTGGACATGCGCCGCGCTATCGACCACTGGAAAGCCAGGGGGCTCGATTACTCCCGGATTCTCCAGATGCCCAATGTGCCCGACGCCGCGGTCTACAACTGCGAGCCCCAGGATCACGGCCTGGACAAGGCGCTCGACAACAAGCTGATCGAACAGTCGATGCCGGCACTGGAACGCGGCGAGGCTGTGAAAATCGAGACGCCGGTAAAGAATATCAACCGCTCGGTCGGCGCCATGCTGTCGGGCCGGGTTGCCGAGCGCTACGGCCATGACGGCCTGCCGGAAGACACCATCTACATCAAGCTCAACGGCGTCGCCGGTCAGAGCTTCGGCGCCTGGCTGGCCCACGGCGTGACGCTGGAGCTCGAGGGTGAAGGCAACGACTACGTGGGCAAGGGGATGTCGGGCGGGCGCATCATCGTCTACCCGCCTGCGGACTGCCCGATTGTGCCGGAGGAGAACATCGTTGTCGGCAACACGGTGCTCTATGGCGCCATCTCGGGTGAATGCTTCTTCCGCGGCGTTGCGGGCGAGCGCTTCGCCGTGCGCAACTCGGGTGCCTCGGCCGTCGTCGAAGGCGTCGGTGACCACGGCTGCGAATATATGACCGGCGGCGTGGTCGTGGTGCTCGGGGAGACCGGACGCAACTTCGCCGCCGGCATGAGCGGCGGTATCGCCTATGTGCTCGACGAGCAAGGCGCCTTCAAGGAGCGCTGCAACATGGCCATGGTCGATCTCGAACCCATCCCTGAAGAGGACGAGGCACTGGAGACGCTGGACCATCAGGGTGGCGATCTGGAGACCCACGGCAAGGTGGACATCCGGTCGGACATGACCCGCTACGATGCGCTGCGCCTGCGTGGCCTGATCGAAAGGCACCTGCAGTGCACCGGCAGCTCGGTGGCCCGCGACATCCTGGACAACTGGAATCTCTACCTGCCAAAGTTCGTCAAGGTGATGCCGGTCGACTACCGCAAGGCCCTGGAACAGATCAAACAGTCACAGAACCAGGCCGCGCAGCTGGCCGCGGTCGCCGGAGGAAAATAGTCGATGGGCAAGCCCACCGGATTCATCGAATATCCGCGCAAAGACCGGGATTACAAGCCCGTGGAGGAGCGCATCTCGCATTTTCGCGAGTTTGTCATCCCGCTCAGTGAGCAGGAGCTCGGCACCCAGGCAGCCCGCTGCATGGACTGCGGCATCCCGTTCTGCCATCAGGGCTGCCCGGTCAACAACATCATCCCGGACTGGAACGATCTGGTCTGGAAGGCGGAATGGAAACGCGCGATCGAGGTGCTGCACTCCACCAACAACTTCCCCGAGTTCACCGGCCGTATCTGCCCGGCGCCGTGCCAGGAAGCCTGCACCCTCAACCTGCAGGACGAGCCCGTCAGCATCAAGACCATCGAATGCGCCATTGTCGACAAGGCGTGGGAAAACGGCTGGGTGGAACCGCAGCCCGCCGAGCACAGAACCGGGAAGCGCGTCGCGGTGGTCGGCTCCGGTCCCGCCGGTATGGCCTGCGCCCAGCAGCTGGCGCGCGCCGGTCACGACGTGACGCTGTTCGAGAAGAATGATCGTATCGGCGGGCTGCTGCGCTATGGCATTCCCGACTTCAAGATGGAGAAGCACCTGATCGACCGGCGGACCGAGCAGATGGAAGCCGAAGGCGTCGTGTTCCGACCCGAGACCCACGTGGGCGTGGATATCCCGGCCGCCGAGCTGCTCGAGAGCTTCGATGCCGTCGCGCTGACCGGGGGCTCGGAGCAGCCCCGGGATCTCCCCGTTCCCGGCAGAGACCTCGAAGGCGTGTATTTCGCCATGCAGTTCCTGCCACAGCAGAACCGGCGCCTGGCCGGTGACATCGTCCCGGAAGACGAGGCCATCTCGGCAAGGAACAAACACGTGATCGTCATCGGCGGCGGCGACACCGGCTCCGACTGCATCGGAACCTCGATCCGCCAGGGCTGCCGGTCGGTCACCCAGCTGGAGATCCTCCCCCGCCCGCCGGAAAAGGAAAACAAGGGGCTGAGCTGGCCGGAATGGCCCAACAAGCTGCGCACCTCGTCTTCGCAGGAAGAAGGTGCGGTGCGCGACTGGTGCGTCGCGACCAAGGAATTCATCGGCGAAAACGGCAGACTCCGCAGGATCCGCTGCGTGCGCGTCGAATGGGAGAAAAATGTTGCGGGTGCTTGGAATATGAACGAAGTCGCGGGAACCGAGTTCGAGCTCGAGGCCGACCTGGTGCTGCTGGCGATGGGATTCGTGCATCCGGTGCAGCAGGGGCTGCTGGACGATCTGGGCGTGGAATACGACGCGCGCGGCAACGTCAAGGGCGACACCGAAGGCGCCGATGCCTACAAGACCTCGATCCCCAAAGTCTTCGCCGCCGGCGACATGCGACGCGGCCAGTCGCTGGTCGTCTGGGCAATACGCGAAGGAAGACAGTGCGCCCGTGCCGTCGATGAGTTCCTGATGGGCTCTTCCGAGCTTCCGCGCTAACCCCTTCAAACCACCAAGGAACACGAAGGCACACGAAGGTAACCCTCATGCAGCACTGCATCCGGCTTTTCGCGGTCATTCGCATTCCTTCGTGCGCCTTGCTGCGCCTTTGTGGTAATCACAGATGTCAGAACTGAAAAACGATCGCCTGATTCGCGCCCTGCTGCGTCAGCCCGTGGATTTCACGCCGGTGTGGATGATGCGACAGGCGGGCCGCTATCTCCCGGAGTACCGCGAGACCCGCAGAAAGGCCGGCAGTTTCATGCAGCTGTGCACATCGCCGGAGCTGGCCTGCGAGGTGACTCTGCAGCCTCTGGAGCGCTTTCCCCTGGACGCGGCGATTCTGTTTTCAGACATTCTGACCATACCGGACGCCATGGGCCTGGGCCTGTATTTCGCCGAAGGCGAAGGCCCGCGGTTCAGACGTCCCGTGCGCACCGAAGAGCAGATCAGAGCGCTCGGCGTGCCGGACCCGGAGCAGGAGCTGGGCTACGTGATGGGTGCGGTACGAATGATCCGCCGGGAGCTGGACGGGCGCGTACCCCTGATCGGCTTTTCCGGCAGCCCATGGACGCTCGCCACCTACATGGTCGAGGGCGGCTCCAGCAAGGACTTCCGCACCATCAAAGCGATGCTCTACGAGCGTCCCGACCTGCTCGATCGGCTACTGGATACGGTGGCCGAGGCGGCCACCCTCTATCTCAACGCACAGATCCGGGCCGGCGCCCAGGCCGTGATGATCTTCGACACCTGGGGCGGTGCGCTGACGCCGAGTGACTACTGTCATTTTTCCCTGCTGCCCATGGAGCGCATTATTCGCAGCCTGGAGCGCGAGCACGAGGGCGCCCGGGTCCCGGTAATTCTGTTCACCAAGAACGGCGGCCAGTGGCTGGAGGCGATGACCGATACCGGCGCCGACGCCCTGGGACTGGACTGGACCACCGACCTCGGCGACGCGCGCCGCCGCGTGGGCGACCAGGTGGCACTGCAGGGCAACCTCGACCCCTCCGTGCTCTATGCGTCTCCCCAGCACATCCGTGAGCAGGTCGCCAAGGTGCTGGCCAGCTTCGGCAGTGGCAACGGGCACGTGTTCAACCTCGGCCACGGCATCCACCCCGGAATCAAACCCGAACACGCGGGAGCCATGGTCGAAGCGGTGCACGAGCTGAGCCGACCCTACCATCGGTAGCGATCGCCGCCGGCGGCGCCTGCTCAGCGGACCTCGCTCGACAGCCGCTCCATCATGTTTCGGGCCTGGGAGAGATAACCCCCTCCGAACAGATTGAAGTGATTCAGGACGTGATACAGGTTATAGAGCACCTTGCGCACCGGGTAGCCGTCATCCAGCGGCCAGCTGGCCTGATAGGCCGAGTAAAAGCGCCTATCGAAGCCGCCGAACAGCTCGGTCATGGCGAGATCCGCCTCCCGGTCACCGTAGTACACCGCGGGATCGAAGATGGCCGGCTCACCGGCGCGGGTGAAGCTGTAATTGCCCGACCATAGGTCGCCGT
>JASFKW010000160.1:0-8239 GCA_050118435.1 Gammaproteobacteria bacterium | reverse complement strand
GCTCGGCACCTAGACGCCGGGATCCTCTCTGATCAGCCGCGCACCGGCGGCTTGCCCTCCGGGGCTAGACAACGCTCCCGAAACCCTTGTCCACAGCGCCCGCAGGCGGCTCCAGTCCGGCCAGGCGGCAGCCCTGCGCGATCGGCCCGCCGGGGAACAGGCCGAAAAGATACTTGTAGCCACCCTTGCTGTGGAATCTCTCATCCAGCGCATCGTGCAACTCCCGAGTGCTGAACTTGCTGCATTCATGGCGCTGGCAGTATTCCTGAAGGGCATCGAACACTTCCCAGTGATCCTCGGTGAGCTTCAACCCCGTTTCCTCGGCCATCTCCTCGGCAGCGGCCCGCGACCACCCCTCGGGGGCATGCGGGAAGTCAGGGTCTTTGGCCGGTGCACTCGGGGCACCAGTATCGCCCCACTTTTCAGCTGCGTCGGATAACCCTTTATCTGCGGCTCCCATGGTTGAATCCTCCTCTGTTCAGAACGTTTGGATAAATTTGCGGCCCCGTCCGCTTCGCAAAAGCATAGCACGTATTGATCGCCGGGCGCCGACCGTCTTGCCCGACCGTATCCGGGCCGGCAACGCCCTTATCGGATCAGCGTCAAGGATCCTTAAAGAATCCGCACGTTGACAAAGCGCTCAATAACGGATCCGGATCTTCTTGACAGGGCTAAACGGTGAGCTCGCTGCCAAACCAGTCGTACGCCATACCCACCCGCTCGGTGATGCCGTGCTTTGCATAAGGCACCGGCTCGCTGTGCCCCCACACCGGTCCGGGCCAGGCGGGATCGGTGGTGAAGCGCGCAATGTGATGGACGTGCAGCTGCGGCACCAGATTGCCGAGCACACCGATATTGATCTTGTCGGCGTGAAAGCTGTGCATCAAGTGGCGCGCCAGCGCTGCCGACTCGCGCCACAGCTGCTGCTGATCGGCCTCCGTCAGCTGAAAGACCTCGGTGGCATCCGGTCGGCGCGGCACCAGAATGAACCAGGGATAGCGTGCATCATCGAGCAGCAGCAGTGTGCTGAGCGGCAGACGTCCGACCAGAATGCAGTCGGCCGACAGTCGCGGGTGCAGTTGGAAGGCCTCTGCCATGAGCAGCTCTCCAGCCCGATGACGGTGCGAACTGCCCCCTTTTTAACCTCTGGCTCTTTTTGTCGCAAGCCGCAGCGATTATCTTTGCGCCATGGGCTACATCCTCGCGGTCGATCAGGGCACCCACGCCAGCCGCGCCGCGGTGCTGGACGACCGGGGCGGAATCGTGAGGCGGCATTTGGTGCCGGTTGACTTGACCCGGCCCAGCCCGGAGCGGGCCGAGCAGGACCCCGATCAGATCGCGACCTCGGTCGCCGATGCGGTGGACCAGGTCCTCCGGGACCTCGGACCGGCGGAGCGCGCCGCGCTGCAGTATTGCGGCATCGCCACGCAGCGCTCCACGGTGCTGGCCTGGCGGCGCAACGGGGCTCCCGTGTCGGCCGCGATCAACTGGCAGGACACCCGGGGCGCCCCGCAACTGGCGCACCTGCGCCACCGGATCGCCGCCATCCGGAAGCTTTCCGGCCTGCCCCTGTCGGCGCACTACGGTGCCACCAAGCTGCACTGGCTGCACCAGCTGGTGGGTAACGATCCGGACGTCCGGCTGGGCCCGCTGAGCAGTTTCCTGCTACAGAGGCTCACCGACGGCGACGGGGTGACCGTCGACCATGCGAATGCCCAGCGGATGCAGATGCTGGATATCCATACCCTCGAATGGTCGCCGGCCCTCGCCGATTGGTTCGATGTTCCGCTGGACAGGCTGCCCGAGTGCCGACCGGTGAGCAGCGCACACGGCGTCCTGACCCCTGCGCAGCTCCCGGTGACCGCCGTCAGCGGCGATCAGAACGCTGCCTGGTTCGCCGCGGGGGCGCCGGCGCCCGGGACGGTCCTGGTGAATCTGGGCAGCGGGGCCTTTGTGCTGACCGCGCAGCGCGGCCACGCCGGCATTCCCGAGCTGCTCTCCAGCGTCGTTTACAGCGACGGCGCCCAGGGCCAGTACGCGGCCGAGGGCACCGTAAACGGCGCCGGCAACGCGCTTCGCTGGCTGGCCGAGCGCTATGGCATCGCGGATCTTCACGCAAATCTTCCGCAGTGGCTGAGCGAGACTGTCGAACCGCCGCTGTTCTTGAACACGGTCGGTGGCCTGGGTTCTCCCTGGTGGCGCGAAGGGGTGGCCCCGACCTTTCTCGCACAGACCGGATCGCCGGCCCGCCTGACGGCGAGCGTGGCGGAGAGCATTTTGTTTCTGGTGCAGCACAACCTGGAGCGCATCGAGACTCGGGCGACGCCGGAACGTCTGCGTGTGACCGGCGGGCTGTCCCGCATCGATCCGCTTTGCCGAAAGCTCGCAAGCCTGAGCGGCTATCCCGTCGAGCGCCCCGACGACCGCGAGGCCACCCTGCGCGGGATCGCCTGGCTGGCCGCGGGGCGCCCGGATCACTGGCAGGCAGCGGGCGGAGCGCAGTTTTTTGCACCGCTGCCCGATACAGCGCTGAGAGCCCGGTATGAGCGCTTCAGCGAAAAACTCCAGCAGTACCTCGACACCGGCACCCATGACTGAGCCGCCGGTGCCGCAACTGGTCGCCCACCGCGGCTACCTGTGCAAATACCCTGAAAACACCTGGATGGGACTGGAGGCCGCTCTCGCGGCGGGTGCCTGCTGGCTGGAGTTCGATATTCAGATGTGTGCCGATGGCCGCTTCGTGCTCCTTCACGACGCCGACTTCCAGCGCACGTCGGGCCGCGCAGTGTCCGTATTCGATGCCTCATCGCACGAGCTGCGCGAGCTCAGCGTGCACGAGCCCCAACGCTTCGCCAACAGATTCGCGCCGCTGCGGGCACCGTTCCTCGACGAGATTCTGCCGCGGCTGTCGGTCTTCCCGGCCTGCCGCGCCATGGTTGAAATCAAGCACGAGAGTCTGGCGCACTGGGGGGTCGCGGAGATAATGGACAGACTGCTGGATGCGCTCGAGCCGTACGCGACGGGCTGCCTTCTGATCTCTTACCGCCAGGACGCCCTGGACTACGCGCGGCGCCACACCAGCGGCCTCGAGGTCGGATGGGTGCTGCGCCGCTACGACGAGGCCCACCTGAAACGCGCCGAAACGCTGGCCCCGGAGGTTCTGGTCTGCAATCAGGACAAGATTCCCGAGGCGGTCACACTCCGGGCCGGACGCTGGCGCTGGATGCTCTATGACATCGTCGACCCCCAGCTCGCCCTGGACTGGGCCGGACGCGGCGCCAGCCTGATCGAGACCGCCGACATCGGTGCCATGCTGCGGCATCCCGCGCTGGCGCGCAAAGGCTGCTCTCATGGATTGTGACGTCGCCGTCATCGGCGCCGGTATCCACGGCGTTGCCGTGGCACAGGCCGCCGCCGCCCGGGGCTATCGAACCCGGGTGCTGGAACGGTACGAAGCGCCGGCGCGGGCCACGTCCAGCAAGTCATCGAAGCTCATCCATGGCGGCCTGCGCTACCTGGAAAGCGGCCAGTGGAAGCTGGTACGCGAATGCCTGGTGGAACGCACGCGACTGCTCAACAACGCGCCGCACCTGGTCAAGCTGAGACCTTTTTTCATCCCGGTGTACGGGGACACCCGCCGACGTGGATGGGAGATCCGCCTGGGGCTGGCACTCTACGCCCTGCTCGGCGGCAAGCGCTTCGCGACCCTGCCGCGCGCCCGATGGTCGAGTCTCGACGGCTTGCGCACCCGGGGCCTGCGGTCGGTGTTCCAGTACTGCGACGCCCAGACGGACGACGCGGCGCTGACGCGCGCGGTGTGCGCCTCCGCGGTGTCGCTGGGTGCCAACGTGCATTACCGCCACAGCTTCCTCGGGGCGAGCTGTGACCGGCGCGGCTGCCGGATCCGCTATCGGCACGGCGAACAGACCGGGGAGTTACACGCGGCGGTCGTGGTCAACGCCGCCGGCGCCTGGGTCAACGCGGTTCTGGAGCGCATCGAGCCCTTCCCCGAAAGGCTCGCCGTGGAGCTGGTGCAGGGCACGCACATCGTCATTCCCGGCCGCCTGAGCCGTGGCATCTATTACATGGAAGCGCCCACGGACCACCGCGTCATCTTCGCCATGCCCTGGCGGGGCAGCACGCTGATCGGAACCACCGAGACACCCTACCACGGCGATCCCGCCGGTGTGCATCCGCTGGAAGAGGAAATCAGCTACCTGCTCGCCGTGCACAACCACTACTTTGACGACACCGTCGAGCGCGACGGCGTCGTGGAAGCGTTCGCCGGTCTGCGCGTGCTCCCGGAGAGCCCGCACGCGGCATTCCACCGTTCCCGCGACACCCTGCTGCACCTGGACCGCGGGCGCTGCCCGCGCGTGCTCAGCATCTATGGCGGCAAGCTCACGTCACACCGCTCGACCGCGGAACGCGTCATCAACAGAATCGCCCCCCTGTTGCCGCGCCGCACCCCACAGGCCGATACCCGGACCCTACGGCTGCCGTGACCGACCGAGGCCACTGCGGTCGCCGAGACTGCCGAGGTCAGTCGCCGTCTTCCAGCAGTGGCAGTGTCCCGGGCTCACGCTGCGGCGGCCTCAGGCCCAGTTGCCGGTAGGCGTTGCGCGTCGCCGTGCGCCCGCGCGGCGTGCGAACGATGAATCCCTGTTGAATCAGGTAGGGCTCCAGCACGTCTTCGATGGTGCCCTTCTCCTCGCCGATCGCCGCCGCCAGGTTCTCCACGCCGACGGGACCGCCGTCGAACTTCTCGATGATGGTGCGCAGCAGGCGCCGGTCCTGAGCGTCGAAGCCCTGCTCATCGACCTCGAGCATGCGCATGGCGCGTTCGACCACCGCGTCGGTCACCACACCCCGCGCCTTGATCTCGGCGTAATCGCGCACCCTGCGCAGCAGGCGATTGGCGATACGGGGCGTGCCGCGCGAGCGCCTCGCCAGCGCCATTGCGCCTCGCTCCTCCAGCTCCACACCGAGAATCTGCGCCGAGCGCCTGAGGATACGGGCCAGGTCCGCCGGACTGTAGAATTCCAACCGCTGCACGATGCCGAAGCGGTCACGCAAGGGCGATGTCAGCAGGCCGGCCCGCGTCGTCGCGCCCACCAGGGTGAACGGCGGCAGATCCAGCTTGATGGAGCGCGCCGCGGGACCTTCGCCGATGACGATGTCGAGCTGGTAGTCCTCCATGGCAGGGTAGAGGATCTCCTCGACCACGGGACTGAGGCGATGGATTTCGTCGACGAACAGCACGTCGTGCGGCTCGAGGTTGGTCAACAGCGCCGCGAGGTCACCCTGTTTTTCCAGCACCGGTCCGGCGCTGTGGCGAAGCCTGGCACCCATCTCGGCGGCAATGATGTGCGCCAGCGTTGTCTTGCCCAGCCCGGGCGGGCCGAATATCAGCACGTGGTCCAGGGCATCTCCGCGCCGCCGCGCCGCCTCGATGAAGATCTCCATCTGCTCGGTGACCTGGGGCTGGCCCACATAGTCGGCCAGTGTCTGAGGACGGATCGCGCGCTCGAGCGCGTCGTCCTCCGACGAGGCGCGGGCGGTCAGGGCACGATCGGGCTCAATCATGCCCGGCAGAATACCGCCTGGCGCGGGTGCGGTACAGGGGGAAACGCCTACGGCCTTACGGTCGCCTGCAGGGCGGCCCGGATGATCTCCTCGGTGGCAAGACCATCGCTGTCGATAGCCCGAACCATGCGGCTGGCTTCGTGGGCCTTGTAGCCCAACGCGATCAACGCGCTGACGGACTCTTCGACGGGACTGGTCTCGTCCGGCCTGGCCGCGCCCGCGAAATCCGGTGGGCCGGCTTCCCGGGGCCCCGCGTCGCTCAGACGATCGCGCATTTCCACCACCAGGCGCTCTGCGGTCTTCTTGCCGACGCCGGGCAACCTTACCAGCGATGCGGTGTCGCCCGCCTGGACGCAGCGCGCGAACATGCCCGCGTCCATGCCGGAAAGTATGGTCAGTGCAAGCTTGGCGCCGACGCCGTTCACCTTGATGAGGGCGCGGAACAGCCCCCGATCAGACGCCCGGGTGAATCCGTACAAGGTATGCGCATCCTCACGCACCACAAGATGGGTGAACAACCCTACCGTCTCGCCCACGGCAGGCAGATCGTAGAACGTGGTCATGGGCGCCTCCACTTCGTAGCCGACGCCGTGCACTTCGATCAGCAGCCCCGGCGGCTGCTTGTCACGCAGGACGCCGCGCAGAAAACCGATCACCGCAGCCGACCTGCGCGCAGACCTCGCGCCCCCGACACACGCCGCAGGGCGTGCTGCCTGTAGCTGTGACACAGCGCAATCGCCAGCGCATCGGCCGCATCGGTCTGCGGTGCACAGGGCAGGTTCAGCAGCACACAGACCATGTGCTGGACCTGCTGCTTGTCGGCAGCGCCCTTGCCCACCACCGCCTGCTTGACTTCGCGCGGCGCATACTCGGAGACCGGCAGGTCGTTGGAAACCGCGGCACAGATTGCGGCGCCGCGCGCCTGGCCGAGCTTCAGCGCCGAATCCGCATTGCGCTGCATGAACACGTTCTCGATGGCCAGCTGCTGCGGCCGGTAGGTCCCGATGAGCTCGCCCAATTCGCGAAAGATCAGCCCCAGCTTGTCGGCCAGGCACTCGCCGGTCACCTTGAGACAGCCGCTGGCCACGTAACGCGACGCCGTGCCGTCGCTGTCGATCAGGCCATAACCCATCAGGCGCGAGCCTGGATCGATGCCGAGGATGCGGGCCATCCGACTCAGAGCTCCGCCAGGATTTCCTCGGAGATATCCGCGTTGGAATAGACGTTCTGTACGTCGTCGAGGTCTTCGAGACGCTCCAGCATGCGCACCATCTTTTCCGCGTTCTCGCGGTCCAGCGGCGTGGAATTCGCGGCGCGCATGGTCACCTCGGCGGCCTCCGGCTCAAAGCCCGCCGCAATCATGGCCTCCTTGACGCCGACGAAATCCTCGGGTCTGGTCAGTACGTCGATCGAGCCGTCGTCGTTGGTGACCACATCCTCGGCGCCCGCCTCGAGCGCCGCTTCCATGATCGCGTCCTCATCGCTCGCGCTCGGGTAGCTCAGGATGCCCGTCGCGGAGAACTGAAAGGCCACCGAGCCGCTGGTGCCGAGATTGCCGCCGGCCTTGGTGAAGACGTGCCGCACTTCGGCGACGGTCCGATTGCGGTTGTCCGTCATGCAGTCCACCATGACGGCGACGCCGCCGGGCCCGTAACCCTCGTAGCGGACCTCCTCGAAATTTTCGCCCTCCTGGGCACCGGATCCGCGCTTGATGGCCCGCTCGATGGTGTCCTTGGTCATGTTGGCGCTCAGCGCCTTGTCCACCGCCAGTCGCAGCCGGGGGTTGGCCGCCGGATCGGGATCACCGGCGCGCGCGGCAACCGTGATCTCACGGATCAATTTGGTAAACGCCTTGCCGCGCTTGGCGTCCTGGGCCTTTTTCCGATGCTGAATGTTGGCCCATTTACTGTGTCCAGCCATCAGCTCCTCGCTAATTTTTTCAGCACCAGACGCTCGATGGCGGCCTGGTTGGTGTAGGAGCTCGCCCGCAGCGCCGCCACGGCGGCGGGAAGCCATTGGGCTTCGCGATGCTCCCTGGTATTCAGTGTCACCGGCAGTCGCTCGGGCAATGCGAGCCCGAACACGTGCTCGATGTTCTCGCGCGCATCGGGCGCGTAGCGGGAGCGCCACGCAGGCAGAATTTCGAACCTGTTGCGATAGCCGCACTCCTGCAGCCGGTCGCCTGCCTCGATGCCGGTCTCTTCAAGTAGCTCGCGGTGGGCCGCCTCGGCGGGGACCTCGTCCCAGCGCAGGCTGCCGGTCACCGACTGCCAGTAGCCGACCGGCTGCTGGCGCTCGAGCAACAGCACGTCGCCGCCGACCGTGTAAATCACGACGAGCACAGACTCGGGGCGCTTGTAGTCTTCCCGGCTCACGCCTCAGAGGCTTTCTCGGGGAGCTTGCGCAGGCGGAGATTCAGCTCGCGCAGCTGTCCATCGGGTACTTCCGAAGGGGCACGGGTGAGCAGGCAACTGGCGGTCTGGGTCTTGGGGAACGCCATGACCTCGCGGATCGACTGCGCACCGCTCATGAGCATCACGAGACGATCCAGCCCGAAGGCCAGGCCCCCGTGCGGCGGACAGCCGTGCTTCAGGGCGGTGAGCAGGAAGCCGAACTTGTCGTCCGCCTCCTCGTCGCTGATGCCGAGCAGCTC
>JASFKW010000159.1:0-8262 GCA_050118435.1 Gammaproteobacteria bacterium | reverse complement strand
AAGTTCATTGGCTATATACATAAAACGACCGGTCGTCTTATATTCAGGCCAAAAAAACTCACCTGGGCCTGAAATAATCGTCGAGCAGCCGTTTTAGAACACGGCGCAGGGGTTCCAGTGAACGCTCGATCTTCATCCGAATCACCGCACCTTCCCACGCCTCGGTTAACAGGTCGGCCAGGTCACCCGCCTCTATATCGGCTCGAACCAGCCCGAGCCGCTGACCCTGCCGCAGTGTGTCGGCAACGCCGTCCCGCCAGTCACTAAAGGCACTGGCCAGGGTCTCGCGGCAGATATCACTGCCCTCGAGTTCACCGCCGAGATTGGCGATCAGGCAACCGCCGACGTACCCGGCCGCCTCAAAGTCGGCCATCAGCGATTCGAAGAACCGGCGCAGGCCGGTCACGGGATCCGGTGCACCGGCCAGTGCCTGCTTCATCTTGTCAGCAAAACACTCGGCGTAATGGCGAATGGCCGCGGCGGCGAATGCCTCCTTGCTCTCGAAGTAGTTGTAGAAAGAGCCCTTGGGCACGTTGACCCGGTCCAGCACCTCCTTGAGGCCGGTGCCGTGATAGCCCTGTTGCAGGAACGCGGCGACCCCTTCATCCAGAAGACGCTGCCGGGTGGTTTCACTGAGTCGTGGTCTTGCCATGACTATTGCAATACGACCGGTCGGTCGTACTTGTCAAGTTGTTTCTCGTGTTGAAGGGGGAGGTGAATTTTCCTGCGCCTGAATACCAGTTCACTTCCCAGTGATGACGGCCGATCGAACCGAACACTGTGTGTCTTCGCTGGAGCGTGTTAGCGATCTGCCCTAATGTTCCGGACGGTATTGGCAATTGATTCTCTTCCTCCTACACAAATTCCTGCCGATCCGTAACTGAAGCAGGGTGAACAGGAAAAACGGTCGCCGGACGCCCGCACCGGTTATCTATTCGAAGTGGTTATGATTGGTCATCGGGTCGATGACCGTGATCAAGCCGAGCGTGACCAAATCGTGACCGACTCCTGTCATCCCGTGTCCGCTCCTGTCCACATGTGGCAACTTAACGCGGGGCCGGTGTGCGTAAGCCGTTGAAAACAGGGTGGCCAGATAATGCTACGAGGGTGAAAATCCCCGTGTCGGCAGTTCGATTCTGTCCCTGGCCACCAATAAAAGCAATAACTTACAGATGCTGCAGGTGATGCAAAGTTCTGGCGTGTGTAGTTCTGGTGTAATCTTGGCAGGAAATTCAGTCCCCAAAATCTCGGTAACGCCGTTCCAGCTTGCTCATGGCTGCACGGATGTGCTCGCCGTTTTGATGGCTGTAGCGTTCTACCATCGCCAGCGTCTTGTGGCCCGAAATCCGTTTGACAGTTGGTAAGTCAACTCCGGCCTGCACGAGATGGGTGATTGCGGTGTGCCGGAGCGTGTGGCGCACTACCTCAGTGGGATCCAGCCCAGCGGCCTCAACGACCCGTCGGAAAGGCTTGCGGATGTTAACAGCGTGCCCATTCTTTGCCGTGTCCGACGGAAATAGCCACGGACTGCTGCTCCGCTGTAGGTATGGAGCTAAGAACTCAGCAAGATGTGCAGTGATCGGCTGCTCTCTGGAACCTGCTTTTGCTTCCGGAATGTAGATGACGCGGCGGTGCAGGTTTACGTTCTCCTTACGGATCGAGAGAATCTCGGTCATCCGCATGGAAGTCTCTAACGCAATCACGATGAACGGATAAATCTGAGTGTTCTCATCGTCCTTTGCGCATTCGACAAGCCTTTCTACCTGTTCAACGGTCAGGTAGGTAATACGTCCACTACTTTCGTTGTACCGCTCGATCTTAGCGGGTCGGCGATCAATCCATCGCCATTCAATGGCCTTGTTGAGCAGATGTGAAAGCACGGCCAACTCGCGATTGATCGTGCCTTGTGCTGCGGCAGTTTTCTTCAGGCCATGTTCCGTTCCAACGATGCTACTTTTGATCGCCCTCTCTGCAATCCGATGTTTTTTGTAGCGCTGTATGTCGAAGGTGCTGATTTTTGACAGAGGGGTGTCGCCGAAGAATGGCACAAGGTGAAGTTCTAGTCGGCGGCGCTTCTTTGACATGTCTCTGCCACCCTCATCGTTGAGCCGGGCGATGTACTTCGTCGCCGCTTGGCGGAATGATAGAGATAGTTTCCGGCCCTTGGGCAGCGACAGTCGATCATGCTTAGCTTCATTTTTCACTCTGTTGATGAATTCCTCAGCTTGGCTGCGCGTGGTGCCGTCTGATTCGCGACCTATAACACGATGAATTCGTTGACCGTCTACCATGACGTTAACGCTGAACCGCCCATCGCCATCTGTGAGCCGTTCAAATGGGATCCCATGCTCGATTATTTTCTGACCCGGGCTGAGCTTGCGCGTGGCGGTCGTGTGAGTTTTTTGAACGTCTTTGCCATATGGATTTACCGCTAGAAAGGTGAGCGTGATCACGATAATCGATGGTTCCGTGTCCACGCTATTTGATGGTCTTACGGATAGTGATGGGTGGCCGTGGGTAACCGGGCCGGGTCGGACTCTCACCCACTGGAAAAATGCCGCCTTTGCACGGCGTATGCAAAAACAAGACATTGTCCGAGTCACCGCGAAAACCCGGAACGCAGCAGCTCGGGGCGTGTGTGCATACTTGGGGCGCGCGACTTACGCTGCTCACACACACTCAGTGGGCGGTTTCCGTAGCTGCGAATAGCGCGGCGGTAGGTCTCTCCGATTAGGGTCTAGCCTTCCTAGGGTCGAATGACTGTCAGAGTACAGTTGTTAACCGCCCGGTTCCCTGAGCTGTCCGCTGCTTCTATACTCCAGGTGATGATATCCCCAACGCCGCCTGAATCCTGGATAGCTATGGTGTCAGCGGCCAGGGTTACTTCGCACGAGTGGGTTTTGTCTATGCGTTTGCCTTTCTTTGTGAATCCATAGCAATCGTAATCTGTGATCTGAACGGTGACGGAGCCGCAGATATCGGTCGCCGTAGCTGTAAACGAGATGGGTGCGTCAGGCGGTACGATGGTCGTCAGCGCATTGCACGCGATCTCCGGGGCGGTGGTGTCCTGAACAGTCGCAGTGGTGTTGCAAGTCGCTGCCCCGCCCCAGTCATCCGCGACGGTCAGGTCGAGCGCAAAGTCGCCCAATCCGGAGAACACCACGCTGGGGCTTACGCCGCTCGCCGCCCCGCCTGAGAACGGACCGGTCCAGCTGTAGGTCAGCGGATCGTCGTCAGGATCCACGGACCCGCTGCCGTCCAGGTCGACGACCGTCGTGGGCCCCGCACATTCCGCGAGATAGGGACCATCGGCATCGCACACCGGGGGACGATTCACCACATTGGCGCATTCGGAGTCGCTTGGGTTGTCCCGGCAGAACTCATGTACCGTGGGAATTAGATCGATTCGTGCCAGCTCCTGTTGCGTCTCCGCATCGGTTAAGCGCATCTCGGCGATATCCGGCCGGAACGGAAAGGTAAATAGGCCGGTGGCCTCGGGAAGAACAACCATGCGCTCCTCGCCGGAAACACCAACCTCAAAAGCCCATAGCGGATTCCACGCATTGAACCGATCAACAACCGTACCATTGAAGTCAACAATCCGGGCATCCAGTAACTGGGGGTCGCCTACGTGCCCATGAGCAAAACCATATACGATCTCCGCTGACTCCAGAGTCACGACTCCCCCGCTTGTGAAGCGAAGGGATATCACGACTGCCTTTTCTGACGTCTCGAGCGTGAGCGTGGGCACATCGTATGTCGACGGATCTCCCGTTAGGCGAGGCCACGCAACATTCGGGTAGCCAAGCCATGCAACAGCGATAAGCAGAAAGGCAAGTGCGTCGTATCGGTGCTTCGCGACACTCCACGCTCTGTCTGTTGGTAATTTCATGGCGATCCCCTAGAAGTTCTTCTTGCACCCGGCAGACCGGCATTGCTCGAAAAGCCAGTTGATGCGTCTTTCATCAGCTGGACGCGGTGTAATGCCCCCCCTCGAAGTCATCAAATCATCGAAGTAGGTCGAGGCAGGATCTACCCTGTATTTGCCGGCAACAACATTTCCTGTAATCGGATGTGTAATCTGCTGGCAAGCGTCAGGGGCTGCATTAGCGAGTGGATCGTTATTGAGACACGATGCCTCGCTAAACCAGACGTTGGGGTGAGGGGTGACATAGGCATAGCCACCATCGCAACAATACTCATCCGCGAGACCGAACGGAATGTGCCCGGTTTCGTGCAACAATGTTCGATTAGGATTGAGCGGCGGTTGAGTGTTGGGATTGGTAGAGAAGATGCGCCGACCAACCTCCCCGCAGTCTCGCGGATAAGCGCTGTGAAAGAGTGCGCCCGCATTTGCAAAAGTATATTCAGACCCCCAGTTTGCAGGGGGCTCGATATCACAGCTCCCATCCGTGTCGGCGCTGTCCAAGGCAATCCAGAAGTTGAATGCATCCTGATTTTCGAGGAACAAACGCCCGGCATTTCGGATACTGCTATCTCCACCATAGTACCCATCACGGATAGCGGTGGTAACGGCATTGACAAACTGGGGATCCTGCGCCCCTGTGTAATCGTCCTTGTCCGGAATGAACACAATATCCAAACGATTAGACGACGGCCCCGTGTAGATAATCGGTACGGCTCGCCCTGTCGCCGGCTGTCCGATTTGGACGACACGCCAACCGGTAAAGACCGACAGCCCGTTGTCTTTCACCCGGCATCCATAGAAGAACTGTTCGGTGCTCGACGGTGTATGAGTGACGGTGTGTGATGACGTCTTTGTGCTGACCTGTGGTGCGTTCTTAGTGTCCACATAGATCTCAATATTGTCGGCTTGCTTGAGTGCGGTATTGCCATCAAGCGCTTCAGCTTTGATAGTCACCGTCTGACCCGGTTGCGGCCATAATGGCGTATGTAAACACCTCAGCCCCAGGTCGGGGCCATAAGGCGGCTCGCTCACTTCGATTTTAAAGGTGACGCCGGTGCGGGGACTCCAACCATCAGCGACAAGTGAGACATCACAAGCACCCGTGAAACTGTCCTGATCGTAACCCGTACCAGCCGGTCTGATGTACGAGTTGCTGTCAATAGAGCAAGGAGCAAGATTGACATTGAGGTCGAGATCTGAACTAGGCGGACTTTCACCACGGGTGAAATCGTAATGGTCATCGTCATTGTCGTCGCTATCCCAGAGCTCGATAGTTACCGGTACGGAGCCCGTGGAGAGGGGTACCTCGTGTGAGAATACCCAATCACTGGGACTGATGTTGTTGTCGTTGTCGATCGTCGAAGATTGGAAGCTTTTGCCGTCAATAGTGACTTTGGTGTAGAAGTCACAGTCTTTATTCCAAGAGACCAGGAAATCGCAATCTTCATCCAGGGTAAACACATGTTCGACAGTAACCCGAACAATCATCGTAGGTCCCGTTTGCGCGGGAACCGACGATCCGTAGAGCATCAACGGGATCAGAAAAGCTGTTACCGCGAAGACTCGAACAGCGGGCGATCTGCGTGAGAGCCGTGCCACCGTCATGTCAATATCCTCATCTTGTCTTTGCGCTCACGCTCCCCGGATGTCGTAACAACCGGCGCTAAGCGCCATATTGTCCTGTCTGGAACCGATAAATATGGAAGGCCGCCAAACGATCACTCTCCATTTGCGTCGGCGAGTATATGCCTTCAAACGCCGGATGACGCCGGCCGAAGTATCTGCTCGCCTTGACGGCAACCCGATGTTTATATCTTCTGCATAGATCATGTGAGCGGTCCACGTTAGGGCGGAAGGTCTAATTTGAAAGCAAAGTGCGGATACATTGATCTGGGTCAACCGAACGCGAGCCTGTCATACCGGGCAACCCGGCGCAGGTACGTGACCACGAAGCGCGGGTTGTCCCTGGGATTGCGCCTCGCGGAGGCGAACGAGCTCATCACGCCGCTATTGCTTCAGTCAGTCCCAGGCGATCGTCGCAGGACTGAGAAGTCCGTCACAGGTCTGCGTTGATACCTGTCATAAAACCCGCTGTAACCTAACGGCGACCCACGCAATACGTTTACAAACAAACGGTTACGGCGCTTTTGTGATCTTCCTGTAACAAACCGGCAACACATACGGCCAAGAACACTCGCACTTCCCCTCTCCAAAAATCGAACAAACTCCCTGTAAATCAACTTAAAACAGCACTACGGCACGGTTTTTGACAGCAACCAGACCGAGCCGGTCGCTCCTATTAGCACGCGTGCCCGTTTGGATCCGGCACAGACAACGCGACCGTGATTGACGTTTTGATCGCACTTTGCTTTGCGGTCACGCGATAGCGCCTGCCCACCTTCGCGGAAGGCAAACGCGCTGGTGCCTTTTGATGGGGAAAATCTATATGGGTTTCACTGAGTCGCTCTTATGCAGATCGGTCTGCCTTGCATTTCTTCTGACAACTTTTCTGAGCCCGGTGGCGCACGGCGGACCCGGCAAGGCACAAGGCTGGGGCAAAGGGGGCAAGAAACAGTACACCATCAGCTCGGCCACAACCGAGAACAACGCGCCGACCATCGGCGGAGTCCCGGCCACCAGCGTGGCCGAAGACAGCGCCTATCTGTTCCAGCCCAGTGCCAGCGATGCGGATGGCGACAGTCTCACCTTCAGCATCCAGAACCGGCCCGTCTGGGCCAGCTTTAACAGCGGTACAGGGCGGCTGTCCGGCACCCCCGGCAACAATGACGTCGGCAGTTACGGAAGCATCACCATAACGGTCAGCGACGGTTCGTCCAGCGCCTCCCTGGCCCCATTCAGCATCACGGTCACCAACACCAATGATGCGCCGTCGATCTCGGGTACTCCGTCAACGAGTGTTGAACAGGGCAGTTCTTACAACTTCCAGCCGGTCGCGGGTGATCCGGACGGCGACAGCCTGAGCTTCAGTATCGAGAACCGCCCTGCCTGGGCCGCGTTCAGCACCAGCACGGGACGCCTTTACGGTGCGCCCGATGCCGCCGATATCGGAAGCTATGAAAACATCAGGATCACCGTGTCGGACGGAACCGTAGACGCTTCACTCGCTGCGTTCAGCATCTCGGTGAACGGCACCACGGGCCAGACGGGCTCGGTATCCTTGAGTTGGACTGCGCCAACCCAGCGCACCGACGGCACGCCGATGTCGATCGCTGATCTGGCGGGTTACACCGTTGATTACGGGCCATCCGAGGGCAACTACACCAGCTCCATCGAAATCGACGATCCGGTCGCCACATCCGTGGTGGTCACCGATCTGCCGGCTGGTGTCTACTATTTCGCGCTGAAGGCGCGGGATACAGTGGGACAGGAAAGCGCATATTCCGCGGCGGTGAGCAAACAGATCCAATAAGCTCTGCAGATCGTAACGCGGGCAAATCCATTCTGCCAGGAAGACACCGCGAGAGAGTCGTCGTCCTCAGGCTCATAGAGGTGATGGAGCCTGCACGTATATGCCGGTCACCGCGAAAGGCAGTGTATTACTTTGTTCCCTCTTGCCCCCGACCTTTCAAGTCCGGTACTGCAGGTGTGCTTGCGTCCAGAGTCACAGTTACCTGCTGGTTCGTATTTGTGACTATGTATGGCTCAGATGCAGCCACCATATAGGGAAAAATCCTTCGAAGATCAGTGCTCGTCCCAGTACTGGTTATTATTATTCTCCATAGGTGGTCTTGTTCCTGGTTCTGCTGAAATTTAGACAAGCCAAAAGCATCCAGGACTATGAATTTGGAATAGGTCGTAAAACCAGCCACCTTGGTCTGGTGTCCCGTGATACCGTAGCGGCGATACGTTGTCGTTGCGGTGTATGCTACGGATCTACCAAAGGTCGTGGTTGTCTCGACGGTCCTGGACGGAGACACACCTGTGTCTCCCCAAACCGGTACTTTGTACGAGTATTCGTTTTCCTGTGGGTCGCTGATTCCATAAGCGACAAATATTACAGCGTCTGCATTCTCGGCGTTGTCCGTGAGAATAAGCCCACGGGATTGCAGCGCGCTACTGATATAGCTAGCATACTGTTCGAATTGAAGATCGTTAGATGCAGTCCCCTCATTCGCCGGCATCAAAACATATCTGATTCCTTCTGGTGCGTAGGCGTAGCTAATCGAATTAATCGAGACAGTATATTGCGATAGCGGTTCCGTAGTCGCACAACCCGCTGTGGCCAGCACGAAAAAAACAACAGTCATTCGCAGGATATACACAATCAACTTGCTCTGGGAATTGGGTCGTGCACGATGACGCTATCTTCATTA
>JASFKW010000158.1:0-8376 GCA_050118435.1 Gammaproteobacteria bacterium | reverse complement strand
AAGTTCAAAACTCAGGACACTCGAATCGCGTGCGGTGACACTAAGGTGACCCTGACGGCTAAGACCCTCGACGGTACTCAGATTACCGGTACGGATTCAATCAAGACAGTCGGGTGCAAAAAGAAGTAGCGGTGCATACGAGGCGGCCCCCAGCCGCCTCCGCTTTCCGGCCTAGTGTAGTGCGTCATTCTGTTTGGAACTTAAGCGCCGATTGGCGCGAATGACTTTCTCGAGGAAGTCATGGGCCTTGGCGGTCCAGATGGAGGGCTTGGGATTTTCGTTATGCTGGTCAATGTAGTCCTCAATGGCGCTGATTAATTCCGGCACGCTGGTGAATACGCCACGGCGCAAACGCTCGGTCGTCAGGTCACGGAATGTGTCGCGTAGTTGTCGACGATCAGGTGCAGCACCAAGGCGTGCTCTGGAGGATCCAGATACAGCCCCACAACGTCCGTAAGCTTCTCGATAAACAGCGGATCGTCGATGCAGGCGAGAGCCTGCCCCGCGAGCACAGCGAGTGGTTTGGGCATGATCCTCACCGCCCCGCCGCATTCCCGGCAGGTCTCGATATCGATATCGCCTAAAGCGCCTACTTTTGGTGAACACCCGCTTGAGTCGTTGCGCCTGTATGCCCTTTGGGTTCAACTCATCGATGCCCGTCGCTCGGCAGAATCAGGTGGGTGGCGATGCCGCGGTAGACGATACCGAGCACCTGGCCCAGGATGGCTGGGCGGCTCGCGAACAGGAAACGTAAAGGGTACGGAAAGCTCAATACCCACTGGCGCACAGGCTGCTCGAGAAAGACTTCATCCGCCGGCAGGGCAGCGCTCTCAGCCATACACCGTGCCCCAAGGAGTTGAACAAGACTGAACTGCCGCTCAACGCTCAGTTGGCCTGGCAGCGTTAACCGCGCGGCTCCTGCTCCAGCGCCCGCAACTGCGCCGCGCTGAGCCGGCCGGCGACCTCGGACAGGCCCTGCCGGGCCTCTTCGTCGCCGCCCGCTACGGCGCGGTTGTACCAGCGGTAGGCCTCTACGAAATCCTGCACCACACCGCGGCCGTTTGCATAGGCCCAACCCAGCCCCTGCTGCGCCTCGGGCAGGCCCTGTCGGGCCGCCTTGAGCCACCAGGCGCAGGCGCGCTCATCGTCCTGAGGGGTTCCGATGCCCTTGTGGTGATGCCAGCCGAGAAAATGCTGCGCGACGGCGTCCCCCTGCTCTGCCACCTCGGCGACCGTCCGGAAGGAGCGTTCGAAATCGCCCCGGCCGATGGCCTCCACCGCCTGCCTGAGTGCGGGATGATCGTCATCCATTGCATGACCGTTTGTCTGTGTGCCTGCGGGCGAGTATAGCGACAGGTAATCATGGGGATTCACCACGATGCATGCGATAATTCCCGGTCCATGTCAGCGCACAGCAGCAAACCGAAGGCCCGATCCCGCTTGTCCCTGCTCCCTGGCCTCCTGGCGTACCTCCCCCTGCCCCTGCTCTACCTGATCGCCGACCTGCTGTTTCTCGCGCTGTTCCGGGGCTTCGGCTTCCAGCGCCGGCTGGCGGAGGAAAACATTGCCGCCGCCTTCCCTGAGCTCTCGCGAGACCGGGTCGCGCGTCTCGCCGCAGACAGCGCCAGAAACGCGGCGCACGTGGTGCTGGAAACCATCAAGACAGAGCGATTGGACAAGACGCAGCTTGCGCGGCGTGTGCGGATAGAGAACCCCGAGCTGGTCGATCGCCTGGTCGAGCAGCACCGCACCGTGGTGACTCTGGCCGCCCACCACGGCAATTGGGAGTGGCTGCAGCTGGCCTGCTCGGCTCGGCTCGCCGCGCCCGTGGCGGCACTGTACAAGCCCCTGGGCCGGCGAAGCCTGGACGCACTTCTGGCGCGGCTGCGCAGCCGCTTCGGCAGCCGCCTGATTCCGGTCCACGCGGCGCTGCCGGAGCTGCTCCGCTTCGCCCGGGAGCCCGGTGTCATCGCGCTGGTGGCCGATCAGGGCCCCCGCCCCGACGAGGAAAAACACTGGGGCTGCCTGCTCGGGCGCGACACCGCATTTTTCTCCGGCCCCGAAAAACTGGCCCGACTGCTCGCAGCACCGCTGCTATTCGCGCACATGCAGCGGCTGCGACGCGGCTATTACGGGGTGCGCTTCGAGCTGCTCGCCCAGCCGCCGTACACCCAACCCGACGGCGAGCTCATGGACCGCTTCATCCGGGTGCTGGACAAGCAGATCCGTGAAGCTCCCCAGGACTGGGTCTGGGTGTACAAGCGCTGGAAATACGAAAAGTCGGTCTACGCCGCCTGACACCCTGGGCGCGGGCGATTCGGATCCACCCGGCTTTGCTCAAGCCGCGTCCTTGACCGCCGCAGGCTCGGCGGCGGGCGCCGCCTGCGGCTTCGGCCTGGAGACATCCCGGCCCAACAGCATGTCCGTGAGACGGCTTGAGGCGCCCTGATAGAAGCCGACCGGCCGTGTTTCCGTGGAACGCGGATTGCGCAGGGTGCCGAACAGCAGATCCCAGAGCGGCAGATCCGAATAGTTGTACCGGTGGATACCGCGGCCGTGGTGAATCGCGTGACTCTCCGGTCGCTGGATCACATAGCCCAGCCAGTGCGGCGTGCGGATGTTGGCGTGCTGAAACATGGCATTGAAGGTGAGGAACAGCGCGCCGATCACGCCCGCCTCCGGCGTCAGGCCGAGCAGCGGGTAGAACACCAGGCTGCTCCATGTCGTGAACATGAAGGCATCGAACGGATGCAGGTAAAAGGCGCCGAAGGCATCCAGGCTTTCAGCGCTGTGGTGCATCTGGTGACCGGCCCGCCACAGCCAGTTCCACTCGTGGGCGGCACGGTGATAACCGTAATGAATCAACTCGTAGACCAGGATGCCCAGCACCGCGCCTCCGACAGCACCGAGTCCGCTGCCATCCAGCAGGTGAAAATCACCCAGCAGGCTTGCCCAGAAGGCCGCCGCATAGCCCGTGAAAAAGAAAATGCCGATCGTGACCAGCGTGGCGCGGGCGCGCCAGAACCGGGCGGCGCGATAGCGGCGCGAGCGCCACACCAGATCCAGCGCGATAAAGCCGGGGATCAGGCCGAGGGTGAGGTATTCCAACAGCTCATACATGGCGGGTTCTCCTTTGGTGAATTTCGGATGCGTTTTTACTGTACTAATCAGTCGGTATAAAAATAGAACGCCGCTCAAGGCCTGTCAAGACCATTTAGTCTTTTTTCTGCGATTTATCTCTATATAAAATACAATAAGTTACAAATTTTACGGCCGGCGTGCTTGCATCTCGCCGTCAGTAACATACCATTTGATAGGTAATTCAACTGAGTGGGGACGCAGCACATGCCCAGAGACGGAGCCATCACGCGCGACAGGATCCTGGACGCCGCCCTGGACCTCGTTCTGGAGCGCGGTTATGCAGGCATGTCACTCGATCATGTGATCCAGCGGGTCGGAATCACCAAGGGCGCCTTCTTCTACCACTTCAAGAGCAAGAAGGATCTGGCTATGGCGTTGCTGCGACGCTTCGACGAAGCCGACAAGGCCGTGCTGCAGGCCAGCCGGCAGCGCGCCCGGAAACTCAGCCGGGATCCGCTGCAGCAGCTGCTGATCTTCGTCGGCCTGTTCGAAGAGATGTTCGAAGGCCTAAGCGAGCCCTACCCGGGTTGCCTGTTCGCCTCCTACACCAATGAGCTGCAGCAGTTCGATGCGGACACCCGGGCGCTGATTCGTGAAAGCTTTCGCGCCTGGCGCGACTTTTTCAGGGAACAACTCGACGCCGTGGCGGCAAAGCATCCCCCGAGAATGGATGTCGACATGGACAGCCTCGCCGACACCTTCAGCGTGATGATCGAGGGTGCCTTCATCGTCTCCAAGTCGCTCGGTGAGCCCGAGGTGGTTACCCGACAGCTGAGACAGCTCAGGAACTACCTCGAGCTGCTGTTCGGTTGAAGAAGCGGCCCTGCGGCGGCATCGCGGGGCATGTTCCAGGCCGCGGGACGGGCGGTCGGCCACCCGCCGCGCTCGGCTCGGTGGCTGCCCCGAAAGTGTGAGTACGAGCCTGTTGCCGGTGCGCGCAGGCTCAGCTGCCCGGCCCCTGAGTGCGCTCCACAGTCACCACTTGCGTCGTCGGATACACGGCGGGCCCGAACTGGCTGAAGACCGCAACATCCGCCGCATCGCAGCCATCACCAATGGTAACGTACCCGCCACCAAGCTGGGCTTGCATCGCGTCGAAGGTATACCAGCGTCCTCCAACATACGCCTCGAACCAAGCGTGCAGATCGGCGGGCTGGAGCCCATGGAGATAGCCGACCACCATGCGCGCCGGAATGCTGAGGCTGCGGCACAACGCGATGCCGAAATGTGCCAGGTCCCGACAGACACCCGATCCTCGGGCGTTGACCTCCACCGCCGACACGGGAATATTCCTGCTGCCCGGTTGATAAAGAATCCTGGTGCGCAGCCAGCTCACGATGGCGGCCACCTAGTCGTAACCGGGAAGTCGACCCGCGGTGATTTCGGTCGCCATCTGGCCAAACCGATCCGACTCGCAGTAACGGCTGGGCAGCAGGTAGCCGAGCACGGCGTCGGGCAGATTCTGTATCTGGACAAAAGGCGCTCCGGGCGCCTGATCCACTCCGTCGGCCGTCATCACGTCGGCGGCGGTGCGCACGGCAAAGGAACCCGGCGGCGCAATCAGCCGCTGACAGAGATTGCCGTAACCGTCGGTAAACTCGAAAACAGGAATGCTCGGCGGCAGCCGGTACTCCTCGCGCGCGATCCACTGCTGCGCGCCGCTACGCGGGCGCAGCATCAGGACGAACGGCGTCGGTACCCGGATGTCAAAGGTGAGCTCACAACCTGTGTGCGGCCACATGCAGCCAGTCCTCCGGCCAGAGACGGGAAATGGCTCTCGCAATGAAGCATTCCTGGCGCGTTGACGCAACGCCTGCGGGCTTTCGGTGATCGAAATCCGTAAACTTGCGCGAGGCGTCGTTAGCGGGGCGCTTCCCCGGCTCACGGGACAAACTGCTCACAGGCGGCCGCGTGGTCCTTGTCCGGTTGCCGCGAGCTGCGCGACTGCGGCGATGATGGAGAAAAGCATGAGGCCCGCTGCGGATGCCGGGCCAAGGAGGAACAGCTGTTGAATATTCTGGCGAACACGGCCGGCTCGCGCTGGTACTGGCTAGGCCTGCTGGCGTTGGGCCTGGCGCTCGAAGCCACCGCACTGTACTACCAGTATGCGCTCGACTACGGCCCGTGCGTCTTGTGCATCCACGTTCGCATGCTGATCCTGGGCCTCGTGCTGGTCGCATTGCTGACCCTGGCGGTGCGCGGCAGCCGGGGCGGGCGTGTCGCGGCCCACCTGGTCGTCACCCTGCTTCTGGCGGGGCTGGTGCAACGGGCCTGGCTGCTGCTGGGCATCGAGCGCGGCTTTGTCGAGGGCGAATGCAGCTTTGATCTGGGCCTCCCGCCCTGGCTGCCGCTCGACCACTGGCTTCCGGTGCTGTTCCGCGTGCACGAGGCCTGCGGTTACACGCCGGCACTACCCCTGGGTTTCACCATGGCCGAGCTGCTGTTGCCCTTCAGCATACTGTTGCTGCTGCTGAGTATCGGCCTGCTGCTGATGACGCTGTCTTCGCTGCGCCGACGAAAACCGGGCTGATCGGCAGGAGCAGCGCCCGGAGAATCCGGCGCCTTCCGGGCGTAAGTTTTCGCCCCCCGATCCGGCTCGTGGTCCGCCCCGAAGCGATTCGCCCCCGGCGGATCGAGGAACCGGACCTCAATCGCCCTGGCTCACCTGACGCCCGGTGAAAAGATCCCTCAGACGCGACAGAAATCCCCTGGACTCGTCCTCCGGCTCGGCTTTCACCGCAGGGGCCTCGCCCTGTGGCGCCACACGCGCCTCGAGCGCGGCGCGGCGTCTGCTGTCCGCCCGCCCCTGGAGCAGCTCCAGGCGCGGATCATCCGGCTGGACGCGCAGTCCCCGCCTGATATACAGCCTGGCCTTCTCTTCATCCTGTCGCGCCAGCGCGCGCTTCACCAGCACAACATAGCGGTCGGCGATCCTGCTCATTCCGGCGATGGCAGCGCGGTTATCGGGTTGCAGAGCGAGCACCTGCCGGTAATAGCCGTAAGCATTGTCCTGGCCCGGGACCAGCAACCGGTCCCGGGCCAGGGCACGGTGGCCCCGGGTGAGCAACTCGGCCACCTGTGCCTCCCGGGAAAGCGCCGCCGCTGCCCCGCCCTGTGCCGTGCCATGCGGCGGTTCCGCAACCCGCGCCCGGGATGAGCCCGGGTCCGAACGCCTGACGGCTGCAACCGCCGTTGTCGCCGCGGCTGGCGCGCTCCCGATCTGCGGCTCGCCCCTCACGGGCGGCGTTGGATTTTCCGGCTCCGGCGGGTCGTCCGCTCCCTGGCTCACCGACAGGGATGCGAGAGCTGAATCCGCCCCGGGCCGGAAATCTATGGGATTCTGCTCGGCCCGTTCCCGAGCGCCGGCAAGCCCCGCGCCGGTTACCCCGGCGGGCGCCGCAGTGGCGGCGTGGCCGAACACGCCAGCCGGACCTGTGTGATCAGCTTCCGCTCGGGATGCCGCCTCGCGCCCCCCGGTGGCGGCACGGGATCCGACCTCCGCCGCCACCGGCCTCGGAAGGTCCCTGTTCGACTCGCCGCTGCCGGGTGCGGAGTCCGGACTCCGGGCGATTCGACGTGCGGCCGGCTCCGGCTGCTCTGCGAACAGATAACCCTGCTCGCCGCGGTCCTCACCCCTGAAGCCAGAAAAGACGACCGCGGCGACCAGTGTGAGAATGGCGAGCGGTACCAGCCGATTTTCGGCCCCGTTGAACGCGACCAGCGCCTGCAGAGTTTCGGAGCCCAGCCGCCGGGCGGCAACCCTGATTGCGTCGACCGACAGCCGCCGTTGTCGCTTGGGCTCGGTGAAGCACCCGGGCGGCGAGGCCACAGCGGCGGCTCGGGGCGCCGGGCACTGTGCTCGCGCGGCGGTCCGGGCCTCGGCACGCGGCGGCGCCTCATAGCGGACCGCCAGCTTATCGAGGCACAGGGAGCCGTTCCCCGCGTCCGCAACCGCGGCCGGGGACAGGTCGCTCCTGACCGTGCCCAGCGGTGCGAGCTGTTCGTCGCACAGCTCGGCCGAGATGGCCAGCACATCCTCGGCGTCCAGCCTGCGCCGCTTGTTCATCAGACCGTGCAGAAACAGGCGGGTGCAGACCTTGTTGATATGCCTCGGCACACCCCCGCTGTAGCGATGGATACACAGCAGCGCAGCTCCGGTCAGCTCGGGATCGCCTCTCCAGTCGGCTCGACGCAGACGGTGCTCCACGTACGCCCGGGTCTCCTCCACACCCAGCGGCTCGAGGCGGAAGGCTCCGATCACGCGTTGCTGAAACTGCTCCATGGCGGGGGCATGCATGAGCTCGCGGAGCTTTTCCTGTCCTACCAGAAACAACTGCAGCAGCGGGCTCGAGCCGGTCTGCAGATCGGCCAGGAGACGCAGCTCTTCGAGTGCAGCCTGCGGCAGACCCTGGGCTTCGTCGATGATCAGCAGGACCCGGTTGCCGGACTTCACCTGGCGGGCGAAGAACTGCTGAATGCGGCGGCGCAGCGTGGCCTTGTCCGTGGCTTCGATCTCGATGTCGAAGGCGTAGGCCACAGCGCGCAGCAGCTCAGCCGCCTCGAGGTTGCTGGCCGCAATGCTCCTGGCGAGCACCCGGGGCAGCTCCAGCTCCTTCAGGAACGTCTGCACCAGGGTGGTCTTGCCGGTGCCGGGACGGCCCGTGATCACGATGAATCCCTCACCCAGCTTGAGAGCGTAACTCAGATAGGCGCGTGCTTCACTGTGACCGGCGTGCTCGAAGCAGAACCTCGGATCGGGCGCCAGCCGAAACGGATTGGCGCTGAGGTGGTAGAAGGTCTCGTACATGGGATGCCCCCGTCCAACACGTATCGATCCCTCGACGCGAATGCTTGTTATTGTCTGCGCGTTATCGTTTGCACGAGCGCTTGTAATTGTTTGTCAGGATGACTTATCCAAAAAAAGAATACCACAAGTCCCGGTCGCTAACGACACAGCGCCCGGCGCGCAGTAAGCGGGCTGCCGGAGGCGCCGAAAAGGTGCTTGTCATCGCCGCCGCGACGCGGCAAGCTTCGTTTTTGCCAATCAAGGTGTTATCGGAGCTTGCGCACTCAGCCGTGCCCGGCATGGCGGGCATGAGCCGGCGGGACGCTCGGCCGCGGCCATGGAGCCTGCCGGGATGCATCCGCGACCTGGCGCGAGAACGTCGGTCGGCTGACCTTTATCAAAAATCAAAAGAGGAAACTTCAGATGCCTACAAAACTGGAGCAGGAAGA
>JASFKW010000157.1:0-8479 GCA_050118435.1 Gammaproteobacteria bacterium | reverse complement strand
TGCGCAGGTGCCCCGGTTTCCAACGCGGCGAGCTGAATGTGCAGCCCCAGGTAGTTCTCGAGTGCGGTTACCATTCCGTGGGGCAGGCGGTAGGGGTTTGAGAGCCGCAGCAAGCCGATCAGCCGGAAATCGGCGTCGAGCTCGACCTTGCCGCTGCCGGGCAGCTGTGCGCTGAAGGTATGACGCCCGGTCTTGCGCGCATGGCGGTACAGGGCCAGGCACTCGCTCCAGAGGGCGCGGGGTGTGCGCTGGTAGCCCCGGTAGTAATGCAGCAGCTGCAGGCCCAGAACGTGAATGGCGCCGAGCAGGGCCGCCGACAGGTGGCGGCTCTCCAGCAGGCGGGACCGTGCGCCGGCGAGGTCGTGGACCACGATCTTGTAGCCGAATCCGAGATCCTGGCACAGGCGCCTCAACAGGGGCCGAACCAGCCGCGCCTCGGCGGGCGTGCCGGCCCCAGCTGCGCCGAGCCGGTGATACGCGGCGAGAAACTGGCCGAGGATCTCGGTTCGGGTGGCTGGTGCGATGGCCTGTCGATTCATGACCCGCAACTGATGGCTGGCGAGCCTGGCGGTACGGCCCAGATCCATATACGGCAGATTGTTGAGCCAGGCATGCACCTCGCGTGGCCGTATCTTGACGGGCCGGGCGTTGTCCCGGGCCGGGATGGTCATTTGCAGATTATCCACCGGACAGATCCCACTCGGGCAGGATATCACTGATCCTTATAGCGGAAGGCCACTGCAAATCTGGATGGTGCAGGTGTGCGGGCGGCAGCGTCCCTGGACCTGAGGGTCCACCTGCGGACCTGCCGCCCTGACCCCGGGCGGGAAAATGGAACAATACGGCCGGCCGGCGAGTCTTAGCAGGTAAATCCAGGCCGCGGTCCCACGCGGACCTTCATGCGTCTGCTACAGGAGTCGGAGTGATGCGATTGACAATGTGTGGTCTCGGGCTGCTGCTCAGTGTTGCAGTGCTCGCCGAGCCGGTGGACTACAACCTGCCCGACCTGAAGGGCGAGAGGCATTCCATCGCCGACTACCGTGGCAAGTGGGTGATCGTGAATTACTGGGCCACCTGGTGTCCTCCCTGTCAGGAAGAGATCCCGGAGTTGGTGGATTTTCACGAGCGTCACAAGAACGATGACGCCGTCGTGATCGGCATCAATTTCGAGGATGTCGGCAGGGATCAGCTCGAGTCCTTCGTGGAGTCGTACCTGATCTCTTATCCGATATTGCGTTCAGAGCCGCTGCCGGAGACGCCGCTCGGTCCGATTCCGGGCCTGCCCACAACCTATATCGTCGCCCCCGACGGTTCGCCGGTCGCCCGGCAGGTCGGTCCGGTCACGGGAGAGCAACTGGACGACTACATCGAACGCAAGAAGAAAGAGGGCGAATCGGACTGATTATCGTTCCCGGTCGGCGCAGTCGCCGCTGCGCACCGCCGAGACAGATGTCTTTTTTAGTGCTAGGGCCGCGAGCCCGTGACCACGCTGCCCCGGAACGGTCTTGCATCCCGGATGCCCTCGATCATCAGCTCCTTGCCGGGCCCGGCCTGGGCGATCAGGGTCATGGCGGCGCGGGCATTATCGACCGGCTTCCCGTTGATCTGGACCACCACGTCGCCCGGCTCGATGCCGGCCTTGTCCGCCGGCCCATCGCGGAGCACGCCGGCGACCAGCATGCCGCGGGTATCGGAGAGTCCGAAGCTTTCCGCCAGTGCAGGGGTCAGGTCCTGAGCCTCGATGCCCAGCCAGCCGCGCGCCACGTGGCCATGCTCGATGATCTGTTTCATGACGCTGGTGGCGAGGTCTACGGGAATTGCGAAGCCGATGCCCTGAGAACCGCCGGAGCGGCTGTAGATGGCCGTATTGATTCCGATCAGCTCACCGTGGGCATTGATGAGCGCACCGCCCGAATTCCCCGGATTGATGGCCGCGTCGGTCTGGATGAAGTCTTCGTAAAGGCTGATGCCGAGGTGGTTGCGGCCGGTGGCGCTGATGATGCCCTGGGTCACGGTCTGTCCCACGCCATAGGGGTTGCCGATCGCCAGCACCACGTCACCGACGCGCAGCCTTTCCGCGGTGGCCAGCGCCAGCACCGGGAGGTTATCCAGGTCGATGCGCAGCACGGCAAGATCCGTGTCCTTGTCGGCACCGACCACACGGGCGCGGGCCCGGCGACCGTCCTCGAGCAGCACCTGAATTTCGTCGGCATCGCTGATGACATGGTTGTTGGTCAGCACATAGCCCTGCGGTGAGACGATGACGCCGGAGCCGAGACTGGTCTGCAGCCGCTTGCGCGGCCTGTTGATCTGGTCCCCGAAGAAATACTGAAACAGGGGATCATCGAGCAGCGGGTGGCGCTTCTGGGTAATGACCTTGGCGGTGAAGATGTTCACCACGGCTTCTGCGGCGGGCTCGATGGCGTCTGCGTAAGATACCGGCCCGCTGGCCGGGATGGCCTGCGTCATGGTGGCGGTGCGCGGTGCCGCCTGGCGCACCTCCACCACCGGCGCGCTGGATTCGAACCAGTGGGGCCTGATCAGCAGCAGCAGAAAGGCCGCGACGATGCCGACCGTGGCGGCCTGCAGGAAAAAAGAAACGGTATCACGTATATTCATGGGCACGCATTATACACCTGTTGCAGCCACACAATGGCCGCGGCGAGCCTGCACCTCAATGGTATCGCGGCGGCGCGCCGCGCCGGTAGAAGCGCGTTGCAGAGAAGGGCGCCCGGCCATTGACGACCCCGCGGAGAGATGCCTTGGTCAGCCTGAGTGAACTCGTCGACTACTGTGATCAGCTGCTGGAGACGGACCGTTTCCAGGACTACTGCCCGAACGGTCTGCAGGTCGAAGGTGTCGCGTCCGTAAGCCGCATCGTGAGCGGTGTCACCGCCAGCCAGGCGCTCATCGATGCGGCCGCGACCCGCGGCGCGGACCTGATGCTGGTCCATCACGGCTTCTTCTGGAAAGGTGAGGACCCCAGCGTCACCGGCATCAAACGCCGGCGCCTGCACGCGCTGCTCGCTCAGGAGATCAGTCTTCTGGCCTACCACCTGCCGCTCGATGCGCACCCGGAGCTGGGCAACAACGCCCAGCTGGCGCAACGCCTCGGGCTGGTCGAGCAGGGCCGGTTTGGAAACGGCGCTGGCCCGGACCTCGCCTGCCACGGGGTGCTGGAGCCGCCGGTTTCGGCACCGGCACTCGCCGAGCGCCTGCAGCGGAGCCTGGGGCGGGCACCGCTTTGGATCGAAGGCGGCGAGGGACGCATCGCCCGGGTCGGCTGGTGCACCGGCGCCGCGCAGTCCTACCTGGAAGCGGCGGCGAGGCGCGGCCTGGACGCCTTCATCAGCGGTGAGATTTCGGAGCCGACGGTTCACATCGCGCGCGAGTACGGCGTGCACTATTTCGCCGCCGGTCATCACGCCACGGAGCGTTACGGCGTGCAGGCCCTGGGCGAGCACCTCGCCCGGCGTTTCGGCGTCGAGCACAGCTTTGTGGACATCGACAACCCCGTGTGAGCCTACGGCGTCGGGCGCGGCATTTCGTCGGACGCGACTTGACCTCTTCGGGCACTTCCGACATCCTATGCCCGCTATTTGATTGCGGGTTTGAATTTCAGAATATTCTAATGTTCATCGGCAGCAGCGAGAGCGCTGTGCAGGTATCGGCCGGTGACTTTCTTGTTTTGGAGACCATGAATGAGTGGCGATGGTGTAGATCCCGGTAAGCGCCGGTTCCTGACAGCCGCTGCGACGGTCGTCGGCGGCGTGGGTGCCGTGTTTGCCGCGGTTCCTTTCGTGGCATCCTGGATGCCCAGTGAACGCGCCAAGGCGGCCGGCGCACCGGTTCAGGCCGATATCAGCAAGCTGGAAGTGGGTCAGCTGCTCCGCGTGCAGTGGCGAGGCAAACCGGTGTGGGTGGTGAAGCGATCGGAAGAGATGCTGGAAGCGCTGCCGGGCCTGAACGAGCGGCTGCGCGATCCCGATTCGGTCGATCCCCAGCAGCCCGAATACGCCGACAACACTTATCGCTCCATCAAACCCGAAATCCTGGTCGCGGTGGGCATCTGTACTCACCTGGGCTGCTCGCCGAGCTTCGTTCCCGAGGCCCTGCCGCAGCCGTACGACGCGCAGTGGAAGGGCGGCTTCTTCTGCCCCTGCCACGGCTCCCGCTTTGATCTCGCCGGGCGCGTGTTCAAGGGTGTTCCTGCACCGCTCAATCTCGAAGTACCACCGCACAAGTACATCAGCGACACGCTGATTCTCATCGGTGAAGACAGAGGAGTCGCCTGATGAGCAGTTTCCGTCAATGGATCGATGACCGCTTCCCCATGACCGAGATGTGGGAAGAGCACCTGTCGAAATATTACGCCCCGAAGAACTTCAACTTCTGGTACTACTTCGGCTCTCTGGCTCTGCTGGTCCTGGTGATTCAGATCATTACCGGCATCTTTCTCACCATGAACTTCAAGCCGGACGCCGCCGAGGCCTTCGCTTCTGTCGAATACATCATGCGTGACGTGGAGTGGGGCTGGCTGATCCGCTACATGCATTCCACGGGCGCCTCGGCGTTCTTCATCGTGGTCTACCTGCACATGTTCCGGGGTCTGCTGTACGGCTCCTACAAAGGGCCGCGCGAGCTCATCTGGATCTTCGGCATGTTCATCTATCTGTGCCTGATGGCGGAAGCCTTCTTCGGCTATCTGCTGCCCTGGGGCCAGATGTCCTACTGGGGCGCCCAGGTCATCATCTCGCTGTTCGGCGCCATCCCGGTGATCGGCGACGACCTGTCGCTGTGGATCCGTGGCGATTTCGTCATCTCGGATGCGACGCTGAACCGTTTCTTCGCCATGCACGTCATCGCCGTGCCGCTGGTGCTGCTGATACTGGTGGTGCTGCACATTCTCGCTCTGCACGAGGTAGGCTCCAACAACCCGGACGGCATCGAGATCAAGAAGAACAAGGACGAAAACGGTGTCCCGAAGGACGGTATACCCTTCCATCCCTACTACTCCGTAAAGGACATCGTCGGCGTGGCGGTGTTCCTGATCTTTTTCTCCATCGTCGTGTTCTTCATTCCGGAAGGCGGCGGGTATTTTCTCGAGAAGCCCAATTTCGAGCCCGCCGACCCGCTGAAGACGCCGGAGCACATCGCGCCGGTCTGGTATTTCACCCCCTATTACGCGATCCTGCGCGCGGTGACGGTTGACATCGGTCCACTGAGCGCGAAGTTCCTCGGCGTGATCCTGATGGGCGCGGCCGTGGTGATCCTGTTCTTCCTGCCCTGGCTGGACCGCAGCCCGGTGAAGTCGATCCGCTACCGCGGGCCGATCTACAAGATCATGCTCGGTGCCTTCGTGGTGGCCTTCGTGGTGCTGGGTTACCTCGGTACTCAGGCGCCCACCGCCGGCAAGACGCTGCTGGCCCAGATCGGAACCGTGGTGTATTTCGCCTTCTTCCTGCTGATGCCGATTTACACCAGGATCGACAAGACCAAGCCGGTGCCGGAGAGGGTGACATCCAAATGAAAGACAAGTTGATCGCCATTGTGTTCGCAGTCATGCCCGCGCTCGCTCTCGCCGCCGGTGGCCACGACGTGCACCTGGACAAGGCGAACATCGATCCCACCAACAAGGACTCCCTGCAGCGCGGCGCGAAATACTTCGTCAACTATTGCCTCAGCTGCCACGCGGCCAAGTACCAGCGCTACAACCGCACCGCGAGGGACCTGGGCATCCGGGAGGACAATGTCATCGAGTACCTCATGTTCACCGGCGAGAAGATCGGCGACCACATGGATGTGGCCATGACCAAGGCCGACGGCAAGACCTATTTCGGCGCCGCGCCGCCCGACCTCACCCTCGTCGCCCGGGTGCGCGGCGTCGACTGGCTGTACAGCTATCTGCGCGCCTTCTATCTCGATGAGTCGCGCCCGTTCGGCGTCAACAACCTGGTGTTCCCGAACGTCGGCATGCCCCACGTGCTGTGGCAGCTGCAGGGCTGGCAGAAGCCGGTGTACGAGACGGTCACCGATGCGGACGGCCACGAGCACCAGGTGGTCGAGGGTCTCGAGCTCGTCGAGGCGGGCAGCCTGACCCCCGAGGAGTACGATCGCGCCGTGCGTGACCTGGTCAACTTCCTCGCCTACATGGGAGAGCCGGTGAAGCAGGATCGCCAGCGGCTGGGCATCAAAGTGCTGCTGTACCTGCTGGTGTTCCTGGTGATCGCCTACCTCCTCAAGAAAGAATACTGGAAGGACGTCCACTAGAATTGTGGTTGGAGGCAGTCGGCAGGGCGCTGGCGGTTCTCCGCTGTTTGGCTTTGATACCGGGGAGAAGTGCATGGCTGTAATCGCGAATCGCCGCTCGGTGATGACCCTGTTTTCCGATTCGGCCTGCGCGCAGAGCCACAGGGTTCGGATGGTCCTCGCGGAAAAGGGGATTACGGTCGAAATCGTCAATGTCGATCCGGACAACCTGCCCGAAGACCTGATCGATCTGAATCCCTATCAGAGTGTGCCGACCCTGGTCGATCGTGAGCTGGTGCTCTACGATCCGCAGGTCATCATGGAGTATCTGGACGAGCGTTTTCCCCACCCGCCGCTGATGCCGGTGGACCCGGTCTCGCGGGCCCGCAGCCGGCTGGCGCTGTACCGGATCGAAAAGGACTGGTATTCACTGTTGGGCGAGTTCGACAAGGGCGAGAAAGCGGCCGCCAAGGCACGCAAGACCCTGCGCGACAGCCTGGCGGCGAGCGCCGAGGTTTTCAGCGCCAAGCCGTTCTTTCTCAGCGACGAGTTTTCCCTGGTCGATGCCACCATCGCACCCGTGCTCTGGCGTCTGGACTACTACCGCATCGAGCTTCCGGCGCAGGCCAGGCCGGTGCTGCAGTACGCCGAGCGGCTGTTCAAGCGCGAGTCCTTCAGGGCCAGCCTGACCGAAGCCGAAAGAGAGATGCGCGACTAGAGCGCGCCCGGCAGAGTCGCTCGCCGCTCTGCCCACCGCCGCATGGGGACTCACCGTATGACCTCAAATCGTCCCTATCTGATCCGCGCCATGCACGAATGGCTGGTCGACAATCAGTGCACGCCGCACCTGCTGGTGGACGCCGAGCAGGAGGGCGTTGAAGTGCCGCGCCAGCATGTGAAAGACGGCAAGATCGTGCTCAACGTCGGTCCCCAGGCCGTGGAAGGGTTGCATATCGGCAACGATGAAGTCAGCTTCGTGGCCCGTTTCGGTGGCATGGCCCAGGCGGTATCCATTCCCGTGCCCGCAGTGCTGGCCATCTATGCGCGTGAGAACGGGCGCGGCATGATGTTCGGTGAGGAAGACTCGGGACCGGAGCCGGACGATTCGGGGCCGAAATCATCGCGCCCCTCGCTCAAGGTCGTCAAATAACACCGAGGCGCCCGCGGGCTACGCGCTGCGGCTCGTGCCCTAGCGGGTATGCAGAGCGGCGAAGCGGGCCAGCCCATGCAGGGTGATCGCTTCGTTGCGGATCACCCGCACGGGCATCGCCTCGACGAGATCGCGCATGCGGCCCTTGTCCAAAAAACCGGCCAGGAAGGCTCCTTTTTGCAGCGCCGACAGAACCTTCGGCGCGATCCCACCGCCCAGGTACACGCCGCCACGGGCATTCATCTTGAGAGCCAGATTGCCGGCTTCGGCGCCGTAGAGGCGCGCAAACCAGTCGAGGGTCTCGACGCACAGCGGATCGGTCTCTGACAGGGCGCGTCGCGTGATGGCCGCTGCGCCGTCCTGCGCCGGATCCCGAAGCCAGTCCGGCGTCGCCCTACCCGCGTCGTCGAGCAGAAATTCGAACAGGTGCACCAGCCCGGGACCCGACACCACGCGCTCCCAGCTCACATGGCCGAATCTGCGCTCCAGGAAACCGTGCAGCTGCCAGTCCCGCTCGGTCGCGGCGGCGAATTCCGCGTGACCGCCCTCTGTCGCAAAAGGAACATGATAGCGTCCGTCGAAGAACACGCCTGCCTCGCCGAGGCCCGTGCCCGCGGCGATCACCGCCCGGTTGCCCCTTGCATCGGCGGCACCGAGCTGCAGGGAGACGGTTTCGTCCGGCTGCAGAATATCGATGCCCCAGGCGAGCGCCTCCAGGTCATTGAGAACGTGAGCCTGCTCCAGACGCAGTCGCTCGGCCAGTGCCGCGCCGTCCACGACCCAGGGAAGATTGGTGACCCGGCAGACACCGCGAACCACCGGGCCGGCGACGCCGAATGCGGCGGCCGTGGGCTGAAAGTCAGGGCGGGCGTCAAGGAATTCGCCGACGATGTCGTTCAGCGAAGCGTAGGCAGGGCTCGAAAAGGTGTGTCCGTCGATGGCCTGGACTCTGCTGTCGCTGTACTCGACGATGGCAAGCCGGGTATTGGTGCCGCCGATGTCTCCGGTCAATATGTGCACTCGCATTCTCCCTGGCGTGGGCGGCGAAGGCGGCCTGGCAGCGTCTCCGGGGCGTGTCTC
>JASFKW010000156.1:0-8507 GCA_050118435.1 Gammaproteobacteria bacterium | reverse complement strand
CAAACCGCTGCTCCAGCACACATTTGAGCCAGCGCGCCTGCGCCTCGCTCACACAGTGGCAGAGGGCATCGTCGGCGAAACGCTCGAACGGAATGTTCGGATGGCGGGTCGCCATCCACCGGTCGAACGTATAGTGCAAGAACAGATTCGCGAGCAGGGGTGAAATCACAGACCCCTGCGGCGTCCCCTTCTCCCGAGGCTCGAGGGTACCGTCGTCCAGCTCGGCGGGAGCATTCAGCCACCGCTCGATGTACAACAGCACCCACGCGCAGTCGGTGTGCGTCTTCACCGCCTTGAGCAGCAAATCGTGCGGGATTGTGTCGAAATAGGCCCGGATGTCGAGATCAAGCACCCACGCGGAGCGCCAACAACGCTTTCGCGCGACACCGACTGCATCCAACGCCGATTTCTTCGGGCGATACCCATACGAGTCCGGATGGAAGTGCTTCTCCAACTCCGGCTCCAGATACGCCTTGACCACCGCCTGGGCGATGCGGTCCGTGACCGTCGGAATGCCCAACGGCCGCGTGCCACCATCTCGCTTGGCGATTTCCACACACTTTACCGGTGGCGGAAAGTAGCTACCCGACGACATCCGATTCCACAGCTTATAGAGGTTCCCTTCGAGGTTCTCCTCGAACTGCTCGATCGACTGCGCGTCAACACCGGCCGCTCCCCGGTTTGCCTTTACCCGCTTGTAGGACTCCCAAACCCAGCGTTTGGGAATACAAAACGGCTTTGCTTTATCCAAAAGATTCCTCCCGTTACCGGTTGACCTCCCAATAAAGCCGGACAGTGTCACCCCTTCGCTCCACACCCATTACAGATGCTTCCTCACTAATACGGGTGACTCCGCCCCTGTGCCCCGCATCGGTACTCTGGCTCTTGTGGGGCTGCCACTTGAGCTTCTCCCTTCGCATCAGGGCACAGGTTCCCACGTTCCACACAGAAGCCTGAACCAAGGTCACGCCGCCTTCATGCCGGACGCCGCCTGGGCAGTCAGCAGGCCTCCCCCAGACTTATCCCGGGTTAACGACTACCCCCCGGTTTTGACGTCGTCCCTACGCTTTCGACAGGTCATCGGACGGTTCGCTTGCGCTCGTCTCCTTGGCCCTCACCTGACAGGGTCTTGCCCTGCCTTTTCCCCGACGCTCACCACCCGGGCTTTTGGCCCGCGCAGCTCGAGGTGGTTTGAAGCCTGCACCTGCATGCCGGCTTCGAGGGGCCCTCCCTCATCTCCTGTGCAGCATGGCTGCTCCAGTGCATCTAGTTCATAGACACTCCTTCGCGCCTTCGTGGCGCACTATCGTCCGCGAAACGGGCGTATGCATTCCCGGTTTCGCTGAGCCGTTTATCCAAGCCATGGAGGTACAGATTGGACATCAGCGGACTGATGACTGATCCTTGTGGCGTTCCCGCCACCGGTGTCCACCGCGTCATCCCTTCCATAACCTCCTGATCGAGAAACCGCTTTAGCAGCTCCAGCACCCTGCCATCACTGACCCTTTCCTGGATCAGCGCCAGCAGAGGACGTTTCGGGATCGTATCGAAATAGCTCTGCAAGTCAGCGTCCACCACCCAGGTGTAGCCGTCCTTCAGCGCCTGCTCCACGACCCGCAAGGCCTCCTTGCAGCTTCGTCCTGGACGGAAGCCGAAACTGACAGGCATAAAGTCCTTTTCAAAGATAGGTTCCAACACCAACTTTAAGGCCGTTTGCACCACGCGATCCTTGACGGTTGCAATCCCCAAGGGTCGGGTCTGCCTCTAGTCTAGCGGTTGCCCGCACTGTAGAGCCTGCAATCTCCTTTTTGTGCATCGATTTGAACCTCTCGCATCTTCCTTCCTGCTCCCTTCCCTCGGCACGGGTTTGCTCTCCGCGCCTTTCCGACACCTTCCGTCACCGAACCTTAGGAACCGGTTTGTGTTCTCTGTTTGCCGCCTGGTTTCCCGGCGGTGCCACCCTATTGGTTCCATAGCCCGGGCATCCAACGCCGTGCAGTACTATGAGGGCTCTGACTCCTGGAAATTGTCACCTCAACGCCCAGGTCTCCCCACTTACGTTGCCTTACCTTCCGAACGTTCCACCTCCAACCACACCATGCGCCCGGACATCGCTTTAGCCACCACGACAGCGTGACCGGTGTGTTTCAGGCTTCGCCACTTAGTCGAAGGCTCGCCGTCGCATGCCGCCGAATCGAGTTCGTCATCCTGCGTACCGTTCTTTCGCCTCCAGTTGCTTCCCACCCCGCCTCGCGACGACGCAGTTACTTTCGGCTACGGAGCTGTGGTTTTCTCCGACACGGACTTCCACCGTGCTGATAAGACACCCTCGTGGGCGCACGACTAAACCGCTCTGCGAGCGGTAGTGGGCGGCATAGTTTAAGGCTATCAGTGCATTAACGGTCTGTTTCCTATGTTGGAGATTGAGGTATTCCGCCTCGATCCACAACAGGAGCAGAGCCATGACTCACACGACCAAGCCCATCAGCCCGTTACGCCAACGCATGATCGATGACATGACGTTGCGCAAACTCTCGCCGCAGACCCAGTCAGCCTATGTGCGGGCCGTCAAAAACTTCACTCGCTTTCTTGGCCGATCCCCGGATACGGCCAGTGCCGAGGATCTGAGACGCTATCAGCTGCACCTGGTCGACCACGGGATCTCCAGTGGCAATCTGAATGCCACCATCACCGGGCTGAAGTGTTTCTTCGAGACCACTCTCGAATGCCCCGAGGCCATGGCGAAGATGCGCCACGTCCACGAGCCACGCAAGCTCGAGAACACGGCCCGCTACAGCCAGGTGGCAGCCAAGCTGCTGCACGAGGTGAAAGGCCCGCTGGAGTACCTGGAGATCCAATCCCCCACCTAGGCCACGGGCATGGCTCGCCCAGCCCTGGAGGTCGCGGATATCTTCCGCGCTCACGAGCCGGCTTGGCGTCACGCGCAGGCCGGTCACCTCAGCCTCGGCCAGCTCAAGGTCATGTCGGCGATTGAACAGTGCCGCAGTGCTGCGCTGGGCGGTCACGTGTGGCAGTGCCAAGCCTGCGAACATGTCCAGATCGCCTACAACTCCTGTCGTAACCGGCATTGCCCGAAGTGTCAGGGCAGCGCCGCCCGACGCTGGCTCGAGGCACGCCAGGCCGATTTATTACCGGTGGCGTACTACCACCTGGTGTTCACCCTGCCGGCCCCGCTCAGCGACATCGCCTGGTACAACAAGGCGGTGGTGTATGGCATCCTGTTCCAGGCGGCCGCCGAGACCTTGCGCACGATCGCTGCGGATCCAAAACATCTGGGGGCCCGCCTCGACGTGACCCTGGTCTTGCACACCTGGGGCTCGGCGATGACCCATCACCCCCATGTCCACGGGATCGTCCCCGGCGGCGGTCTCTCGCTCGATGGCAGGCGCTGGGTCGCCTGCAAACCAGGCTTCTTCCTGCCCGTGCGTGTGCTCTCACGCTTGTTCCGGCGGCTGTTCCTCGAAAAGCTCAGCGACGCCTATCAGACCGGCAAATTGCAGTTCTTCGGTGAACACGCAGCACTGGCTGAAACAAAGACCTTCACCGACTGGCTCAAACCTTTGCGTCAGATCGAGTGGGTCGTCTACGCCAAACGCCCGTTTGCCGGACCCGACGCCGTCCTGGCTTACCTGTCGCGCTACACGCACCGGGTCGCCATCGCCAACAGCCCCGCGCACCACCCAAGCGTAGGGGTGAATCATGAGTGTCGCCACCACCGGCTGTCTGTCTTGCCTTGATCGGTCAGACCCGCTCAGGACACCGTCTTGCCAATGGCTTCGCGTTGCGCGCTTTTGCGCTCACCGGATCTCGGAAAACAGCTGCTATCGGGCTGCAACTGACTCGGCAAGCGACAGTAGTGTCGCTCCGACCCGCTACTTTGCCAAGGTGTACCGCAAAGTGACACATCAAATCCCCATAGCGCAATCGCCTACCTTAAACCCGTGGCTTCGACCCGCGGTTTCCTCCCTCGAGGCTTGTACGACGCCTGCCCATTGAGTACTCGCGTGTTATTGACAGGCCTGCGGCTGAGGGCAGGCATCGTACAACCCTTAACGATCCAGGAAGTACGGAAACCCTGCACGGGCGGGATTCCACATTCCACAATGCCAGCTAACAAGGGTCCGGGCGGCTTTGCCGCCGGTTCGCTTGGTCGTGGCCACGCCGATCGGTGCCGTTAAGGGGGATTCTGCTCCGGTGACCGGAGCCGCCGGTTCTCCGCACATCCGAGCCCGCCGGAAAGCGCGTCAACGAGGGAGTCGTGCACGATTGACCTGCTTGGCACGATCGCTGAGATGAGATGTTGCCGAAAAATACGCTTGACTGCTGAACTGCTGACCGGAGCGCTGTCGACCCATGAAGCGACTCAATGTCCTGTTGTTTTCGACGCTGCCTGAGCCCTTGAAGGAGAGCCCTTCCGTTTCAGCAGGTTACTGCGAGCGACCGAAGTTTCCGCTTCCATACGTCTCCGCCTCTCGGTGAGTCGAGACCCATCCGGTGTTCAAACACGAACATCCTGGCGGCTTCAGATCAGCTCGTACAGACGGTATTGGCCGGACGGCTAGGGAGTGATTCACGAAATCCCCGATACAAGAAAATCGAAATTGGCCGATAACCGAGTCACACGGTGTTAGGGGACCCCAGCGCCGTGTGTCGCTAAGTCCAACTCCTCCGACTAGTGACGAGCCAGCGTCTGAGTACTCCAGGCGCTGGCTTTTTTTTGATGCTGCCTTGCAGAATGCATCAGCATTTCCGACCGAGAGATCATTGGCTTGGTGCGCTATGCAAGAGTGGAACGATCCCTGTTCCACTAAACGACGTTAGTTGGAGGAGTAGAAAGAGGGCGACGCCTGACACCCTGTAAACCCTCAGACCCACTTGGGGGGCATAAGTTCAAGCATAAAAAGGCACGCCGGAAGCACCGACGGCGATACTGAATTAATGCCTCTTAATCAATAGACTGCAATACCCTTCCTGCATGAGGGTGCGTCTCGGATTCGAACTGTTGAAAGATGGAACTAAGTTTCTGATGCCAGGACCAGCCGACCACCGCGATGGACGCAGGACCTGTTGGCTTCAGACTCGGTGCTCACGCGAGCTGTTTGCGGTATACAAACACGATGAACGGGTGGATACTGGCATTCTGGCGTGATCGGGCGTGCAATGCGCCGTCACCGCGCCGTTACACCGCCGTTGGAGGAGGCAGGCCTATGAGGAGTATCACAGCGTGGTTTTTATTGGCGGCCGCCGGTACATGGAGCTTCGCCGGACAAGTCGTTGCAGCTGAGCCCGAGTTCGACAGCGACATGGTCGAGCGCGGTCGCTATCTCGCCCGAGTATCGGGCTGCAATGATTGCCACACCCCGGGCTACATGATGAACGAGGGCAAGGTTCCGGTCGAGCAGTGGCTGAGCGGCGACAGCTTCGGCTGGCGCGGCCCCTGGGGTACGACCTACGGCACCAACCTGCGCCTGTTTGTGAAGGACATGACCGAGTCCCAATGGGTCGAGGTTGCGCGCACCTTGAGGCGCCGTCCACCGATGCCATGGTTCAATCTCAACACCATGGAGGAAGCGGACCTGCGCGCGCTTTATCAGTTCATACGCTCGCTTGGCGATCCCGGACAACCGGTACCCGCCTATGTACCTCCTGGACAGGAGCCGACGACGCCCTACGCGCTGTTTCCCTCTCCACGGGAGACTCAGTGAGATTTTGCCCAGATCTTAGAGAAATGACAGCGTCGGCGAAGGCGCTTCACACCGGTCACACGTGAAACGCGGTTCCCCAAACCGGCCTTGGATCACGGCGCCGCCTTCAGGTCGAAGAGCAAGAGGTACTTGTTTTCGAATGCTAAGCGGTAGCGACTGCATAAATGGCGATGGAAATCGGTGTAATGGTCGAGCCACCGGAGAGCCGGCCAGGCATATGCTGCGTGTTGCTCCCCCACCACCGAGTAACAATGCTACGCCTGCTTCGCTTCGCTCCGACTGCCCTCGCCGAATGGCGCTGGAGTCACCGGCCGAATCAGCCCGGAACCGGTGGCCGAATCGCGTGGAATGCGCACCACGCCCAGCCGGGCGCGAAAGTCCTCCACCAAGGGGTAGACATAATCGCCTTAAGGCCCGCGTTATGTTGATGATCCCGATCCTGACGACCGCGTCGCTGAGTCTGGCCCACCCGCGAAAGTTGGCAGCCCGATCGCATGCCCCGTCGAACGCCGACGCATCGACGAAACTTTCCACCAGGACAGGACGGTAGCCGAAGCCGCGTTCGAAATCATCCGCTACCCGCCTGAGTACGCGCCCCAGCACCTTTGACGCTAGCCTGCGGCAGCCCCGGGGGCGCAGCAGGAAGCGGCTCATGCAAACCACGCAGCGTAACTGCGCGCGAGGCGTCTCGGCATCCCAGCCGATCCAGGTGTCCCGGTCACGTAAGTTGAGCGCCGCCGCCGAACAACCAAAACCGCCCAACCAACCATTGGCCGAACTGATCAGATAACGCACCTGTGCACCAACCAACAGACCGGCCCACACGGTGATCACGGTGCATCAACTCATTCCATACCCGCAGCCGCTCCCCGCTGTCGACCAGTACCAACGTCAGGCCTCGAACCGATCCGGCCGTATCGGGACCTCCCTCGGGGAGCGGCACATGCGCTGGGTGCTCGTAATACCCCACCGCCGGTAGCACACTCAACGCCTTCAATCATCCTGCGACCTGTTCACGGCCTGGGAAATCTGTGTACCGCTAGCCCGCTTCTGCTTGGAGACACGCAAATATATGTACGTAATGGCAATTCGCATTCGCCTTTGCTACGTTTGATTGTAAATAACGTGAGGCTGGCACAGCGCGACAGAGTCAGAATTACCACGGGGGAGGAAACTACCATGAGGCCACGTCTGTTGGGACGTACATACCATAAAATATTTGGCATTGGGTTGTCTAAGACGGGAACGAGCAGCTTGGCGGCTGCATTGAATCGCCTCGGAATCAAGACGATCCATTTCCCATATAGTAAAGAAAAGAAGGAGACGCTCATCCAAGAGTTGGGTAGATTGCCAATTCTTGATACATATCAAGGTGTAGTCGACGGTGTTGCTTGGGATTTTGAATTTCTCGATGGTAGATACCCGAACAGTAAATTTATCCTGACAACTCGCAACATTGATTCCTGGATAAAATCAAGGCAATCGCATGAAGAGATTATTCGCGGTCAGAAAACAAAATTTACTAGAGAAGAAATGACAGAATACTATACGCAGCACTCTTCTGCCGTTAAGAAACATTTTAAAAACAGAAAAAACGATTTACTCGTGATGCGGCTCGTAGAGGGCGACGGTTGGGACGTATTGTGCCCATTTCTTGGCCTAAGCATTCCCGATTTACCCTTTCCTCGCGAAAATGAGCAGCGCGCCATGAAGAGTTGGCTTGAGAATACACGCAGTTTAGAACGGAAGCTCAATTCATACAGTGGGACGGATTCCTCATTTATATTCGTTGATCGCGATTCTTTTTCATTCGCAATCAACGGAAGCCGGACGTTTTTAGAGCGCAACGGGGAATTTTGGGGAAATCCTCCGGATGATGCCATTGCTATCGAAGAACTCCAGAAAATGCGTCAGTCCGGTTGTGATTTCATCGCGTTCCCTTGGACCTCTTTTTGGTGGTTTGATGCCTATGTTAATTTCTACAAATATTTATGCGACAAATTTCCCCGTGTCATTGATGATGATCACCTTGTGGTATTTGACCTCCGGCAGTAATTCTTTAGCTAGTTTGAAAGGCTTTGGAGTCGCAAACCGATCCATTCGATGATTTTCGTTATCCGCCTTAGAAGGCATCTGGGTGGCCAGACACATAAAGACCCGAAACGGCTATATCGTTGAACACTTCGCGCCAGCTTTGTGTCGATTCCCGAGCCCCGTCCTCAATTGCCAAACAATGCTTCTGGCCGGCAGGCAATGGGAAGGACTCCTCCTCACCCTGAAATATTGGCAACCAGAGCACTTGCGGGTGCGCCGGGAGACGGGACATCGTTCACCAAAGGCGTGACTTTGCGGCCTCACTCGGCCTCACGCCCCGCGAGCACAGCACAGGCGGGAAAGATCGCTTGCTCGGCATCAGCAAACGCGGTGACGCGTATCTGAGAAAGCTTCTGATACGTGGTTCAAGGACCGTGCTTCGGCAAGCCAGGGATCGAGACGACGGACTCGGCCAGTGGCTTAAGGCGTTGGCAGCGCGCAAGCATGTGAATGTTGTCACCGTCGCGCTGGCCAATAAAACCGCGCCGGCTGCCTGGGCCATCGTGCACAACGATACGGCCTATGACTCCGAGCCCCGTATCGTGTTTTTTTGTGCGAAAAGCGCTCTCCCTGGGCGGTGACGACGATGTTTCCGTCGGTGACCAACGCCGCTGCAATGGCGTAATGGTAGGCAGAAATGCCGAGAATGTTGGTACTCGTCACCTGCAACAACAACCAAAAGGCACT
>JASFKW010000155.1:0-8718 GCA_050118435.1 Gammaproteobacteria bacterium | reverse complement strand
CTGGTAGTCTTAGAGTGGTTGTTTGTCGGTTGTTTCTTCAGTCTTCACCTTGGAGAGCCCACAATGGACTATGCAGCCTTTCTCGTGATCCTGCCGCTCATTGTCTATATCCTTTACGAAGATTGGAGAGACGCGGCCGAAAACCGTTTCCGCAATCGGAACGAATGACTCGGGCCGCCTGCGGCGCAACGCGCGAAACCGGCAGCGTCTTTGCGCAGGCTCCCGCCGCCCTGGACAGTTCCCCTGGCATTGACCGCCGCCCGCCGGCGGTTTGACTTCGGGTCCTCGCCCGTTTTGGATTCAGTCGCCGCTGTCTCGCCCGGTCCCACCCTTGACCACGCCGCCGCGAGCCTGGAGCATTGCGAGCACGCGCTCGAAGCGGGCTCCCAGCTCCGCTGCCCGGTCGGCGGGCGGGGGACCCGACAGGTACCAGGCGCGCTGCAGCTCGCGTAAACGCGCATCCCCGGTGTCCCGTCCCTCCCGCCGGTGCGCCAGCGCATTTTCGAGGCGCGTTGCCTGGAGGCGCAGGCGTTCCCCGGCAAACTCCGGAGGCGACTCGACACCGGCCTCGACCTCCAGCGCCAGACACAGCTCGAGCCGCTGGTCGAGGTTGTCGTGCAGTGAGCGCTGCAGCATTTCCAGGGCCTGGCCGTCCCCGGCGAGCGCGCGCTGGGCACGCTCGAAGCGTTCCCGCAGCGTCGCCTCGTCGGCGGCTTTGAGGGGCTCGAGCGCCTGCCATGCCCGGCGGGTTTCCTCCAACAGCGCGGAGCCGCCGTCCGGGGCCGCATCGCCCGCCAGCGTCTGCGCTTCCACGTGCTCGCACAGGCGGGCGCGGGCACGGATACCGTCCAGCGCCGAGGCCGCGGCTGCGGCCTCGGCCTCCTGCCGGCGCTGGGCGAAGCGGCGCTGCAGGGCTTCGTAGCGAGCCACGAGCGCCTGCTGCGAGCCGCGTGGCACGGGGCCGACGCGCTGCCATTGCTCGGCGGCTTCGGCGAATTGTCGGACGGCGGCGCCGCTGTCCAGGGCGCCCTGGCTCAGCCGGGCCTCGAGTTGGTCACACAGGGCCTGCTTTTGCGCCAGGTTGGCCTCGCGCTGGCGCTGAGCCGTTTCCCGCTCCGAGCTGATGCGGTGGAAAAGGGCGTCACAGGCGGCCCGGAACTGTTGCCACAGCGCCTGCTCCAGCTCGGGGTCCGCCTGCACCGTCGGTTTCCAGCGTTTCTGGGCGTCTTTCACCTCCCGGACTGCGGCGCGACGGTCTTCGGCCTCGGACAACGCCTCGACCTGGGCGATCAGCGTCCGCCGGCGACGCACCTCGCGCTCGCGCTCCCTGGCCAGATGCGTGTCGAGGCGTTGATGCGCCGCGCGGTAGCGTTTCTCCAGCCCCTTGAGGTTCTTCCTCGCCACCGGGCCGATCTGGCGCCAGCGCTTGCGCAGCCGACGTACCCGCGCATCCAGGGCGGTCCAGTCGACGTTGTTCCAGTCGGTTTCCCGCTCCAGAGCCTCCAGCTCGGCGCACAGCTCCAGCTTGCGTTCGCGGTGTGATTCCAGCTCGGCCAGCTTGGCTTCGCGCTGCTCCCGGTAGGGTGCGTAGGCGCGGGTGCAGGCCTGGTCGAAGCGCTCCCAGAGCTCGGCGCTGGCCGGGCCCTCGGCATGGTCGATGCGCTTCCAGGCGTCGCGGGCGTTGCGCACGCGGGTGGCGATCTCCGCCGCGCCGAGGGGGGCGTCGGCGAGTCCCTCAATTTCGCTGCACAGGCGTTGCCGGGATTGCGCCGAGCCCCAGCGTCGCCACTCGCGCAGGTGATCGAGCCGCGGGTCGAAGGCGTGCAGACGCTGCTGCAGTCGGGCCCGCTTTGCCTTGTCGATGTTACCGGCGACTTTCAGGCGGTGACGGATGCGGTCGCGCAGCGACAGGGCCTGCTCCAGCTCGCCGCGCTGCAGCGCCGGCTCCAGCTCGGCGAGGAACCCTTCCGCCTCGGCGAGGGCTTCTCGGCGCGCGCTCAGCTGGCGCGCCAGGCGATCCCGCAGCGCCTGCAGCGTGGTGTCGAACCCCGCCTGCAGCGGTTCTGCGACGCGCGCGGCCCGAGGCTGCTCCGCCGCCCGCCAGCGGCGCTCGAGCTCCCCGACGCGTCGTTCGTCGATATCCCCGCCACCCTCCAGCATGGAGCGCGCGGCTTCTGTCAGCTCCCGCAGCCGATGCGCGCGCACTTCATCCTCGACCTGGCGCTGCGACTCACGCTCGATTGCTTTGACCAGCTCTTTGAACTGCGTCCCGAGGCCGTCATCCTCACCGTGCTCCGGCGCGAGGCCGTCCCAGCCACGGTTGATCTCTTGCAGCCGTCCGGCTTCGGCCTGTGTCAGGCCCGCCGCCTGGCGCTGCTCGTCGCGCAGATCCTGCAGCAGGGACTGGAGCTCGCCGAGCAGCGTGCGTCTTCGCTCCTGGCACGCTTCGAAAGCCTCCACCGCCCGCAGCGCATGCGCTCTGGCCTCTGCAAATCGCTCGCCGATAAGCGCCGGTATGGGGGTTTCGAGCCGTTCCCACTGGACGGCGAGGCGTTGCACCCCGGCGCGGCTTCCCGGTGTGGGTCGGGTTGCAGCCAGTTCCTCCATGGACAGGCACAGCTGCTCGGCTGTGTCGCGATCGGTCTCGGCCTTTCGGAAAGCATCGAGGCGCTCGAGTGCCGTGCGGCTGATCTGCTTGTCCCTGTTGCGCGCGCGGCGCGCCACCGCCTCCCAGGCCGGCGGATCGTCGATGCGGTCCAGAGCGGCCCGGCGCACCGCCGCCACCGGATCTTCCACCGCCAGCGTGCAGAGCAGGTCGCTGTCCTGCACCCATTCGAGCGCGGCGACGCGTACCTCGGGCGTCTCAGCCGCGCGGGCGAGGAACCGGCACAGCTCCGTGGACGGCCCGTTTCGCAGGCCTTCCAGACGTGCCTCCAGAGACGGGCCCTGGGGCAGAGGCGCGGCGAGGAGCGCGCGCCGACGCGCCTCCGCCGCTTCGCGCAGCTCCCCGTGCGTCTCCGCGCTGGCCAGGGTCGTAAGGATGCGCAGATCCGTCAGGCGTGCGATGGCGCAAAGGCGCACCGCCGTGTCGCTGTCCTCCATGGCGGCTTTCGAGAGCACCTCGGCTGGTGCGGCACCCGACTCGAGGGCCTTGCGGCGAACCCTCGGATCGCGATGCTCCCACTTGGGCTTGAACAGTCGGCTGAACATCTGCCTGTCTTCCTGAATCTCCGGGAAATCGCCCCGGCTTCAACGCACGCGCCGCGGTATCGCTCAGAGGCGGCTGTCCGGCCCGAGCGGCGGGGTCAGAACATGATAGCGCATGCGGCCCGCTCGCGGGCCGATGGCGGCTGTCGGCATCAGGCGCTGGCGGGGTTCTGCTTCAGCGCCAGGGTCAGGCCATCGCCGATGGGCACCAGGCTGATGTGGACCCGGGTGTCGGCGTGCAACGCTTCGTTGAAGGCCCGGATGGCCAGGGTGTCCGGATCCGAGTCGGTGGGGTCAATCACGCTGCCCGACCACAGCGTATTGTCGATGGCGATCAGACCGCCTGGCCGCAGCAGCTCCAGGGACCGCTCGTAGTAGGCGAGGTAGTTTTCCTTGTCGGCATCGATGAAGGCGAAATCAAAGCTGCCCGTTTCACCGCCTTCTATAAGCGCATCGAGGGTCGCAAGCGCCGGCGCCAGGCGCAGATCGATCCTGTCGATCACGCCCGCCTCGCGCCAGTAGTCCTTCGCCAAGGATGTCCAGGCTTCATTGACGTCGCAGGCGACGAGCCTGCCGTCATCGGGGAGGGCGCCGGCCACCCAGAGCGCGCTGTAGCCGGTATAGACTCCGATCTCAAGTGCCTTGCGCGCGCCCATGAGTCGCACCAGCAGCGCCATGAGCTGACCCTGCTCCGGTGTGATCTGCATGCGCGACATGGTGTCTTGCGCGGTCTGCTCGCGTAGCCGCTTCAACACCGGGGGCTCGCGCAGCGATACGCGGAGCAGGTAGTCCCGAAGGTTATCGGGCAGGGTGAAAGTGGTGTTTGACATGCTGTGGTCCCGGTATTCCGTGGCTCTCGTGCGGCGCAACCGCGACGGCGTCGCATGAAGAGATTGGCTTTGCCCTCTGAGGGGGGCTTACCGACGCCCTTATGCGCCCGGCGCCCTGCAAATGCTAGCCCTTCAGCGCAGCTGCGTGCCAGGCAAGGTGCTCACCGACAAAAGTCGCGATGAAGTGGTAGCTGTGATCGTAGCCATCCTGCATGCGCAGGTTTAAGGGAAAATCCCGATCCCGGCAGGCGGCCTGCAGGTTGTGTGGATACAGCTGCTCGGCCAGGAATTCATCCGCCGTGCCCTGATCGATCAGCAGCGGCATGGGCGGAGCGCCCGCCTCGATCAGGCAGGTGGCATCGTAGGCTTTCCAGCTATTGCGGTCTTCGCCAAGATAGGCGCCAAAGCAGGCCTGACCCCAGGGGCTCACCACGGGGTTACAGATCGGCGCGAAAGCGGATGCCGAGCGATAGCTGTCGGGGTTCTTGATCGCGCAGACCAGCGCGCCGTGCCCCCCCATGGAGTGGCCGGAAATGCTTCGCAGGCCCGCGATCAGCGGCAGTCCGGCTTCGACCAGTGCCGGCAGCTCGCGGGTCACGTAATCGTACATGTGATAGTGCTTCGACCAGGGCTGCCGGGTGGCGTTGACGTAAAATCCGGCCCCCTGTCCCAGGTCGTAGCGCTCAGGCGCGTCCGGAACCTGGCTTCCGCGCGGACTGGTGTCCGCAATGATCAGCGCCAGCCCGAGCTCCGCGGCATAGCGCTGCGCCCCAGCCTTGACGCGGAAGTTGTCGTCGGTGCAGGTGAGTCCGGACAGCCAATAGAGTGCCGGCACCTTCCGCGTCGTGGCGGCCGGCGGCAGATAGACCGAAAATGTCATGCGGCAGTGGCAGCTGTCCGAAGCGTGCTGATAGCGGTTCAGGTAGCCGCCGAATTCCTTGATGCTTTCTATCTGCTCCACGCCCTGCTCTCCAGTACGCTTGCAATGTCGTATTGCAAGAGTCCTAAAAAATGACCACCGAGCGGATGCTCTTGCCTTCGTGCATCAGGTCGAAGGCGGTGTTGATCTCTTCCAGGGGCATGGTGTGGGTGACCATGCTGTCCAGCTCGATCCTGCCGTTCAGATAATTCTCCACATAGCCCGGCAGCTCGCTGCGGCCCTTTACTCCGCCGAACGCCGTGCCTTTCCAGGTGCGCCCGGTCACCAGCTGGAACGGGCGGGTGCAGATTTCCTTGCCGGCCCCGGCGACGCCGATGATGGTGGAAACACCCCAGCCCATGTGACAGCACTCCAGCGCCTCGCGCATCACGCCCACGTTGCCGATGCACTCGAAGGAATAGTCCACGCCGCCGTCGGTCATATCGACAATAGCCTCGGTCACGGTGACATCGAGCTCAGCGGGGTCGAGAACATCCGTGGCCCCCAGGGCTTTGGCCATCGCGAACTTGTCCGGGTTGATGTCGATGGCGATGATGCGCCCGGCTTTCGCCATCACGGCGCCCTGAATCACCGACAGGCCGATTCCGCCCAGTCCGAACACCGCCACGGAGGCGCCGGCCTCGACCCTGGCGGTGTTCAGCACCGCGCCGATGCCGGTCGTGATCCCGCAGCCAAACAGGCATACCTTGTCCAGTGGCGCGGTCGGGTTGATGCTGGCCAGCGCGATTTCCGGCACCACGGTGTATTCGGAGAACGTCGAGCAACCCATATAATGAAAGATCGGTTCGCCGTTGTGGGAAAAGCGCCGGGTGCCGTCCGGCATGTAGCCGGTCCAGACGGTGGAGGCGATGGACTGGCAGAGGTTGCTCTTGGTGCCCCTGCAGTAGTCACACTCGCCACATTCGGGAATGTACAGAGGGATCACGTGGTCGCCCGGTTTCAGCGATTGCACCCCCGGTCCGCATTCGAGCACCTCGCAGCCGCCCTCGTGGCCCAGAACACAGGGGAAGGCTCCCTCCGGGTCCTCTCCGGACAGGGTGAAAGCATCCGTGTGACAAACGCCCGAGGCGACGACCTTCAGCAGCACTTCACCGGCCTTGGGGCCTTCGACATCGATTTCCTCGATCGAGAGGGGCTGTCTGGGTGCCCAGGCGACGGCAGCTCTGGCTTTCATGGTGACTCCTTGTTCAGCTTGTGCGGGGAGATGCGCCCTCGCCCGGCGCGGGAGCGGCCTAAGCTACAGCAAACGTTAAGGCAGAACAATTTGTCGGGTTCGGGAGGGGATCGAGGGCGCTCAACAGATGAAACAGGGCTGTGGCGAGGTGAGGTGCCGTCGAATCTGCAGGTGCGCTGGGGGCCGCACATCGACCGGGGGTCTCGAGGCCGCTGGAGGTCTCCCTGTCTCTGTTCCCTGCAGTGGCACCCGGGATGACCCCACCCGGCGTCATCATCGTCTGCATCCGGTGCAAGTTTTTCGGCCCGTGCCTGTTTTATAAATAAATATTAATTATTAAAAATAACCATTTGAAATATAGATTATATCTATTTTTAGGGTCCGTTCGAGTTGCCGCAGGTGCGAGCACCCTCGAGGTCCGGTCGTCCCCGGATTTATCCCCTACAGGATACTTGATCACACCGATAGGTTATTATTATCATTACTTCAACACTTACTAATACGTTGTCAACGCGCATTCTCGGCGCGGGAGTTGGAGCAATGCAAAGAATCAGGAAATGCGCAGCCAGCAGGTATTGTCGGATGCACACCGCCGTGAAAGCGAGCGCTCTGCTGCTGGTGGGTAGCGTCGTCTCGATCGTGCTACTGTTCGACGGCAAGATCTGACAGGGTCCAAACCGCTGAGCAGTGCGAAGACGGCGGCGGCCACGGGCCGCCGCCGTTGTGTTTCAGCCGAGGTCTATCGCTGCAGCCAATCTGTCCGCCGGTGTATGACGTGATTGAACCGTGTGTTCCATGTCAGTCTTCGAAACGAATCTGAAAACATTCGACTCCGATGTGGTGCGGGGCTCCCACGACCGACCGGTCCTGGTCGATTTCTGGGCCGACTGGTGTGCTCCCTGCCTGATCATCGCCCCGGTGCTGGAACAAGTCATGGCCGAGCTGGGGGGGACGGTCGCTCTGGCCAAGCTCGAGGTGGACGAAGGCGAGAACATGAAACTCGCGGGTCAATTCCAGGTTCGCGGCTTTCCCACTCTGATTCTGTTCGACAAGGGGCGAGAGGCCGGGCGCTTCAGCGGTGCCCGATCCCGAAGCCAGGTCCTGGAGTTCATTCAAGCCCACACCGGTCTTACAGACCCTGCCTGAGTGGCGCCCCGGCGGCACCGGGTCACTGCGTTGCGCCCGGCTTCGAAGCGCCGATCTTCAAGGGGCTCAGAAATTCGCCTGGTAATTGAGGCTCAGAAAATAGGAAGACTGGGTCCTGTTTTCGGCGGCAAGAGTGCGGCTCGACCATTTGCCGCCGGCCTCGATTTCGATGCCGTAGTCCGGGCGCCAGCGATACTCCATTTTCACCGCCGGGGCGGTGATCCAGTCCACCGCGTTTTTCATCGTATCGCTGTGGTAGTCGGTGTGAAGCCGCGGGTTGATCTGCCACAAGCGGTTGATCGTGTATTTTGTGTCCAGTGTGGCGGACGACGTGCGCGATGAGTCGGTCACGTTGTAGCGAAGGGCGAGGGCGCTCTGATCTCCGGACAGGACAAGGTCTTCTCCGGTGAGCTTCACATGATAGAAGTATTCATTGGGATGGAGGGGGGCGCCGGATGCGGGTGGCCTCGAGATGTCCAGCACGGCAACGTCGCCATTCAGCTTGAGGTGCCGCGAGAATCTGTGAGACAGTCCCACTCCCAGGCTGCTCACGCCGGTAGCGTGCCCGCCGGTCAGCTCTCTGATGCGGTCGACGGGCAGCGCCCATTTCCAGCCTTCGGTGGCTGCCAGGCTCTGCTGCAGAAAACCTTCACGGCCCCGGTGCCCGTTGCTCCTGCTGACATCAAAAGTAGCGCTGACGGTGGTTTGCCGCAGGAGCTTCCAGGCGCCGGAAATCATGACCGTGCTCAACGCGTTTTCATTGGCGTCGTAGTCCAGAGACATCAGCACCGAGCGCTTCGGCCGAAGGTAACGCAGCACACTGCCCAGGGTTCTGCCTTCGGTGCGCCCCTTTTTCTGGTGCTCGATGAAGTAGCTGCTCAGATCCCACGCGGGCGCGAGTCTGGTCATGCCGGCGCTGACGCCGAACACCTGGCTGCCAAGATTGAGCGGGTCTGTTGCCGCCGCGGCAGGGGAGCCCGCCACAGCGGTCAGGGTCGTGCCGTTGCCCAACCGGTAGTTCACCAGCAGACCATCGACCTGCTCGAGCAGGCCATGCGAGCCATGAATCCGCCGACCGATCCGGAGCGAGAAACGCTCCCGCCCGTCGACCGGTTTGGCACAAAGCGTCTGGTCCGTGCTCAACTTGAGCGGCTTCGCGTCACTGACATCGTGCAGGCAGGGTGGGGTGATCGGCGTCCCCGGACCGGCCGGAGGCGGTTGTTCGACCGGGTCCGGGGATGCCACAGACGTAGCCGGGGCGGAGCCGAAATTGCGCTGCAGCGCCGGGTCGACACCCTCCGCCGGCGCTGTGCTCGCAGCGACGTCGGTCAGCGCGAGCGGTTGAGGACTGCTCGGTATCGCCGCGGCAGCCGTGGAGAGCGTTGCCGAGCACAATGCCAATGCAAGTCTGAACGGGATCC